>JBEKHJ010000143.1:0-4367 GCA_050012335.1 Bathyarchaeia archaeon
AAAACGGAGCGAAAACATGACGAAATTAGACTTGAAAGGAAAATTGGCAATAGACAATAGGGCGTCAATTAAACTCATAAAGTAGCCGAAATTAGTTTTTGCTTTTTGGGATTTGATGCTTTTTACCTGACATGTAATCGATATCAATTCTGCCCATCGTTGTTTTACTGAGTTTTTCAGGCTTAATCTTCGCCAGTTTCGCCTCAGGGTTAAGGGAAACCTGCCGCACCAGCACTTCAATCGCATGCTGCTTCTCCTTTAAATCGCTGATTAGGTGCATTTTGCCACAGAAATGGACAGAAGTGTAAGCGTAATCGCATTCATCCGTAACGCCGAAATCCAGCACTGCCTGCCCCCACACCTTACTGTTCGCTTTTAGGTAAACGAGTTTTTTGCCTTCAGGCGCACAGTGAAAGTAGAGGCAGTTCTTGGCTTCATCGTAACCGTGGCTGAGCGAAACAAGGTAAGGCTCATCTTCCATGCAGAGGGCAACAGTAACATACTTAGTAGCCTTCAGCACCTGCCGCAACTCTTCGGGGTCTGTGATTTCTCGGTCTTTGCGCCTAACATGAAAAGACATGCCTCCACCTTAAGCAGCAAAGAAATATTAACCTTTAGAACACTCAAAAGCTTTCCAAGTATGGGCAAAAAATAGCCGAGCCTGGGGCTCCTGATTATGAACTAACTGATATCAAGGATATAGTAAGTATCCTATAGCTGGCTTACTGACAAATTATTAAAGCAAGTTAGCTTGTAACTGGCATTCGGGATAAGCTATGACAGCTAAGCTTACGTTTTACGGCGGGGTCGATGAAATTGGCGGCAATAAGATTCTACTTCAGACTGAAAACGGTTCGGTCCTTTTAGATTTCGGTAGAAGAATGGGGGAATATGGGGAGTATTTTTCAGAGTTCCTTCAAATGCGGTCCAAGAATGCCCTAAGGGACATGCTGAGGCTTGGAATATTGCCTAAAATCGATGGTATTTATACTCCTCACATGGTAGATGTGACGCTTTTGTTTGAAAACGCTCAGGTTAGGGAAAAAGTTCCTTTGGATGAAGCCTTGGATTACTGGAAAACGACGAATGTTTGCCCTTGCAATTCTGAGTGCCCCGCGGTTGATGGCGTCTTTGTTTCGCATGCTCATTTTGATCACATCCAAGACGTTAGCTTCCTTGACGCGAGCATTCCGGTTTACTGCACGGAAAAGACAAAGGTCTTGGCGAAGGCAATGACTGATGTTTCGGTTTCTGGCGTCGATGACCAGTACTACAAAATTGCGAAAAAAGTTACGATTAAGCAGAAACCTGTTTTGTTTAAGACGCTCTGTCCTGGCGAATGTGCATGCAGTGAAGAAAAAGAGGAAGAGTTGCCAGTTGTTGAAGATCCGAAAACTAAATTCAAGTTTACGTATGACATTGCGCCTCAGTATAGGACGTTTAACACAGCTTCTGAGGGGCAGATAAAGGGTATCAAGTACAAGCTGATTCCAGTTGGGCACTCGGTGCCAGGTTCCTGCTCAGTACTTCTCACTCTTCCAAACGGCAAGCGTGTTCTGTACACTGGAGACGTGAGGTTTCATGGTGCTAATGAGGTTTCGATCGATAATTATGTTCGGTCGATTGATGGTCCTGTTGATTTTTTGATTACGGAAGGAACCAGGGTTAGTTCAGATGAGGTTTTGACTGAGGAGGAAGTGGGGAGAGAAATCAGTGCTGACATTGGGCATGCAGGAGGATTAGTTCTCATTAACTTTGGTTGGAAAGATCTAACACGTTTCAATACGGTTTATCAAGCAACGAAAGAAAATGGTCGTACATTGGTAATTTCACCTAAGCTGGCGTACCTTCTTTATGAGATGTATTATAGTTTTCCAACGGAGTATGTGGACCCGAGGGCGATAGCGCACCTTAAGGTTTACTTGAAACGAGAAGGCGATTTGCTATATTCAAAAGCTGATTATGACAAGTATAAGATGGGCTATCTGCACTTTCATGGAAGAAACATTGCCCAAGACGATCGCAACATTGTGCGTGTTGCAGAGAGGCTAGGCATAGGCGGCAACCCAAATAACCCCAAAAATCCATTGCCATTAACAAGTAAGCATGAACCATATGATTACAAAGAGCTCTATGCGTTAGCAACGCATCATTTAGACAATGGGGTTAGAGCTTACCAGATTAGACAAAGACCTAAGCAATACGTTTTAATGTTCTCGTATTGGGATGCAAACGAACTATTTGACCTAATTCCCCTTGGCACTAATCATAAGACCCGTTATATTTCTGCTTCAACTGAACCCTTCAATGAAGAGATGGAGATTGATGAAACCAAAATGGTGAATTGGTTGGATTTTTTTAACATCGACTATGACTATGAAATTAAGAATGAGCAAAAAATATTTGTCAGAAGACACGTTTCAGGACATGCTTCAAAAATCGAACTCAAGGAACTGATAGAGAGAATAAATCCAGCAAAAATTATTCCCATTCATACGACAAATCCTGACTTATTCGAGAGCATGTTTCCAGGCAAAGTAGTTTTGCCTAAGTACGCGCAAGCAATCGAAATATCGCAGAAGTAATTTAAACAGGAGTATGTAATGAATTCCAACATAAATAGCGGTTGGCTTAAGGACTTTCGGAGTATTATCCTTGCTTATAATGAAAAACGGCAACGCGAGCTTTCAGGAACTCCTAAGTTAGCCTTGTCTATTGAACCTAAATCCTAATAATTCGAAATAATATTTAGGCTTTGATTGTTTTTAGCCATTCCAGAAAGGCTTCTCGCATCTTCTGAGGGCTTTCCAGTACATGCATGTCTTCCATGCTTTCGAGTTTTCGGACTTGGTCAGCTTCTTCTTTGCGTACCCTAAGCTTCATTTCCTTGCCGTTTGGAAGTTTCGTGTAAACAATGCTTTCCCTGTAATCTGTTGGCAGTACGTAAACGGGCACAAAAGCTTTCAAACTCATAATCGCCGCATTCGTAAGCAACGTGTCACCTATGCCGTTGGCGATTTTAGCAACCGTGTTCGATGACGCGGGAGCAATCAGCAAAAACTCGTATTTGCGCATTTGCAGCCAAGCGGCAAGAAAAGGCGAGTTAGAATTAATTTCAAGCTGCACTTTTTGAAAATTCTGCTTTAAATCATCCTCAAGCTTATAATATTTTAACACAATATCAGCAGCTTTGGAAAGAAAAACCTGAATCTCGACAACTTCTTCCGACTGCCTCTTCAAATCCTTCATTACATCCAATATCTCAGCGATTTTGTCACCGCCGCCAGTGATTCCCCAAGCAACCTTACGCTTTTTCGCTTTAACGCTTTCACCCATAACGCTCACCTTGTTATTTTTCTCCATACTTCTCAACGAAAGCTGCAAACCGCTTCACAGTCTTCCTCAAGCTCCTAAAACCTTCCTCGTCAAGCTTGACGCCTTCCAGCGTGTCCTTGGTCCAGAAAGTTGCACCTAAATTAGCGCCAAAAAACCCGCCGCTAACAGGAACCGCGCCATTAAGAACGTAAAACGTTAAAATCTGCATTAACGCGCTTTCCTGCCCTCCCGCCCTGTCTCCGCCCAGAGCAATTCCCATGCCGATTTTGCCCCTGAAAAAGTCAGGGTCACCTGCCACAGCAGCCCTGCAGCGGTCCATTATTGTTTTGGTTTGTGCGCTGACTCCGCCATTGTAAACTGGTGTAGCAAAAATTATGCCCTTTGCATCTTTCAGGAGCGCGTAGACTTCTTGCATGTCATCTTTGAATGCGCATTCCTTGTTTTTCAGGCAGAAATCACAGTGCGTACAGAATCCAACACGCTTCCCTCTAATGGTCCAAAAACATGTTTCAAACCCTTTCTCGCTGAGCATTCGCAGGGCTTCTTTCAAAACATAATCAGTGGCTTGCTCTCTTGGGCTTCCGCAAATTCCAACTATCATAAGCTTCACTAAACGTTAACTGTTAATTTACATTAAAGCCTTGCTCCAAACGTGTGCACCTGAAAACGACAAGTTATAACACTTTGACAATTAAAGACTAGGCAGTTAGCGGAAAAATTAGCAGCGTTTCTTTATTTCTCTAGGATAAAAATGCCACTGCCTTTTTTATCGTGGAATCTCACTTTTGAAAAGCCCGCAGTCTTGGCGTACTTTTCCCAGTGTTCGCTTTTTCCTAACTGATAAAACGCGAACGGTGTGAAAGCGAAAAACATTCTTAGGTTCCTGAGAGGTTCAAGTAGCATACATTTTCCTCCGGGTTTCAAGACTCGAAAGATTTCCTTCAGGGCTTTGACTCTGTTCTTTTCTCCAGGAAGGTTATTTAAGACGCTACTGCATGTGACGATGTCAAAAATATCATCATTGAAAGGTA
>JBEKHJ010000144.1:0-4357 GCA_050012335.1 Bathyarchaeia archaeon
ATTCCTAAAATCGTTATTCGTGCGCTAAGGGACCTTCCGATACCGATTTACGGGTCTGGGCAAAACATTCGTGATTGGATTTACGTTCAAGATCACTGCGAAGCAATTGCAACGGTTCTTGAGAAAGGAAATGCTGGAGAAATATACAATGTTTCAGCTGGGAATGAAGTTCCTAACATTGAGATTGCGAAAAAAATTATTGCTTTGTTGCATAAGCCTGAGAGTTTGATTACTTTTGTGGAAGACCGTCCAGGGCATGACACAAGATACAGTTTGGATTCTTCAAAAATAAGATCCATGCTGGGTTGGCAGCCAAAATTTAGTTTCGAGGAATCTTTGGAGTCGACTGTTCGGTGGTATCTAGAAAATGAGCATTGGTGGACGCCGTTTGCCACGGACGTGATTCTTCATCCGACGCCTTGGAAGTTAGGTGGTCTTCATTGAAACTTTTGATCACTGGCGCCAGTGGTCTTTACGGTTCAAAACTAGCGGAAATTGCCGTTGCAAGAAATTTTGAGGTTTATTCATGTGATGTTCAGGAGTTGCCGGTTTGTGGTAACTTCGTTAAATTTGACGTTTCAAATAAGGAGTTGGTTAATGAGGCGTTTAAGCGAGTTAAGCCTGACGTTGTAGTTCATGCTGCTACTTTGACTGATGTGGATAAATGTGAGTTGAATAAGGAGCTTGCTTGGAAAATAAATGTTGAAGGCACAAAAAACATCGCGGAAGCAGCCAAGAGTACGGGCTCATTCCTGATTTATATTTCAACAGATTACGTTTTCAACGGCGAAAAGGGCAGATACAAGGAGTCGGATAAGCCTGACCCGATTAATTATTACGGGTTAACCAAACTTAACGCTGAAGAACTAGTAAAAACCCAAGCAGAATACTTTATTGCAAGGCCAAGCGTTATTTACGGTTCAACTCCTGCCGCTGGAAAAGTCAATTTTGCTCTCTGGTTAATCGATACGCTTGGTAAAGGTGAACATGTTAAGATTGTTACTGACCAGTGGAACACGCCTACGTTGAACACAAATTTGGCTGAGATGACCTTGGAAGCTGTTGAACGCAGGTTAACAGGAACGTTTCATCTTTGTGGTGCCACTCGCGTCAGCAGGTACCAGTTTGCTGAATTAATCGCTGAGACTTTTGCCTTGGATAAGAGCCTGATTGACCCTGCTTTGTCTTCACAGTTTAAGTGGCCTGCAAAACGACCTATAGATTCTTCGCTTGATACTTCAAAGGCTCAGCAAGTATTGCGGAATAAGCCGCTTGAGATTGATGAAGCGTTGAAAAGGTTGAAAGTTGAGCTTTCAAAGAAAAGAAGTTAACTTAGACGCAAGTCTTATGTGTGAGTCTAGTATTTTTTTGGGTTGTTTGGGAAATAGATGAAACCGACCAGTGTTAAGCAAATAGCAAAACAGCGTATTCAGATATTGTTTGAGCAGGCAAAGCAGGTTCGCAAGACTAATCCCCAATTAGCCATGCAGTACATTAAGTCTGCTAGGAGAATTGCTATGGCTGTAAAAATTCGTTTGCCAGTTGAGTTAAAGCGTGAAACCTGCAAAAACTGCAATGCGCTGCTTGTGCAGGGTTATAATTGTCGCATTAGGATAAAGCAGAAAAGGGAGCCTCATGTTGTAATAACGTGTTTAAACTGCGGCAACCAGACTCGTATATTGTTAAGGAAGAAAAAGGAGCAAAAGGAACTTGAGCAAAATAACTACTCGAATGAAGCGTCATGTTAGGCACGTGTTGAAAGATGAGAATCCTACCATTTGGGTTGGCAAGGATGGCTTGACTCCTCAATTGATAGGTGAGATTGAGAAGCAACTTCAGAAGAACAAGATGGTGAAGGTTAGGATTTTGCCTGCCGCCTTGCAGGGGGATAATACGGCTCAGTCGATAGCAGCTAAGGCTGCTGAGCAAACTGGTGCTGCTTTGGTTGAGGTTAGAGGTCACGTGTTTATTCTTTTTAGGAAGCGTAAAGCAGTAGAGCCCCCAAAATAAAATCGCCTGCCTTCGGCTTTAGCAACCATTTTTGCACTTTAATTTTCAAAAGATGTTTGAAGTTTGTAGGGATAGGGCTAGATGAAACCTAATGTGCCTACGCAGTTAGCGTCTTAAAACAAGGGCTATTAGCTTATTTTAGTGAATCACAAGTAGTCTTTGATATGTAATACTTCGAAGTGCCCTTTTGCCATTTCGTATAGTTTGTTGTCGGCTGTGATAAGTCGGCTTTTGACTTTTTGAGTTAGAAAAAGGTATGATGCATCATAAATTGTCAAGTTTAATTTGCATGCTATCTTTAGTGTTTGAGATAGCTGGTCCCAATCTAACTCATAGAGTTCTATTTGCATATCGTTTAAGGCTTTCAAGGATACTTGGGCATCTTCATCGGAAATTCTTCTTAGTTTTACAGCTCTCCAAAGAGCATTAGCGATCTCCTGTGATATGAAAGAAGGTGCACATAATTCAGCAGTTCCTGAGACATAGTCTTCCATTAATTTAACTGCGTTTTCTTGATGCGGTTCACCTGGCAGGACCCATTTTGCGACTATGCTAGCATCCACAACGTAGCGAGCCGTGTTTATCTCTCCCTGTCCTCTCTAATCCAGGATATCAGCTCATCGGTAGGTACAGGTTTAGCTCGCATCCGAACTTCATCAAGCTTAACCGAAGCGGCTTTTAATCTCTGCTCATCTATCTTTTTTTTGATGCTTTCCCTGATATACTCGCTCCAGTTGATGTTGATCTGCTTCATTTTCTTCTTTAATTCACTCGGAACCTTAACCGTAATAACATCAATCTGCCCCATATGAATCAAAAAGATATACATTACGTATATACCTATAAGCATTACTGTTCAAGAAAAACGTAATTAGCTGTAACTTGCTCTTAAAATAAGCTAATTAAAAAAGAGCAATAGAGTCTACTAGTTGTTCAGAGAATATTTATATTAGGCTTCATTGTTTTACTGCAAGGAAAAACAAAGGATAGAGCATCTTGACGACTCCTCATGACGTTCCAGCTTCAAAATTCATCGATCGATTAGCAAAGTATCTTAGGGAAAATGTTGATGAAGTTCAGCCTCTTCCCTGGGCAAGTTTTGCTAAAACAGGCACTCATGTAGAAAAGCAGCCGCAGAATCCGAATTGGTGGTATACTCGAAGTGCATCCATACTTCGCAAAGTTTACGTTCATGGTCCAATCGGATTGGAGAAACTGCGTGCTGATTATGGCGGAAGAAAGAATAATGGTGTTAAACCTTCACATGCAACAAAAGCTGGTGGAAACAGCATCCGCAAGATTCTGCAGCAACTTGAGACTGCTGGTTTAGTTCAAATCACAAGGCCTCAGGGAAGAAGAATGACTCCTAAAGGTCGCAAGCTTCTGCAGGAAGTTGCTGGAGACTTGCATAAGGAAATAGTTAAAACTATCCCAGAGCTCAAGAAGTATCAAGGCGAATAGCAACAATGTCGGATGAAGAGCTTGAGCAGATCCGCAAAAGAAAACTATTGTCGATGCAGCAAAGAGTAAGTGACGAGCAAAGACAAACTCAAGCAGAAACGCAAATGGAAGCTCAAAAACAGGCGTTTCTAAGCAAAATATTGACGCCTGAAGCTCGGCAAAGGCTAAATAACCTGAAGATGGTTAAGCCTGAATTCGCAGAGCAAATAGAACTGCAGCTGATTGAACTGGCGCAAACTGGCAAGTTGCCTATTCCATTGCCAGATGCTCAGCTCAAGCAAATATTGATTCAGCTTCAATCACGGAAGCGAGAACCAACAATAAGAAGGATATGAAAGCATGGCACGAGTTAAACCTACAGCAAAAAAACGTAGGCTAGCTAAAGCTGGCAAAGAGGCACAGTCTGTTCCAACTTGGGTAATTGCCCGAACTGATGGTAAAGTTAGAAATAACCCTAAGCAAAGACGAAACTGGAGAACCAGGAAAATAAAGGCATAGGAGAAGTAGAAGCTACATGGTTAAAGAAGACAAAGAAGAACAGCAGAAAACCGAAGAAGCAGAAGAATTACCAGACCTTAACGAAGACGAAAATGCTAAGGGAGAAGAAGCGGCAAAAGAGGAAGCTCCAGCTGAAGAGCAGCCAGCAGAAGAAGAGGAAGCCAAACCACGCAAGAAAAAGAAAGAGGAAGAAGAGATTGTTGAAGAACGAACCTACACGATTCCTCTGCAGAAAGCACTGGTTAGGCCACCAAAGAAGCGTGCTCCACGAGCAATCCAAATGATTAAAGCTTTCATAACAAAACACATGAAACTTGAAGTTAAAGTGTCCGAAGAAGAGGAAGAAGAAGAGTTACCCCAACTTATCATAAGCCAAGAAGTTAACGAG
>JBEKHJ010000145.1:0-4321 GCA_050012335.1 Bathyarchaeia archaeon
TTGCCCACGTTATGTTGAAGTCTGGGGTTGGATTGCCTGTTTCTGTTACTTGGTATTCTATCCAGTCGCCTTTCTTCACGCCAACGGAGACATCAGCGAAAGCTACTGATAATGATGCGGTTAAGATGAGCATGGTTAGGAGGATTGCAAGGATGGCTGATTTGTGCATTGTTTGGTCAAATTGTTTGATGTTTTGCTGCTTTTAAAAGTTATCAAAAATGGAGTTTTTAAGTCATTAATTTATCTATAGTGCATCTATGTAAAAGCGCTATTTTTTCCCAAACGTTTCAGGATCAATCTGCTTACGCTTGCCATCCTTATCTACCACGTACAAGTGGAAGTCATATTCGTCGCAGTAATTCTTAAACTCAATATACCGCTTCTTGTTGCCTTCAAACATTTCCTCTGTAACAACTTGGCAAATACGGTTAAGACAACCTTTCTTGGCTTCAACATCAGGAACAAAAGGCCCAACCTGTGAAGGCTTTCCCCAACCCTCCAAGTTCGCATTAACTTCCCACTTATCCTTCTTTAACTCCTCAGCAATAGCCCTAACACACGCATCACGACTACCCTGAGCTTTACCTTTTTTCTCCGTCATCATTAAGCACCTGAAATGACAATGTTTTCCCTATTTAATTAAGAGTATGAAAAAATGTTGCTTGGCGCATATGCTCCAGTTACAGTGTCATGCTATTTGGAATTATTTTCTTTTGAAAGCCTATTGGTGAAAAGCAGCGGTAAGCCGAGCAGGGGAAGTGAAAGCATCCACAAGTCCATGTTATGTCCCAGGAACCATGCATACCAGTCGCTCCACAAGTAATTGCCTCCAAAGAAAATCCATGCTAAATAGTTCCATAGAAAATAGAGCCCGAGCACTGTTATTATAACGCCTATAATTTTCAGATTCAGCTCTTGCAGGGCTCCGCTGGATTTCTTCGCAAAGTACGCTGTGTAAATTGCCAATGCCAGCAAGCCGATTGTTGTTAAGATGAAGCTTAGCAGGTTTTCAGGGTAAGAAGTTAGGTATCCGGTTCCTTTCTGCATTACTGTTGCAACCCACATGCTTGTGTTGGTTAGCCAAAAAACGAAGATGTACATTGTGCCTGTGATAAATCCCCATTTTATTGCTTTATTCATGGGTTTGTTTGGATTTAACCGGAAAGCAAATACGAATAAAGTGATGGGGAGAACGATGGATTCTACGACACTCGGAATAACGCCAATCACTAATAAGCTCAGTACTCCAATCATCGTTGGGCTGGCTGAAACTGTCAGCAAAAGGCTCTGAACACTCACTGCAGCAGTTGTAATAAGCCCCAGCCAATAAATTCCCTCAAAAACCAAAACCCACCTCAAAATCCTGAACACTCTTGCCGTCGGAGATAGTCCTTTGGAAAAGTAGAAGATGACAGAGGCTATTGCGATGAGGCTGCCTATGAATCGGAAAATGAGTCCGATTGTTGCGGGAATATCCTCGATGAGTATGCTGAATGAAAATGAACCGCCATTGTTCCATTCGCCAATCCATTGAAAGGTAAATAATTCATGGGCAGTGAATAGGAAATACGAAGCGACAACTATTAGCAAGCCTACCTTTACTGGGAAGTAGATTGTCTTTGTTGTCATAAAATCGACCGTGGATTCGGTTTAAACAAAATCGTTCGGTTAAGTATATTATACTTGCGGTGTGTGCAAAATGCCTGAATTCGAAAACCAATCCTTCTCTTGCTTAAAGTCTTAAATAAGAAATTATTAATAATTCAATAAGCCAACGGTGTGACTTTAATTGAAACTAAACGATAAGCGAATAACTAATTTTTTGTTAGCCGTTCAAGGTGTAGGCGCCGTCTTTGTGGGCATTTTCCTAGCGGCTTATTTGGGAGGTTTAATTATGACTCCGTCGACTACGGTTCTGCATTCTGAGCCTGCTTTCAGGATTCCGCTCACCATTTTCGGCATAGTGCTCTTGGTTCTTGTATTGGCAACTGTTGTTCTGGCTATTTACTCTAAGAAAGACTAAATTAATCAACCGCCCAGGCTCAAAATTCAGTTTGTGCCAACTTTTTGTGGTCACAGATGCCTAAGAGATTAAGAGAACGATTATAGAACGGCAAAAGATTACTACGTTAACATGCGCTTCTTGCCATTCTCAAATAAATAAGCTTCTCCAATAAACGAGGAAGCGCCATTATCATAAACAAGTGCTGAACCTTCAGGGACAGCGTAAATTTTCTCTTCTTTTGATAATCTTTTCAATTCATTATCTTTTTCCGGTTTATAGTGAGCCTTAAGGGTGAAGTCTACTAAGCCAAGACCACCGACCAGTTTGACTTTTGAGTTGCTGCGGTAAGTGATTACGCATTTTTTGCAAAGGGCCAGTGCTCCTGCACTTCGGCCAACTATAACTCCACTGTAACCACGGAGCAAGTTGTCTACTTCCATGTTTTTAAGGCGTTCAATTAGAACGCTTACAAGTCCACCTGTCAAGTAAATTAGATTGGAGGATGATGTTTTTTCAGCGATTGTTTCTTTTGAATCTGAGTATTCTACAAAGTTAACTTTACTGGCGCCAAGGCTTATGAAGTAATCAACCAGCCTTTCCCTTTTTTTATACTCTTTATCGAATGATGCTCTTGCCCAAGCAAACACCAGAACAACTAGAGGTTCTCCTGCCTCTTGGAAGGCTCTCTCGTTTACTTCCCTTGCACTTCTTCTAAAGACGTTTTCTCCGCCTAAAAGATACAGTTTTGGCATACAAGCAAAATTGAAAACGTGCCTTAAAAGCACATGCTAGTTTGCAACTGTATTCGTAAGCGATTGTACTAGAAAAACAAGGCTTATTAAGTCTAAACGAGCAGTAAGCCACCGATGAAAATGACTCTTGAAGGATTTGTTGAGTACAAGCGAAGAGAATTCTGCAAAGACGTTCAATGCCCCGTGCAGATGGAACTAAACAAGCTGGCAGAGGCTTCCCCAGCGTACGAGCAGACGAGGCAAAAGTGCAGCAGCGGATGCCTATATACCACATGGCAGTTTCATCACTGGCTTATAGAAAAAGGTTATATTATTTCAGTCAGCTTGAAATTAAAAAACAATCAGAGAACCGTTTTAGCTAACATAGACAATGGGCTTGTTGAGTGGATTGACCAGCAAGTTAAAGCAGGAAACTATCGTGACAGAAGCGAAGTAGTTGAAAGTGCAATTAATCATTTTAAGAAAAGCAGAACAAGTTAAGAACAGGGCGGAAGGGATACAAATGGAACAAAATCAATCGATTAGTGGAAAATTCTTCTACGCGCATATGGAAGTCGGCTTCACCACAGAGTGGGGCGAACGAATCATTCCTAACCCTGAATGGAGTGGCCCGTCTAACCATAGAGCTCTCGACGAAGTCGACGTTAAAGTCTCACCTGGAGTCATTGATCGAACTGTAAGCAAAGTGCTGCAGATACTGGAAAGAAACCAGGCAAGAGGGATGTTTTTAGCATTTCCATATTTTGCCGAAAAGCATAAAGAAGTATTGAGAAATGCTATGTCACATAACCATGTTGTCGGCATCCACATGCATGAGAATTGGAAAGCCTTGTCATCTAATAATAGTGTTGAAAAAATAACGGAGTACATTAAATCGGAAAAGACAAGATTGGATAAAGCGGTTGGCGTTGAAGTCTCTATTTTCAGTTATGGACCAGGAATACAATTTGATAACATGTGGGGAAAGGAAAGACCTCCATACTATGGTTCACTCACAGATGATGAAAAGAGAAAGTTGTTTCAATCCGTGAAAAACGCTGGCTTTAACTTTATTCAAACTGCAAGGGAATACGAAGTATTCCTGCCCCCAGAGCTTAAGATACTGACTGCTAACCTCATCGGTTTGCCCCATTCTTTTGAATGGCACACTCAAAAAGAAGAACTCAGAAAAGTAATCGACTCAATAAATGACAAAACGCGTTAAAGGCAACAATCCGTAAAAAAAGGCTCGCATAATCTTACATTGCCCTTAATCGAAGTTTCTTTGCGGTAGTATCGGAAAGGTTATTTAATTCTAAAACCAAAAGGTTCCGAGGAGAAATAACTATGGAGTGGGGAATGAAAAACAGATTAAACAAACTTATCCAAAAAGACGGCAAAGCCCTCTTTTTGCCCATTGACCACGGGTACTTCCAAGGACCAACACATTGCTTGGAGAAGCCGGGAGAAACAATCAAACCCATCTATCAATACGCCGATGCAATCATGCTTACGCGAGGTGTTCTGCGAAACTGCATTGACCCAGCCATTGAGAAACCAATCATACTACGAGTGTCTGGTGCTG
>JBEKHJ010000146.1:0-4223 GCA_050012335.1 Bathyarchaeia archaeon
ATTTATCCGTGTTGCTTCAGGCATTTTGTTGTATAGTTTTTATTTAGGCTTGGCATCAGTGTATAGGCATTAGAGAGGGAACTGCGCGTTTGAATGGTAAACCGCTCGTCAGCATAATTAGCGCTGGGATGTCCAAGTTTGGCAAGCATGATGGTTTACTTGCAAGAGAAATCTTTTCCGAGGCAGCTAAAGAAGCGTTCAGCCGCTGCCCCAAACTTGACCCAAAAAACGACATAAAAGCCATGTTCATCGGGCACATGGGTGAAGCCTACGAGCATCAAGGTCACATGGGAGCAGCCGTTGCGGATTGGGCAGGACTCACCGGTATTCCAGCAACGCGGACTGAGGCGGCTTGTGCTTCTTCAGGCGCTGCGTTACGCGCTGGAATTTACGCTACAATGTCTGGTCTTGCGGATGTTGTTTTGGTTGGCGGCGTTGAGAAAATGACGCATCGCACAACGGCTGAGGTTACTGAGTACTTGGCTATGGCGTCGGATTACCCGTTTGAACAGTGGCACGGCATCACCTTCCCAGCGTTATTCGCA
Organism: Bathyarchaeia archaeon; assembly: GCA_050012335.1. Lineage (GTDB taxonomy): Archaea > Thermoproteota > Bathyarchaeia > Bathyarchaeales > Bathycorpusculaceae > Bathycorpusculum. Next base: position 546 of record JBEKHJ010000146.1, read on the forward strand.
ATGATGGCGACCGCCCACATGCACGCTTACGGAACAACGCAGGAGCAGATGGCTTTAGCAGCCGTCAAGAACCATTATCATGGAAGCCTCAACCCGAAAGCTCACATGCAAAAAGAAATCACACTCGAAGCCGCCATGGCGTCACGCTATGTTGCTTGGCCGCTGAAACTCTACGATTGCTCATTGATAACTGACGGCGCAAGCTGCATAATCCTAACCAAGCCTGAACTCGCCAGCAAATACACGGATATGCCAGTGCACATAGTTGGCAGTGGACAAGCAAGTGACACCATTGGCTTGTATGAACGCAAAAGCCTCACGTCGCTGAACGCCTCGCGGTTAGCGGCGAAAACAGCCTACGAAATGGCAAACGCCAAACCAGAAGACCTAGACTTAGCTGAAGTACACGACTGCTTCACATTCGCCGAGCTAATGGCTTACGAAGACTTAGGCTTCTGCCCCGTAGGCGAAGGCGGAAAGCTAATTGAAAGCGGCGAAACCCGCCTCGGCGGACGAATTCCAGTTAACACGAGCGGCGGCTTGAAAGCCAAAGGTCACCCTGTCGGCGCTACAGGCACAGCGCAAGCCTACGAAATATACCTGCAACTCACAGGGCAAGCTGGAAAACGCCAAGTAAAAGACGCAAAATTGGGCTTAACACATAACGTTGGCGGCTCAGGCGCTACAGCGGCAGTTCACATTTACAGGAGCGCTTAAAAATGAGCACACAAGAACCATTCACAATCGAGCAGTTCTACAAGTTCCTGCAACAGCGCAAACTTATGGCTGGGAAATGCCTCAAATGCGGAAAAATCCATTTGCCACCAAGACCCTTATGCGACAACTGCTTCTCACAAGAGTTCGAATGGGTCAGCGTTTCTGGAAGGGGCAAACTGCTCACTTACACAGTCATCAGCGTTGCACCACAACAATTCCAAGCATTAACACCCTACGCCGTGGGCATCGTGCAACTGGAAAACGGCTTGAAAATCCCCGGAATGATCCAGGGCTTAACGCAAGAGCAACTAAAGATAGGCATGGAGTTAACGTTAGACTTCGGCTCATGCAGTACAACGCAGCAGTGGCCGCAGTGGCAAAGATACTGCTTCAAACCCTTGACACTTTAAGCGAAAAATAACTAAGAGCTAATTCTGCTTTAAGGTCTAAAAAAGTTAGGTGAGTTCCCTACTCAACGATTGGAAAATAAAAACCCCTTCTTATTCAGGAAGAGAGGGGAAAATGTTCCCATCGCTGAGTAGGTATTCACCTATCAAGCTAATGCTTGCTCGCTTGATTTAAATTTTAAGCCAACCAACCAAAACCAGTTTTTCTTAATATTATCGTCAAGCTTTAGTATTATGATGTGGAGAAAAGCTTTATTGGCGATTGGATAAATAGGCTTCATTTTAGAAGCTGAATAAACAGTGAACGAAAAAGTTAAGGTTTGTTTTGTTTCTTGCAGTGTTCTAAAAGAAGAGCTTGAAAAACTCGTTGAACAAGGCAGCTTAAAAGCTGAATTGGTTTTTGTCAACAAATACTTCCATGTGGATTATGAGCTTCTAGAGAAAAACCTGCGTAAAGTTCTAGAACAAACCCTAAAGTGTTTCAGTGGCAAAGTAGTGCTAGTTTACGGCGACCTCTGCCTTGGACAAAACAATGAGATGAAGAAGATAGCGGAAGAGTATGGTGTAGTCAAAGTTGACGCGGTAAATTGTATTGACTGCCAACTTGGCGGCAAAGGTAAATTCTTAGAGGCTGACCCTGAGCATAACTTGATGTTTATGGATCCTGGAATGATAGGATTTTTCAAGCGCATGAAGGAAAAGATGCGGGATGAAGGCGTTGATGAGGCAGCTTTTGCGAATCTTTTCAGCGGCATTAAAGGTATCGTTCTTTTAGACACTTGCGGCAACGCCGATAAATGCAAAGATGAGTTGGAAAAGTCAGGGATTGGCCTTAGAGTTCTTGAAACAAGAAAAATAGGGCTAGAAAACGTTAAGCAAGTACTTTTGGAAGCAATTGAAAAAGCAACCGGCTCTTGAGTGCTTTTAACTAAGCCAATCCATTGCTTGAATTGCCGCGGTACAACCGTAAATATTAAAGAAACATCCGCACAATAATGCACTATCGTGTGTGGATGTGGTTTGATGACGCAAACTGTTACCTCTCAACCTATGAAACGAGTTGAAGATTGGAAGTCTCGATTAATCGACCTGTCAAAAAGAAACAACCTCCTGTATTTCCATAAAACAAGGCGAGGAAACCTTCCTGTTTCGCAGCCTGACCCGCAAGCAGTCTTCAACGCGCTAGTATTGAAAAAGCGTCGTTTAGAATTCTGGTTGCCTCCAGAAGAAACCAAGCCGCCTGAAAAGCCAGAGAAGGCAAAAGGCAAAACTAAAGCTAAAACAGCCAAAGCCAACGCAACAGCCGCCCTGCCTGAAGAACCAAAGCGCCCATCAGCAAATCAACTGGTCTGCGGAAGCTTAACTCGTGCAGACCTTGAAAGAAGCCTCAAAAACTTGCAGTGGCGCTCGCTTCTTTACTACCGAGAACGGGGCGTTCGCATTTTTCATGCCGCTTTCGGCACCTTAAACTGGGTAGACTTGGAAACAAAAGAAAACGTCCAGTCTCCACTAATTCTTGTACCTTTAGAGTTAACAAGAGATTCTATACGCCAACCCTATGCAATCGCGGTGCCGCCGGTTGAAGAAGAAGCAGTCTTAAACCCTGCATTGCAGGTCAAAATGAAAAACGACTACAAAATTGACCTGCCACCTTTGCCTGAAGAGTGGGAAAACCAAAACTTGGCAGACTACTTCAACTTGGTTAATCAAACTGTTGCTGAAATGGGCTGGAAAGCAGAGCCATCAGTTGACCTGGGGCTTTTTTCATTCCAAAAACTAGTCATTTACAAAGACTTGGAAGCAAACGCTGATTTAGTTACACATCACGCAATAATTCGAGCAATCGCCGGCATCAAAGAAGACAACCTCATTTTAGACGGCTTGCCAGACGAGAAAGACGTTGATAAAATTGAGGCTCCCGCAAAAACCTATCAAGTGCTCGACGCCGACAGCAGCCAACGAATCTCCATCGAATACGCCCTGCGTGGACAAAGCTTCGTCATGAAGGGTCCACCAGGCACAGGAAAAAGCCAAACCATCGCAAACATAATCGCAGAATGCATCGCCAACGGAAAATCCGTGCTCTTCGTAAGCGACAAAATGGCCGCCCTCGAAGTGGTTTACAAACGACTAAGCGAAGTTGGTTTAGCGCATTTCTGCCTTGAGCTTCACAGCAGCAAAGCCAACAAGCAGCAAGTCGTAGCTGAACTCAAACGCAGCCTCGACGAAAACCTTGTCCCCCGCAAATTGCCATCAGCTCATGAGTTCGAGAAGATGGCTGAGTACCGTGAAGCATTAAACGGTTACGTTGCAGCACTGCATGAGAAACGCCCGTACTTGCAGAGAAGCGCCTACGAAGTTTTAAGCTTAATCTCAAGCCTTGAGCGTGTGCCTTTTGTTCCTGTAGGCTTAACTGAACTGGGAACGCTGACTCCTCAGAAAATGCATGAACTTGAAGATCTCGTTTCTCAACTAAGCAAGGTTTGGCAAGTAATAGAAGAACCAGACTTCCCATGGTTAGGATACCGCGCTGATGCCTACAACCTTGAAATCC
>JBEKHJ010000147.1:0-4184 GCA_050012335.1 Bathyarchaeia archaeon
AATACCGTTCTTCTTTAAAGCCCAAATCGTGTTGACGCCGCACCAGTCAAACTCCACGCTTGAGCCTATTCTGAAGACACCCGCGCCTAACACGATAACTTTGCTTGTGTTACTTGTTAATTCAATGTCATCTTCGTCTCCACCGTAAGTCAGGTAGAGATAGTTTGTTTTTGCTGGCCATTCAGCTGCCAACGTATCAATCTGTTTGACTACTGGGACAATGTTTGCGTTTTTTCTAAATGTTCTAATCGTAGATTCATCAGTGCTTTGGCATATGGCGATTTGCTCATCAGAAAATCCTAAACGTTTAGCTTCACGAATAACTTCAGCGGCTGAGCTATGTCCAAGGTTTAGCTCCCGCAGTTCTGCTTCCATATTAATAATATTTTGAATTTTGTACAGGAAGAACGGATCAACACCGCTTAAACGGTAGATTTCCATGATGGATATGCCCATTTTTAACGCTTTAACAATCGTGTAGAGCCTCTCATCTGTCGGGTTTGCAAGCACATCACGTATTCTCTCTTCAGGCTCAGGCTCTGAATCTTCTGGGTTGCAAACTAAGCCTATCTTGCCAGTGTCCAACATGCGCACGGCTTTTTGCAATGCCTCTTCAAAGCAGCGGCCAATAGCCATAACCTCACCCACGGAACGCATCTGCGGACCAATGTGGCGATCAGCGTTCTTGAATTTCTGCAGGTCCCAGCGTGGAATTTTCACAGTTATGTAGTCTAAGGCTGGTTCAAAACAGGCTGTAGTGACTTCTGTTACTTTGTTTATTAGTTCTGGAAGCAAATAGCCCAGCGTCAGTTTTGTTGCTATGTAAGCTAAGGGGTAACCTGTTACTTTGCTTGCGAGTGCCGAGCTTCTGGACATGCGCGAGTTAACTTCGATTACACGGTACTCTTCTGATTTCGGATGCAGAGCCCATTGGATGTTGCATTCGCCAACAATGCCTAAACTGCGTATTGCATTGATTGATGTTGATCTAATAAGGTGGTATTCACGGTTTGACAGTGTTTGTGAGGGAGCTACAACTATTGAGTCTCCTGTGTGGACGCCCATGGGGTCGAAGTTTTCCATGTTGCAGACTGTTAAGCAGTTGTCTGCGTAGTCGCGCATGACTTCATATTCGACTTCTTTCCAGTGTCCAACGTACTCTTCAATGAGTATTTGGCTTATTCGACTTTGGACTAAACCACGGGTTGCTATTTCTTTAAGTTCCCAAGGGTTGCGGGCTACGCCTGCGCCTTTACCGCCAAGAGTATACGCAACCCTAATCATGACTGGATAACCAATCTCATCAGCCACTTCCAAAGCTTGTTTAACGGTTGTGGCTGATTTGCTTTTTAATGGCGGAACACCTGCTTTGAGCATTGCTTGCCGGAAACGTTCACGGTCGCCCGTGTCCTCTATCGCTTGGATGGGTGTACCTAAAACTTTAACGTTGTATTTTTGCAGAACACCTGTTTTTTCAAGTTCCAAACCGCAGTTTAAAGCGGTTTGCCCACCGAAACCCAGGAGGATGCCGTCGGGTCGTTCTTTTGCGATAACTTTCTCAACGTACTCAGGCGTGACTGGAAGAAGATACACTTTTCCTGACAACCGCGGGTCAGTCTGAATAGTCGCAATGTTAGGATTAACCAACACCGTTTCTATGCCCTCTTCCCGCAGAGCCTTGAGACATTGGCTTCCCGAGTAGTCAAATTCAGCTGCTTCACCGATTTTTATGGCGCCGCTTCCAAGAACCAGCACTTTCTTTATCCAGTCAAACTTTGGCATGCTCATTGAGCCTCCAACATTTTTGCAAACTTATCAAACAGCATTTCAGTGTCGTATGGTCCTGGCGAGGCTTCAGGATGCCATTGTACAGCAAAGACTGGTTTGTTCTTGTGTTTGATGCCTTCTGTTGTTTTGTCGTTGGCGTTAATGAACCAAGTTTCCAATGGGGTTTTCTTTAGGGATTCTATGTCTACAGCGTAACCGTGATTTTGGGTTGTAATGTAGCAGCGTCTGTTGTTTAGGTCGAGGGCTGGTTGGTTTTGGGATCGGTGACCAAACTTTAACTTATAAGTGTCTCCGCCCAACGCCAGTGCCAGTATTTGAGCTCCAAGGCAAATGCCCATAAACGGAACCTTATCAACAACTTCGCGAACGCACTCGATTGTTTTCACGCATTTCTTTGGGTCTCCTGGACCGTTGCTTAAGAAAACACCATCAGGATTGTGAGCCATTATTTCGCTGGCTGAAGCATCATATGGCACGCGTACAACGTTTATGCCTCGTTTAAGCAGGTTGCGGATGATGCTGTATTTGACTCCGCAGTCGATTAGGACAACGGTTTTTTTACCGTCCACGCTGTATCTAATTGGTTTTTTCACTGAAACTTCCTTAACCAAATCCGTTAAGTTAGGGTCAGCAATGTTTTTGCCGTTCTTTAAGAAAGCGTCCAAGTCAGGTTCTTCGTTTGCGTCAAAAACCTGCAAAATTCCCAGCATGACACCGTGAGTTCTAAGTTTCTTTGTTAAGCGTCTTGTGTCGACTCCGTATATTCCTGGAACGCCTTCGTCTAATAGCCACTTGTCTAGGGTTCTTGTTGACGCCCAATGATACGGTTCATGGCATAACTCGTGAATTACTAATCCTTGTACTTGTATGTGGTCTGACTCGAAATAGAGCGGAAGGCCTAGGTTTAATTCGTTTGATGGAACGCCGTAGTTGCCTATAAGCGGGTAAGTTAAGGTTAAAACTTGCCCTTTGTACGATGGATCTGTTAACGCTTCTGGATAGCCAACCATTGAGGTTGAGAATACTACTTCGCCAGAGATTTTTCCTGTTGCTCCAAAACCGTTGCCGATAAATAACGTTCCGTCTTCAAGAAGCAGAATTGCTTTTTTATTTTTGTTGGACGTGCTATGTTGTGGGACCAAAGCCCTATACTACCTACAAGTTTGAATTTTTAAGTCTTGTGTTTGATGGGGGATTTGAAAGAGAGTAAGATTCTACGATGGAATTGAGGGTGCTTTCTGCGTCCGCAAGGTTCTGTTTCAGTTTAGTTATGTTGGTTTTTGCATGTGCAATGTTTTTCTTTCTTGTGACGATGGATTTTTCAACCTCGACGGGTGAAGGACCGCCTAGTACTTTATATGTTTCGATTAGTTTGTGCAGATTTGTACATTCAACTATGTCCTCTTTTTTAACCGTTAATTTTACGCCAGCTGCTTCCTGAGCTATTTTTTGCAGCAGTTCAGGTGTCGCATCCAGCAAAGTTTGCTTAGAATCAATTAGTGACTTGACAAGAGCGCCAACTATCTTGTGCGAGGTTCGGAAAGCAACATTGTATTTTCGCACAAGCACATTAGCAAGTTCGGTTGCGCCCACAAAACCTGCCGCAGCTTTGCCTTCATCGATTGTTGACACTTTCAAATTAGGCATAAGCTTTGCAAATATGCTCAGTGAGTTGGCTAAATTGTCTATTGAAGCCCAAAGTTTCGGCGTTATCTCTTGGAAATCAAGGTTATAGGTTGATGGCAAACTTTTCATGGCAGCAGTCGAAGCCACAAAATCACCCAGCACATGGCTGGCTCTTGCACGGATAACCTCAAGCACTTCTGGGTTCTTTTTTTGTGGCATGATGCTGCTGGTTGATGTGAAATCGTCAGGTAACTCCACTGTGCCGAACTCTGGCGAACTCCAAATTATCAGGTCTTCGGCTAAGCGGCTCAAATTCACTGCAAGTAAAGTTAGTGACGCTTGGGTTTCAAGGATAAAGTCTCGACTGCCAACCGCATCAATCGAATTCTCCAACACCGCGTTGAAGCCTAATAATTCTGCTGTTCTCTTGCGATTTATTGGGAAACTTGTTGTTGCTAATGCTCCAGAGCCAAGAGGGCAAAGATTAACCCGTTCATAAACGCCCTGCAGTCTCTCCAAGTCACGCCCTAACCCATCAACATGCGAAAGCAAGTAGTGGGCAAACGTAACTGGTTGTGCTGGTTGCAGGTGAGTGTATTCCAAAATGACCGTGTCGACGTGTTTGCTGGCTGTGTCCAAGAGGCTTTCCTGCATCTGAAGCACGTTAAACATCAATTCAACAAGTTCTTTTCTGAGTTGCATGCGGATAGCGGTTGCGACTTGGTCGTTTCTGCTTTTTGCGATGTGCAGGTTTCCGCCTACTTCTGGTC
>JBEKHJ010000148.1:0-4116 GCA_050012335.1 Bathyarchaeia archaeon
TAGGCTTAGCATTCAAAGCAGACACAGATGACATGAGAGAAGCTCGAGTCATACCGATAATAAACCAACTCTTAGAAGAAGGTGCAAACGTAACCGCTTACGACCCAGTCGCTATACCCGTCGCAAAAGTCATCTTCCAAAACAAAATCCAATACGCACCCTCAGCAATAGGCTGCCTCAAAAAAGCGGACTGTTGCATAATCGTGACAGAATGGCCTGAATTTAAAAAGCTCATGCCCGAAGATTTCACAAGAAACATGAAGCAACCTGTACTGATTGACGGAAGAAGGATCTATGATCCTAAAATTTTCAGCAGAAAAATGAAATTCGTTGCTATAGGGTTAGGGCAGTAGACCAATTAGAGCTCTCACAATTGACATTTTAAATTGAGTAATGAAAACGCATAATCAAATTCCACCATCCAAAAGGTAGGCATGACGACCAACTTTACGCCTTAGCGCTGGCATGTAATGATAGCAACAAAACTGAACCAGAACCGTTCCTAGCAGTAATTCCAAGATGAAAACCGGAAAAATTTTCAAAAAAAAATCTGATACGTATTTTCCTATGGCGATGGAATAATAAAAAAAGTAACAATGGAAGTTCAGGAAACCATAGATTTGATAGAATTAGCTGTTAAAAAAATCGGTGGCGTCCTCCAAGCCAAGTAGAACAGCTTTATTAGCTAGTTTACCTTAACAGGGGAAGCTAAGTGGTGAATATTTTTTGGCTCAAACAGTATATGGAAGAATAGTTAATTACAGAATAGGCTTAAAAGCACAAGCATCAAGAGAATGCTTAATTGAATTTGAAACGATTGATTCCGCATCTTTGGCAGGCCGGCTCGTAGGGCAAAAGGTAATGTGGAAAAAAGGTAGCAATAAGTTTGTTGGAAAAATTATGGGTGCGCATGGCAGAAACGGTATGGTTCGAGTAAAATTCGCGCATGGGGTTCCAGGCCAAGCGATAGGTACAATAGTTGAATTGTTGAGTTAGTTTTTGTTTCAAAAACATTAATTTTTTTTCTTCTTAAATGATGCGATTTCAATAAAAGCAACTTATTATTAAGCCAATATTTTTACTGGATAGATTTACTTAATGACAAAAGTTGCTTAAGATCGTTTTTCATAAGGATTATCCAGCCGTGTTCAAAGTGAAACGAGGAATTATCGCTAAGTGCCCTTACTCTGCAAAAGCTACCTTTAAGATGCCCCTCGCAATCAGATTTCTTCAAGGGAATTTTACCGCACTTTACTTTGCACTGCTCATTTACGCAATTAGCTATTGCCAGATAGAGGTTTTCTGTATCAAACGGAGGCATATATTCGTCTGAAACTTGCTGGATGTTTTCTTGCCTCATTTCTTGAACTGCAGCAGTAGTGAATCTTTTACTGATAAGAATGCCACTGTTGTAATTTTCATGTCTCATCACTTTAATCATATTCTTGACTTCATCTATACCAACAAATCCAGCCTTGCCCTGTGGCTCTATTGAGCGCAAAAGTATTTTCTCATTTGACGCATTCGAGGCTGTTACATCAGTACAGTCTGAGTACCTTTCTGTTTTTGTGCATTTATAGTTGCGAATAGCCATTATAAATTCAGTTTTATCTTCAACACTCATTTTAATCACTTTGAGAATGCAGAGGTAGACAAGTCTATCTCAAAGCCATCAGACCTTGGGGGTCTAAAAACTTCAATTCATTCTGAATTATAATATATGTCTATACTTAATATGTCCTTCTACGATATAAGAAAACCAGCTGAGGGCTATTTTGATAATTCCCCAAAATCTTCGCCTTCATAGACAAAGTCTTCTAACCTGATTTTTCCATCTTCAACTACAACTTTAAAGTCAGCTTCACAAATTGGACAAGCCACTACCTCGCCATCTTTAAGGCCATCCCGTTTGAAAGTATTTCCACATTCTGAACATTTTAGAATAATATTTTTGACCTCTCTTTCCTTACATTTTAAGGTAATTGTGATCTCTAAGCCAATCCGACTGGTTTTTTCGGTAACGCCAAAAAATGTCTCCTCGAGTGTCCGCTTGAAAATCCCACGGCGACACCAAAACAATGTCTCCCTCTCTTACCCATACACGCCTTTTTAGTTTGCCCCTAACTCTGCATAATCGTTCTTTGCCATCTTGGCATTTAACCATAATTCTTTCTGCACCAAGCATCTTAACGGCCATACCTAATACGTCATTTGAGCAAGGTAAGACCATATTTTCGAGGTTGCCCTCATTTGTAATTTTTCTTTTACCCATTTTTTAGCCCTCGTTTGGCTTGCGCCAATTTATGATCAGAATAGTTTTGAGAAAAAGCAAAAGCGTTTTAGTCGATCTAACTCTTCCTCTAAAGAATTCTAACCGTTGAAGCATTAAGGATGCGCCGACTATATTAGTATTAACTGCCAAGAAATTGTTTTTTTCCATGCTTTTCTCGTATTTTCTAGTTTTAGTTTATTTATGAACCGATTATTCAAGCAAAGCCTTGAAATTTCTTTATTTTTCAAAAATATCTTTTTATATCCATGCGTTTATAAGTGTGCAAATACAATCGTAGTTGAAGAGTCTTTTATCCTCCTGGGATAATCCTTTCTGAATAACTGATTCTTTTCAAAAAAATAATCTAACGTTAGAGGTAATGAAAATGTGTATGCTAAGAGCAGGTTTAGTCAAAAACTGTCGCAGATGCAAGTCTTCTGTACGACTAAATTGTACATTAAAAAAGAAAGTAAAACAAAAAACCTTTACAGATAATAAGAAAAAAGGCGAAAAAGCTTAGTGCGTAAGGGTTTGTCCGAGCTTATGATTCTTTGTTTATAAAAGATTAAACAAACGAGGTGAAAAAATGTCTCAAAGAAACGTTTACGAAGCAAAATGCACAATATGCAATCAAATCGCAATTGTGCCCTTCAAGCCTACTCCAGGCAAGCCAGTTTACTGCAAAACATGCTTTGCCAAACGCTTAACCAATCAACCCATAAGGACAAATACAAGCAATAATTTTGAGCCAAAACAGGCGTGGGCAAGGCGAAGAAAATAGTCGCAACATTTATTCCTCAAATTATAAGCCTAAGGGATGCAGAATGAGAAAAAATGAAGTTAATTAAAGGCTGGAAAAGGATAAGTAATGAAGGCGGCTATGTCAACGAAAATACAGGGCAAACTCTAATTGTTTCAAAAAAAGAATTCAGCGAAAACTACCATGTATTACTGTTCGCTGGAGAGCAAACCAATAAAGAAGAAAGTAAAAAAATCTCACCTGAATTCTCCACCAAGGCTAAAGCTGAAGCCTTCGCCACGAACTGGATGGAAAAGCACCAAAACGGAATGAATTAATCAATCACTTTGGTTTTGCCAAATGTTAAGGGAACATTGGTTCCAGCAGTATGGGCTTGCTTTAAGTTTAAAAAACTAAGCGCTAATTTGCGCATTTATTTTTCTTTGCCTTTTTCTTAGCAGCATTTGTTTACTGAGCTTGTAATTCGGTTTTATTCTGTAAATTTTTCCGTGAGTGTTTTTGTAGAACTTTTTTCCTTTAGCTTTTAGTTTCATTTTTCTCTTCAAGCATTATTTCCCTCCTTGGCTTTACAACGGATTTGGTGTGCCATTACAATGGGACGTGACTATTTGAGTATGCCTATAAATCATAGGATTGTAACGAGCGCTTAAACAAACTTATCGCTAATTCTATTGCATTAAAACCAAAAGCGATAAACGCCACCTCGCCAACAACAGTTAACTTACAAGCTAACAGCAAACATGGGAAAGAAACATGACCAAGGCTACAGAGATGGCGAGGGTTTCAGCTAAAGGCGGCTTTCACCTCTTATGGGGCTTAGTTTTTTCTACGGTCATCTCAGCTGTAGGTACAATAATTATCGCTTGGCTTCTAGGTCCGGATAACTACGGTTTATATGCAATTGCTCTTACTGCGCCAAACCTAATTTCCACGTTTCGGGACTGGGGAATCAACACAGCCATGATAAAATACTCTGCACAGTATAACAGTGAAAACAATGTGGCTAAAATAAGAAGTGTTTTTGTTTCAGGCTTATTGTTTGAGATTGTTTTAGGTTTATCGCTTTCCGTTCTCTCTTTTGTTA
>JBEKHJ010000149.1:0-4077 GCA_050012335.1 Bathyarchaeia archaeon
TTTCCCTGCTTACGATTCTTTATCAAGAGCTTGTTTATACCGTTTATCATTGCTTCAACGCTAGCCATAACAATGTCTTCTCTGGCTGCCCGTGCTGAAACAATGTTGCCTTTTTCGTCCTCTACTTTGATGACAACTTCTGCAACTGCGTTTGAGCCGCCTGTGATTGCTTCAAGACGATACTCGCTGAGCCGTATATTTTCTAGGTTGTTCGTTAGTTTTTGGATGGCTTTCAAGACAGCGTCAACTGGACCCACGCCTGTTTCTGCCGCAATGTACTCTTTTCCGTCCAAAACTAGCCTTACTGAAGCTGTTGGAATTACTTTGATGCCTGTTACAACAGCTAAGTCGCATAAGTCAACGATTTTTTCTTCCCCTATCACTTCGCCCATGACTGCAGAAGTTAACGCCAGCAAATCAGCATCCGTCACCATCTTGCCCTTGCCACCTAAATCTTTGACGCGTTGGACGATTTCTTTCAGTTGCTCTTCGGTTGGGTGAATGTCTATCTCTTCCAGTTCAGCTTTTATGCCGCGAGTTCCCGCTAGTTTTCCAGCGACAAGTTTTCTTGTGCGCCCAACCAGCTCGGGCTTTATTGGCTCAAAGGTTAATGGTTTCTCTGTTACGCCACGAGTATGAATTCCAGATTCATGGGCAAAAGCGTTTTCGCCAACAATCGCCTTGTTAGCTTGCACAGCTATGCCAGTCAATAAAGCAACCATTCGGGAAGTGCTGTATAATAATCGCGTGTTTACGCCTGTTTTGTACTTGTAAATCATGTGCAACGCCATAACCACTTCTTCCAGCGAAGCGTTTCCTGCTCTCTCGCCTAAGCCGTTGACGGCAACGTGCACTTGAGAAGCGCCGGCTTCAACAGCGGCCAGTGAGTTTGCGACTGCCATGCCGAAGTCGTCGTGGCAATGTATGCTTATTGGAACGTTAACTACGGTTTTCAGTTCTTCAATGAGCTTGATGGTTGTTTTCGGAATCATTATGCCCACGGTGTCTGGAACGTTTAGGCGGTCCATGCCTGCTTTCTCCGCGGCTTGGCAAACCTGTTTTAGGAAGGGCATTTTTGAGCGTGTGGCGTCCATTGGTGAAAACTCGCATTTAATGCCCTGTTTCTTTACACGTTCAATCGACTCTACAGCAGAAGATAGCACTTGTTCAGGTGTCAGGTTTACCGCATACTTCATTTGCACAGGCGAAGTGGGAATAAACACGTGAATTAAGTCAACGTCGCAGTCGATTGCAGCATCAATATCGCCTTGTGTTGCACGTGACAAAGCGCAGATTTCTGGTTCTAAACCAGCTTTTGCGATTTCTCTAACAACTTTTTTCTCGCCCTCTGAAGAACTTGGGAAACCAGCTTCGATAACGTCAACGCCTAGCTTGCTTAGTTGACGTGCAATCTCAATCTTGTCCTCTGCAGTTAAAGATACTCCAGGTGTTTGTTCACCATCTCTTAGTGTGGTGTCAAAAATTCGGATACGTTTTGAGTTTTTCTTGTTCATTTTTTCAACCAGTTTTCACTGTTATGGCTGCAGCAATGGCTTCTGCCATTCCCACGGTCGTGGTGTTGCCGCCGCAGTCTGGAACAGTTTGACCGTTACGTAACGCTTGTATTACTCCGTTTTCTATTGCCTTGCCAGCGTTGGTGCATTTCTTGTCGTTGTATTTTTCGCCTAGCCAGTCCAGCATCATTTTGGCGGCTAGTATCATGGAGATCGGGTTTGCCGTGTGTTTTCCAGCCCTGTTTGGTGCTGAACCGTGTATGGGCTCGAAAAGTGCAAAGTTGTCGCCTATGTTTGCGCCTGGAGCCATGCCTAATCCGCCAATTAGTTGGGCTGCCTCGTCTGAGAGGATGTCGCCGAACATGTTACAGGTGCACAGGACATCGAATTCTTGCGGCTCTTTTATCAGACGCATCGATGCCGCATCAACATATAACTCGTTGAAAGCGATGTCAGGGTACTGCTTTGCTGTTTCGCGGCATACGCTGGCAAATAATCCGTCGGTTACGCGCATAACGTTGGCTTTGTGTATTGCGGTTACTTTCTTTTTGCCATTACGTAAGCGTGCAATTTCAAAGGCTTTTTTGGCTATGCGTTCACAATTACTTCGGGTAATAACTCTTAGGCACAGGGTTGTGTCGTTGCCTATGGTGAATTCTAAGCCTTTGTAAACGTCCTCAGTGTTTTCCCTAACAAACATCATATCAATGTCTGGCCTAGCCACAGCAACCGCAGGATAAGCCTTCAGTGGACGCAAATTAGCATACAAATCAAACATTAACCGAAGTTTAACTATGACGTCAGCAGCGCTTTCGCCGACAGGCCCCTTCAAGCAAGCGTTGGATGCCTTAATTTTTTCTACGCTGTCTTGAGGTAAGGCTGCGCCTCTTTTGGCCAAGGTTGCGTCGCCTGCTTCTGCCTCAATAATTTTCAATTTTAAACCGAATTTCTTTTGAACGGCTTCTAGAACTTTCATGGTGGCTTCTGTTAGTTCTGGGCCAATGCCGTCGCCGGGAATTAAGGAAATTGTGTATTCGGTCATTTTTTGTTTATTCTCCTTCGTAAGTTTTCGATTAATCCTCCATCTGATAATATTTCTAGGATGAATGGTGGAAGCTTGTTTGCTTGAAAGCTTTTGCCTCTTGAAATGTTTTCTATCTTGCCAGCTTCAAAATCCACAGATAGTTCATCGCCGGTTTCAACCGCGTCGGATATGCCTTTGCATTCGATTACTGGTAAGCCAATGTTAATGGCGTTTCGGAAGAAAATGCGCGCGAAGGATTCGGCCAACACACATTTCACGCCTGTATACTTTAGGGCTAAAGGCGCTTGTTCTCGGCTTGAGCCGCATCCGAAGTTTTTGCCGCCTACTAAGATTACGCCTTTTTTTGCTTTCTCAGGAAACGCTGGGTCTAAGCTTTCCAGGGCATGTTTTGCTAACTCGTTAGGATCAACTAATATCAAGTATTTTCCGGGCAGAATAACGTCTGTATCGATGTTGTTTCCGAATTTTATTGCTGTGCCCTTGATTTTCATGTTCATGCTTTTGCCTCCAGTTTTCTCGGGTCAGTGATTTTGCCTGTGACTGCTGAAGCAGCTACCGTTGCTGGAGAAGCCAAGTATACGCTGGCTTGGGTGCTGCCCATTCTTCCGATAACGTTCCTATTTGAAGTGCTCACGCAAACTTCGCCTGCTGCCAATAATCCTATGTGGCCGCCTAAGCATGGACCGCACGCTGAACCGCAAACCATTGCTCCTGCATCGGTGAAGATTTCCATTAAACCTTCGTTCAAAGCTTGTCGATAAACTTCTTGGGAAGCTGGAATCACCAGTGTCCTAACAGTGTCTTTTACGCGTTTGCCCTTTAGGACTTGAGCGGCTAAGCGCAAATCTTCGATTCTGCCGTTGGTGCATGAGCCGATGAATGCTTGTTCGATTGGAACGTTGCCTACTTCTGAAACTGGTTTAACGTTATCGACTGATGATGGGCAAGCAACTTGAGGCTCCATGCTTGATACGTCGAATTCTATTGTCCGTTCGTAAACTGTGTCTTTATCGCTTTTCAATGATTCAAAATTGGGCAATGCCTTGCTTGTTCTGCCTTCTAGGAACTTGCGAGTTGTTTCGTCTGGTTCGACGATGCCATTTTTTGCGCCCATTTCCACAGCCATATTGCACAGCGTCATTCTTCCAGCCATACTCATGCTTTTTATCGTTGGACCGGTAAATTCGGCGCTTTTGTATATGGCGCCATCAACGCCCATTCGCCCGATTATTGATAGGATTAGGTCTTTTGGTGTAACGTACTTTTGGAATTGCCCAGTCACGTTTACTTTAATCGCTTCAGGCACCTTCAGCCAAATCTTTCCAGTAGCAAAGACTGCTGCTGCTTCAGTTGAGCCTATTCCTGTTGCGAAAGCGCCGAAGGCTCCGTAGGTGCAAGTATGCGAGTCAGCGCCTACGATAACTGTTCCAGGAACCACATGCCCTTTTTCAGGCATGACTTGGTGGCAGATTCCGCCTCTGCCTACGTCGTAGATGCGCAATTTCTGGTCTTTGGCGA
>JBEKHJ010000150.1:0-4060 GCA_050012335.1 Bathyarchaeia archaeon
GCCAACAACTCCATGAGACGCAGCGTATTGTACCATAAAGCTTGAATTTCCACAGCTTTCCCAACTCTAGGCGTAATCTCTTTGCCATCAACCGCCGCATCCATCCACGTAAGCCTTGAACCATGCATAAGCAAGCCGTCATCATCCAAGCGAATACCAAACAACGTGCCCCGCTCATGATAATCAACTATTGCTTGCAGATTTTCCCACAACTCCTCTTGAACAAACTCAAAGTCGCCGGTGTACTTTAGATACTGCAATACAGCGTTAACATACCAAAGTGTGCCATCAACCGTGTTGTAGGCTGGCTCACCCGACTTATCAGCCACAAAATTGGGAATAAGCCCGTTTTTGCAGTATTGAATAAAATTTTGGAGTATGCCCTTTGCATCGTTGAATCTGCCTGTTACCAGCATAAGACCCGGCAAGGAGATGAAGGTGTCTCTGCCCCACGGTTCAAACCAGAAGTACCCGGCGATAACGGATTTTTTGCCAGCGGCATTCTCAACTATGAAGGAGTTTGCGGCTAAAAGAGTCCAGTTTAGCCAATCGCTCATTGGAACTTCAGGGTTTAAACCATAAAAGTTTTCTAACAAATCGCTTTGACGCGTTAATTCCAGATTGAAAGAATCGTTAACTTCATCAATCGTGCTGCCGACACTGTCCAAAACTTTTCTTGCCGCTTGGCTTTCATGGCTTTCTGCAGCTGTCACCGCAAACTCTTTTTCTTCTTCAGCTGGAACTTGAACTTCAAAGTATCCTGGCCGGAAACAATCGTCAATGCTGGCTTCGCCTCTTAATGCCTCCGTGCGATAAAATAAGTGTTCTATCCAGTTAATTTTTGTCTTAAATTCTCCGTCAGTTGAGCGGCACAGGATTGTAGCTTCTGGATGCGTGAAAGTTGTTTCTAACTCTTTGCCACTGCTTTTTTGAGTGAAATCCAAAGGGTTTTTCCATCGATCTACAACGGTGTGAAAATATCTGCAGGTTAAAAGCGGGTAAATTCTTAGTTTAGCCTCAAAACTGTTCTTGTTTGAAACCCTATAGATTACTGAGACAGCGTTCTTGTTTTTAGGCATAAAAATCGTTTTATTAACCTCAACGCCGCCAAAACCATACATGTACGTGGGAAAAGGCGCGACTGAAAACGCCTTAAGTAACTTGTAACCCTGCGGGTAAATCACGTCACGAAACTCGTTAGCACCAAACTGGTAAACATCATTGCCCACGAAAATATCCTCATCCAACTTTGAAACGCACACAGTGCGGTCGCCAGGCGGATGCAACGCGGCAACCAGCAAACCATGATACTTCCTTGTGTTAATGCCTAAAACTGTGCTTGATGCGTATCCGCCCAGCCCATTGGTTATGAGCCATTCCTTCTGTATAACCTCGCCAAAACGAGAAAGCGCTTCTTGAGTGAAGACTATGGCGGGCGGTTTCATTTTATGGCATCAACTTGGCAATGTTCTTGTCGCGTGAAGCACAAAAATAATTGGCTACTGGAGCACATTTTGTTCTGAATAAAAGCAAATGAGGCTTCGTTAACTTGTACTCTGTGAGGGTTTCAGCGTACCCCATGCCTTTAGCGAAAACCAGCTCTGCAGCATCATAAACTTTCAAGAATTCAGGTGAAACTTCCTTTTTTTGTAAACCAACCGCGTCGGTTCCAGTGGTCAATACGTCGTCGGCTATTTTATCCATGCCTGAGAGCGCAACATCATCCAAAGTGGCATCGTTAATAACTGGTCCGCCTTTAACGACATAAGTCACTTTTAAACCCATATTTTTTAACTGTTCAACCAGTAGAGTGTCAAAAACGATTTCTCCAGCATTATCAGCCAAGTAAAGAACGCTATCTGCCTTCTTTGCTAACTCGTAAGCTTTGTCAATATCATCTATAACCAAGTCTTTAGCTGCTTCTCTAAAACAACCTGATAAATTATTCAAGTTGAATTTGTGGCCTGGAATATCAAACTCCATAATATTACCCACAATGGCACAGAGACATGCTTTCTTGAACCGTTCCTGCTGATTATTACCCTCTTCCACAAGCTTTTTTGCGCGCGGCAGCATTTTCAACGCTTTCTCGTTAGCCGCCTTCTTGCTTCGCATATACGGGTCATTATTGCTTGTTAACTGTTTAATTATGCGGTCTCTTTTTGTGCCTAAATCCGCCGCCACCGACGTGGGTTTAAATTCCCGATTTAACAGTTTAACAACTTCAGCGATACATCTGAAACGTAAGGCAGGGTTTGTTGTAGCTTGGTAGGTTTGCGTCGTTGCCCGTGCAAGTAAGCAAGATTCACATTCGGCTTCAACTTTCAAGGTTGCTCACACAATTACTGTTTTGTCGCGTCGGCAAATGCACGTAGAATACTATATGGGTCTTTCGCTTTCACTATGCCGCTTGCAACAAGCACGCCTTGTGTTCCAAGCTTCAAAGCTATTGAAACGTCTTCGCCTTGACTTATCCCCGCGCCACATAGAATAGTTATGTTAGCGTTGATTTGGTGAACAAGTTTAACTGTGTTAGTAACTACTTGGGGCTGCGCTTTGGAAACTGCGATTCCCGTGCCAATAAGCTCCGGAGGCTCAATAGAAACAATGTCAGGACGCATTGCAGCCGCGGCAGCGCTTACATTTGGGTTATTAGCGCACACGCAAGAGGTGAGACCTTTTTCACGAACCAACGCGATAATTGCATCGATCTCTGGGAGTTTAAGTTGCCTTTCAGAATGATTAATTAAAGTTCCAACTGCACCTGCTTCCTTAACGGATTCAGCAAGAACGTGACCTGTGCAATTTCCAGGTTTAATCGGATCTATATGCTGAGCGAAAACAGGAATCTCAACTGATTCAGCTACCTTAGCAATATCTGCAAATTGAGGTGCCACCGCGATCATAACGCCTGTCTCTTTGGTTACTTTTTCAGCTTGCTGAGCAAGTTCAACGGCTTTTTTACCTGTCGACTCTAAATAAGTTTTAAAATTCACTATAATTATGGGCGTTCTTAGCTTCAATTGGATTATTCCTCGGATTAAAGGGTAACGTATAATATTAATATCGTTTGCCTTTCAAAAACGCCTATTAACCTTTAGTATTGACAATTTAACGTTAAAACTAGTTTATGAAACAGAGGCTTTAACTTGCAGGGCAGCCCTTTTAGCAACATTTTCCGTTAACATTCCTATAAGTTGCCCGTTTTTAACCATGACAGCTCGCTTTATGCCCTTTTCCTACATAAGCTTCATGGCTGTAATCATTGATTCGTTTCCTTGAAGAAGTATAAGCGGCGTGTAGTTGAGGTCTTTTGCAAGTGTTTTCTTAGGGTCCTTGTGTTCTTCAACTATTTCCTTCAAAATGTCTCTGTCGTTTATTACCCCGACTGGCTTATTGTGCTCAGTTATCAGAACTGAAGTAACGTTGTTTTGCAACATTTTGTCGACAAGTTTAGATAATGTTTCAGTTGTTGAAATCTCAACTATTGGAAGTTTAGTGCCCGCTTGGTTGCTGATTTCTGAGATGTCGATTCCTCTCTTCCAAATATCATTAAGCATTTCGCTTACTCTTTCAATTTGGCTGGAATCACTGGAGTAGAAGGTGTCAGCCAAGTAAAAGGCAGATTCAGTACCCAAATCGCTTAACGGCGGCATCTTAAACATGAACAGGTGCTTGTTATCAACAAGCATCATTGTTAGGTAGCTGATTGGCACATGCTTGACTTCATAACTAGTTGAAAGTTTCTGTGCTGGTTCAAGGTTGTCTAAGTCTATTGACGCCATTATTCGAACATTTAAGCCTTTTTTGAAGTATTTTATTAACGGGTCATCTTCAGCCAGGCGGTTAATGCTTTGGGATGAAGTGATTATTACTATGTCTTTTTTTGCTGATTCAAGAATCTTAGTAACTTTGGACCAGGCTTCTTCAACATCTTTAATGACAAGTGTTTCGCCTATTGGTATTCCACTCTTCAACTCCTCTATTCGCCTTGAAGCATCAACTCCGCTTTGCCACATTTGGAGGAAAAAAGCCTTCAGCACGGAAATGAACATTTTAT
>JBEKHJ010000151.1:0-4057 GCA_050012335.1 Bathyarchaeia archaeon
CGGCTGAGGGTGGTTCAACGTTGAATGCTGCGTCTAAGGCTTTGGTTGCTGCAAAATGGTGAGCAACTGGGCAAACGCCGCAGATTCTAGTTGTGAGTTGCGGCATGAGTTCGGCTTTTCTGCCGACGCAGAATTTCTCAAAGCCTCGGAGTTCTGGAATTTTAAGGTAAGCGTTTTCTACTTCGCCTTTGTCGTTGAGGAATATGGAAACGTTTCCGTGTCCTTCAAGACGTGTGATTGGGTCTATGATTATTTCTTTCATTTTTTAATCACCTTTCTCTTAAGGATTGATGCGGGTAAACTGTACATGTAGAATGTGCCAACTGGATCTTGGACTTGGCTAAGTAAGTCTTCAATCTCTTTTTCCGTGTACTTGGTTTTGCCTGGTTCACCATCGTAGCCGAGAATTGAAGCTAAAGCAGATATCATTGCTGCTCCTTGCTCTGGCACGTTCGGAGCTGGTCCACCGCAACCTGTGCAGGGCATGTCAACGTTTAAGCATTGAGCGCCGCATCCGCTTCTGGTTGCAAGTCCTAGGCAGAGTATGCCTTGTTCAAGGAGGCATTTTTCTGGTTCTGGAGCTTTCTCGTAGACTCGGTAGATTTTGCCGATTTTTTTGTTTTCTCGTTTTCTTGGGCATTCGTCGCATACTGCTTTGAGTGGTGCGAGCACTGAGCCTTTTGGCGGTAGCTTGTTGCTTGCTATCGCGTCTACTGCGGCAGCGATTAGTTTAACTGGTGGCGGGCAACCTGGCAGATAATAGTCTACGTCCACTGTTTGATCTAAGGTTTTTACGGTGTCGTAGAATTCTGGGATTTTTAGGATGCCTTCTTTAACTTGAGTTTGAGTTTTAGGTGTAACTGCTTGAGGGTTGATGTTTGATTTGGCTTTTACGTAAACTTGCTCGAAAATTTCTTTCTTATTGTGTAAGTTTGCTAATCCAGGTATGCTTCCTTGGTGTGCGCATGAGCCGAACGCAACAAGGGTTTTAGATTTTTGCCTCAATAGCTTAGCCATGTGTTCTTGTTCGGAATTGCGTATTGAACCGTTAAAGAAGGTTATGTCAATGGATTTTTCAGGCATCGCTTCGACATCTTTGTATTTGATGTCTATGGCTACTGGCCAAAAAACTATGTCGGCTATTTGTACTACGTCAAGGATTTTCTCGTTTAAGTCTAAGACGGCTATTTCGCAACCGCCGCAACTTGCAGCCCAGTAAAATGCTATTTTTAACTTGTTTTTACTCATTGTTTGAGTACTCCCTCGGTTACTTGTTTTAGTATTTTTGATGCGTTTACTCTGAGTTCATTGAAGGCTAATTCTTCAGGTGCCATACCCATTGCTAACCCGAGTAATTGTGGGTAATGGAGAATTGGAATACCATAGGTTTCATTAAACATTTTCTCTATTCGCAACTCGTTTGTATCATACATTATGTGGCAAAACGGACAAATCGTGATTAACGCTTGTGCATCAACCATTTTTACATGGTTCAGTTTGTCTCTTGCGAGTTGCAGAGCGACTTTGTCGCTGACTCCGACGCTTGGTGCTCCACAGCACTCTGTTTCATCAATGTAGTCTAAGCATGTGGCTCCTGTAGCTTCGATGAGCATTTTGAGTGTTTGCGGGTCTTCTGGGTCGTCAAAGCCTATGTATTCTTTGGGTCTTAGGATGTGGCAGCCGTTGTGTTCAGCGACCTTAAGCATAGTAAGCGGTTTTACGACGGAGGCTTTTATTTTTTCTATGCCAACATCTTCCTTGAGCACCTGTAGGAGGTGTTTGGCTTCGATGGTTCCCTTGAATTCTAAGTTTGCTTCTTTGAGGTGACTGTTAATTTGCTCTTTTAATGCTTTGTCCTCTTTTAGAATCTTGTTAACTTTCTTTAACGTGCCAGCGCAACCTGGGCACAAAGTGAGAATATTCAATCCTTGTTGTTCTGCCAGCGCCAAGTTTTTTGCCGCTAAAATAAGCATGGTTTCATGGCTTACTGGATCTAAAGGTAAACCGCAACAGTTGAATTCTGGCATTTCAACCAGTTCAACGCCAAGTTTAGTTAAGACTTTGCGTGCGGAAATCTCGTAGGCTGAAACGCGATAGGGGATGGCGCATCCGAGGAAAATGAGGTATTTACTGGGCATTCGGTTGCTCTCCTGCCGGTTTTTGGACGGTTTCGACGAATTTTACGCCTTTGAGCACTTTTCGCACGTTTTCTGCGTTGCCTTTCGGCAGGGGTGGGAGACCTTGTGATTCGCGTTTTTTGATTCTTAACTCGGGAATCTTGTAAGCATAGCCTGATTCAAGCAGGCTTGCGGCTTGATCTTTGAAAACTTGAGGTATGCAACCATTTTCTGCTGCTAAATTGCGAAACACGCGGATTACGCTTGCTACTTCAACGTCTTGTGGGCAGCGGTCTGTGCATGTGAAGCAGGCTGCGCATAACCATAATGTGTCGCTTTTGAGCACGCGGTCGCGAAGGCCAAGCTGAGCCATGTGGATTAAGGTTCGTGGGCGATAACTGTCGCTGTATCGTGCGACTGGGCAGTCTGATGTGCATGTTCCGCACTGGAAACATTTGAGTATTTTTTCGCTTCCGTGCATTTTCAGCAGTTCATACTTGAATTTTGGATCAAGTTCGGAAGCTTTTATCGGCTCTTTGCCTGATGTTGTCGCTGCTGTCTCAGTCATTTGAATTCACTTGACTGGTTTTCGGTAGCACCATGCGTGCTTATTTACTCACAATTCCCAACTCAACTACATAAATGTTCAGTCAAGGCTCATCGGATTCTTCCATAGTTCCATGTGTTATGATGTTGATTTTTCCATGCGTAATAATGGCGCGCAAAGGCTTGTTTGAGAAGTTAGAGCTGAAAGAATCAGTTTTAAAAAGCCTTCAGTAAATTTTTAGGTCTACTGCTCTTTTTTGACCCATTTTCACTAGCAAAAAAGTAGCCTACTCTACCTTAGCAACCGCTAATAACTTACTACGTACAAGACAGGAGATAAACTCTGTTTAATGGTTAAGAAACCAAGCAAAAGCCGACTGGAAAATGATACAATAACAAAAGAAAGAAAAAATTGTTGTTTATCTTACTTTGCGGTCTACTAGTTTGCCGTCAGCATCGACTAGTTTGATGTCTAGTGGCATGTTGCCGACAGCGTGCGTTGCGCAACTCAAGCATGGGTCGAAAGCGCGGATTACTGCTTCAACCCTGTTTAGCATGCCTTCTTGGAGCTGTTTTGCTTTAACGTATTTTTTGGCTACCTGCGTTATTGCCATGTTGTAGGCGATGTTGTTGTGTTCCGTTGCGATTATCATGTTGTTCCATGTGATTAGTCCTTGCGGGTCAACCTTGTAGTGGTGAATTAGAGTGCCTCTTGGTGCTTCAGCTACTCCGACGCCTTCATAATTGTTCACCATGGCTTTGGATGTGACGTGCTCAGAGAGGATTTCTGGGTCTTCAAGTAGTTTCTTTGCGGTTTCAACGCAAAACAGCAGCTCTATCAACCGTGCGTAGTGATAGTGGAATGTGCTTTGAACAACTCCGTTCTTGCCCAGCTTCTTGAATTCCTTTAGTTCTTGGTCTGCAAGCGGTGTATCACAGTATGAAGCGACATTTAGCCTTGCCAATGGTCCAACTCTGTATGCGCCATCTGGGTAACCGATGGGTTTGAAGTATGGAAACTTCATGTAAGACCAGGGTTCTACGGCTTCACCGATAAATTCATTGTACTTTACAGGGTCTACGCATTCTGCGACTGTTTTGCCGTTCTTGTCCATTATGCGGATTTTTCCATCATAGTGTTCAAGTCCGCCGTCAGCAGTCACTAAACCCATGTAGTACGTTGGGAAGTTGCCGAAGTTTTCAACTTCTTCGTCGAATCCTTCAAGCCACTTCTTGAATAGCGCAATGGTTTTGAGTGCGCTTTCTTGGGCTTCAGGCAAATTAGACAACAGGTAATCAGCTCTTTCTTTTGTAAGTGGCCATTTGGCGCCGCCTGGCAAAATCCAGTCGCTTGAGTGAATTCTTTTGCCAGCTATTTTCTCGATGATTTCTTG
>JBEKHJ010000152.1:0-4048 GCA_050012335.1 Bathyarchaeia archaeon
ATTGGCTTCCAAAAACCGCTGATCCATGGCAGCAAACCCTAAACACACTCAACATGCCCCGCAACATAAGTTGGGATACGCTGAGCCGAGTCTACGAGTTCCAACCGCAAAACTATGAGGAACTCTTGAGCGTAAAAGGCGTTGGACCAGCCACTGTCCGCGGTTTAGCTCTTGTAGCCGAGTTGGTTTATGGTGAGAAGCCAAGTTGGGAAGACCCAGTGAAATTCAGTTTTGCATATGGCGGCAAAGACGGCTTTCCTTTTCCAGTTGACCGCAAAGCAATGGACGAGTCAATCCAAATCCTCAAGCAGTCAGTGGAGGCAGCCAAAATCGGCGATAAAGAGAAACTGCGTTCGCTGCAGAGGCTAAGGCGGTTTGTTCCTGAGGACGCAAATTCTTAAAACAAGCTACAGCCATTAAGATTGCTGAGGAAACAAGGGTTTGCCTGAATCTAAAAACATTGGAAAACAAAGAATCGGAGCAGCCACCGGAATATTAGCACCCATACTTGCGTTCACCTGCATTCTGGCAGCCATCGCGTCTTACCCCCAGTTCAGCTGGACAAACAATGCCTTAAGCGATTTAGGCATCATACCAGGCATAACTGGGCCACTCTTCAATTTCGGACTCTACGCCAGCGGGCTTTTAGCATTCAACTTTGCCATATTCGGCTTGTTTACCTACTTGGGGAAAAGCTGGGTGGGGAAAATTGGCGTAGCAGTTTTTGCAGCAGCAACGCTAGCGCTCATCGCTATTGGCGTTTTTAACGAGAGCTATTCTGGAACACACGATGCCGTTTCCGTAGCGTTCTTCGTGTTGATGCCCACATCAATGTTCGTCATTACCTGCGCCTTTTGGCTTGCCCATCAGGGGCGAATGGCTGTTTTCACGGTTTTGGCGGGGATTGCTGCAGCGCTGCCGTGGTTACTGTTGTTTTCGTTTAACTATGTTCCAAATGTGGCTATTCCCGAATTCGTATCAGGGCTTGCGGTTTCAGCATGGACCATTGTGCTTGGCTACAAAATGATAAAATCAAGTTAAAATTGATTATTTTTTAATTTCCTTAGCAGCGTCCATGTACATTTGGGCGCAGCAATAAGAAGAAAACGAAGTCTTGTAACCCTTCCCTTGTGCATATTTGACGGCTTCTTCGCTGGGGAAAGCAACTGCGTCCACTCCAGCCTTTAACGCTAAAACATCTATTAGACCGCGGGATGCGCCTTTTGGACGCATGCACCCTAAAATCAATGGGATTTCAGGAAACATCAGCCTTGCAACTGAGGCGACTTTGGCTATGTCGACTGGTTTGGGCGGCGGTGTTTTCGCCATGGCTGTTCCATGTATAGGCATGAACGCTATTATTACTAAGGCAGAAGGCTTAACTTTCCTTATCATTCTGAGTGCTTCTAGTTCGCCATCTAATTTGCCCTCGTTTAATCCAACGATAACATGAGGCACAAAATTTAATTCTGCGTTATGCAGAGCCATGAGCGAATCCACATAATCCTGAACGGTCACTTTAAGGTTGTAAATTTTCCCGATTGTTTCTGCCGAACCAATAACATCAATTAACGCTGCATCAACCCCAGCATCCTTGAGTGAAACGGCGGTTTCAAGATTTATTATGCCTGTGTGCACAAAAACGGTTAAGCCAAGCTCCCGCTTAATTCTCCTAAGCGCAGGCACAAACTTGTTAAGAGGCACAGAACCATCAGGCAGACACCCGCCGCTGACAAGGCAACCTTGAGCACCATCCTGTTTCAGCTTCAAGCATAACTCAAACAGTTCCTTCGGTGAAAGCGCTGGATGCATGGTTTCAAGCACTTTGCCTCCGCAATGTTTGCAATTCAACGCGCAAGATGTGCCAGTAACGGAAATAGTTGGAAAATTGGTTTGGGAGGAGCAGTAATATTTTGTTTTGTAATAGCTAAAGCTTGGGGCGTAAAAGCGGATTTCTTTTGGCTTCGGCGTAAAGAAGCCTGATTCCAGTAAGCTTAAGAGTTCTTTTTCATTTAAGTTCCAAATTGTTTTGGGAGAGAGCTGAGGCATAGTTTTCTATCTGAAGAATTCTTTGCCGTGCTTAATAGGTTGCCGCCTAAACCTTGAACTCTAAAGATTTGTGATTAACTGGTGGGCCGAGCCGGATTCGAACCGGCGACCTTTCGATTATCAGTCGAACGCTCCAGCCGTGCTGAGCTACCGGCCCACTTTAGGGGTGACACAAGTTTAATATTATGTTGGTTTATAAGAATTTTCATAAATCTTTTAATGTCGCTCCATTATTGTGTTGTCAAGGGTTGGGCTCGTAGCCTAGCACGGATTAAGGTGTCGGCCTTCGGAGCCGGAGATCGTGGGTTCAAATCCCACCGAGCTCGCCAGTTTTGTAATGAGAAATTGCCCTGCTTTTTGCTTTTTTTCTTGAGGATTCGCTTAATAGCTTAAGCGCATCCCATCTATCCCAAACCAATTTTCGATTTGGGTTCAATAAATCATCTTACTGGTAAGTTGGAGATAAGTCTCATTTACACACATATTGTGAACCAAATGTTTGTTTGGATTTAAGAAATAGTTCAGTTAGTAGGGACTCATGCCTGTTGAGGGCTGAGCCCGGTAGAGGCTTAAACCAATTCAGGTTCGAAAAGGATTGGAATTAGTTAAGACAGCGTACTGAAACATCATTAAGACACTCAACAGCACCCATGAGAACAATTCAACCAGTCCAAGAATAGAGTAGTGTTTGTTGTTTTCCCAAATTTCTGATTCCTAAAGAGAAGGATGCATAGTCTTTTATCTGCATATCACAGAGTGTGATTTGAGGTGAAAAAATGGTTGCAAAATTTAAAATTTATCAAGACACTGTGAATAAATGGCGATGGAGATTCGAATCTTCAGGGAACTACAAAATAATTGCGGATAGTGGTGAAGGCTATGAGAGTAAGGCTGGTTGCGAAAATGGCATAAAAGTGCTTAAGAAAGAAGTTTTTAATGCTACAATCGAATAGGCATGAGTCAAGGAGTTAGAAATAACCAAAAAAACGCCCTCAGTTTTTCTTTGTCAGGAACAGAACATCATTCCATTTGTCTTTTTAAGCAAACTCTCAGTATTAGCCTATTGGTAAGTTTAAACTAAAACTGGAACCCCTTAAGTTATTGGGGTAAACGTGGGTATAAACCTAATATCCCGCGCCATTTCCGTATCAGGTTTATTTTTGTATCTATTTTCAAATAATTACGAATTTAGGAACAAACATGTGCGCAATATTAGGTTGCACATTTTGGACCTTTGTGGGCGCTCAAAACAATTGAAGTTACTGTACTCTTCACACCCTTGATCTTCATAATCCTGTTTTTCAGGACATCCCTAAATGACTCGATATCTGACGCCGAAACAAGCGTAACAATGTCAAATTCGCCCGTTACCTCGTAGAGTTCCTCCACTGTATCTATCTTAGAAAGGGCTTCAACCACCTCATCCATGAGCGACGCCTCCACGAAAATGTTCACAAAAGCATGTAATTCATGCACTTAATTCACCAGCAACATGTCACAATCTCTTCAATATTCCAATGGTCAGGGAAAGTATTGTACTTTTCTATGTGCTCTCTTTGTCGTTTCCTGTAAGAGAAATCAGCTATAACATATTTGGATCCTGATTAAGAATTGTAACGTCACAAAACTTTTATACGATAGTTTATAGACCTTGTAAAATGATGCCAACTGTAAAAGATTTTATGACAACAAATGTCATCACAATCGATATTCATGAGACGGTGCTTTACGCTGCAAAACTAATGCACCAACAAGATGTAGGTGATCTTGTAGTAATGGAGGGCAATGTGCCAAAGGGCATAGTTACTGAAAGAGATTTAGTTAGAAGGGTAATGGCGCTGAAAAAACCGTTTGATACTAAAGTCTCTGAGGTAATGTCAGATCCGCTCATAACAATTGAGGAGGAATCCTCAATCAGAGATGCTGCGAGGAAAATGGTCAAGTACAAAATAAGGAGACTTCCCGTTACGAAGAAAAACGTGTTGGTAGGTATAATAGC
>JBEKHJ010000153.1:0-3993 GCA_050012335.1 Bathyarchaeia archaeon
CTTGGTTATTGTCAACGTTCTCCACAGTATGCTTAGCCTTGTCATAAAATCTTTTCCCTGTCAATTCCGTTGCTTTATTGTCTTAGTTTTACAAGCATCTGACTTCTAATTTAAACTTTGGGCGCTGGGGCATTTAATTCAGTTTTGCTATTTCCAAGCTTAACTTATATGAAAGAAAAAGTTGCAGAGACCACGTTTTTCTTACGCTTTTCTAATTAATCATTATTTTCGATAAATTCTATCATGGTTGGCCAAGTGATAAAACAAGCTTCCGATAGTAAGCCTTGCATAAAGTCAACATCTTAAGCGGGACCTAAAAAAAATAGTTGAGCTTCCAACCTATAAAGGCTTCACCCGACCACAACCAAGCCTCCCAGATCATACGTGAAGCCGGCCTAAACCATCCAAATAGGTGAGCCTAGACAGACTTGGGGAACTAGGCGTCTTCAAAGAGAACATTGCAACAGCCTCTGGCAAGCGGATTTTAAACTCTGCAACGACGATTATTGGATGATCAGCTACCAAGATGACCATTCACGGTTCATTACGGGTTCAGTTAAGATTTATAGTCCAACCGGAGAAACGCCATTCTGCTGCTTGAGCGAGCCGTTAAACGGTATGGTGTTCCAGAACAGATCCTTACTGATCAGGGAACACAGTTTAAGCCTGCTAGAGGCGATACATCCGAGTTTGATAGGCATTGCTGTGAGCTGGGGAATTGAGCATATCACTGCTAGCGTTCGCAGGCCAACAACCTGCGGCAAGATAGAAGCATTCCACAAGGCGTACGAAGCGGAGTCTCACTGTTCAAGCTGCATTGGAGCTTCATACGCTACTACAACTACGCCAGACCCCACGAAGGGATAAACTATTTAACTCCAGCAGAAATATACTTCAAAGACAAAGTGTAGCCCATTTTCTAGATAGAACAATTATTTTTAAAAAACCAAGGATCAATCATTTTTCAAATAGACCAAGGGGAAAAGAATTAGATAAAAATAATAATTCCTCGATGGTGAAATCGAGTCAAGCAAATAAGTCAAGGAAAGGTTTAAAAGTAAACCAACAAAATGTGGACACAAGATTTACTAAAGGCTCCAGTGCTGACCATGTTGCCACTTGTCAAAACTACTTCACCTATTTCAGCCTCAACAGGGGGTACTTCTCAACCTCGTCTTTTCTATTCCTAGCTTTTAAACAGCCTTCTCCTTTGCCAAAAAAAGTATGAAAATGAAAGAGGACAATCTCTGAGGATTTCTATCACGACATATCCTTTATTGCTATGACTATTGCATTAGCAGCTGGGAAGGGAGTGTCATACCTTATGTTCTGAACGTTGTTCTGCTCGGTTTCCTTCCATAAATTATCTTTTGAAAGTCGTTTCATATAGTATTGTTTTCCCAAATCAATCATGCCTTGTTTTAATAACTTATCAAGTTCCGGGTTATAACCTAAAGGTGCGGTAATAACCATGATGCCTCTATGTGCTAAGCAATTCGACTTCAGATTTTCAAGAGCATACAGAACTTTTTCTGGTTCTCTATGGTTCTCATCCCAACCCATATGCTCCATAGTTGAGATACTTACAATCAAGTCATAACGTTCAGAAGGGCGAAAATCAACTACGTCTTGATTAATCACGCCCTTCGCCTTCTCATACTTATCTACAACATCATGGGTAACAGGATAATAATGAGAGAGAACATTACCCACCTCAAGAATTTTCCCATTGCAGTGCTTCACAATTTCCCGCACAATCGGAACTTCAACAGCTCTTTCGTTCTTCCAAGTAGTATTATATTTATTGCAGAAATAGTTGTAAGCATGTCCCTGAAATTTGAAAGTTTTGGTTCCAAGTTTCAGCCTAAAATAGCTTTGAAAAATAATGGGTTTTGCTTTCCAATATATGTAGTGAGGAAGGTGATGAGGCCTCTTTAACGCCTTTCTTAACAAAGAATTATGCCCCTGCTTAAAGAATACAATGTTTAACCAAAAAATTCTATATTAACTTTTGCAAGACAAGTCTATTTTTTAATGGTGTTAATTTAACGGTGTTGGCTTTTGATTAGTTTTCAATGCTCGTTCGCTAATCACTTAAGAATGTGTAGTCAGTTTGATTTGGTCTTAAGCAGAGTTTCGAATATAAAGGGTTGGGATTCTTGGAGACCATTTTCGCCTTTCATTCTCCAAAGACTTAGCCAATAACAGCCTTGTCATAACTCAGAGAGGCCGACCTGTGCTAACTGCTCAACAATAGCAAGCGCTTAGGGAAAAAAGTGAGCCTGTAGCGCGAGTGAGGGTGCCTTATATAATAGTTAATTTTTCTGAGAATTTTGACCGGAAAGTGCACAAGGCTTTCTTCCGCTCCTTCCTAGTCAAATTTTGCTATGCCTGCACCACTTTCCTTGATAATTTCTGAAAGATCTCTAAATTTTATCCATGCATTTAATCCGTTGTTAGATAAACCAAAGCAATAGTGGCAGAGGGGTTATAACCAAAATAGCATTTTTCACTTTATTGGCAAGTGAAGAAGCAATGATAACGCTTAGACTGGACGTAGATTATCCTTATCCATCAATTGACTAAGAGCTTTATACACGTAGCTTTAGGAATCAAAAAAAGAAAAAGTAAAGATTATCTAAAAAATGCTCAAGTCATTGCTAAGATGATTAATGAATCGCCAAAACAAGTTATGTCTTGCTGGTTCTTTACTTCATCCACAATTCCAGAAAAAAGCTGCTCGATTTACTAAATTTTGGTGGGCATGAGGTTGCTCTGCACATTGCAAATGATCCTTATCGGGAATGGAAAATCTTAGAGAATGAAACTGGCCGAACAGTAAAGTACTATACTATTCATGGAACCTCGCGATTGGTTGCCCAGTTATTATGGAGACGGAAACTTGCAAAAGCAAGCTAAGGTCCCAAGCGATTTCCCGTTAAAATCCTTCCACAATTTTCCTAACTTTAGTTTAGATACTGAATGCTATAAAGTTGACTTTGACGGTGCTAAAAAAGCAGCAGAAGAATGGATTAATCAAAATTACGTGTTGTCTGCTCATCCTGAATGGCTCTTTAGGAGGGGAGAAAAAAACCGTAGAGGACCATTTTATGATGTATTAAAAAGTGTTTTAGAAGTGGATAAGGAGCTTGAAACTTTACAGATAAGAAAGAAAGCTTTCGTAAAGATTGTCCACGACGTAAAAGAGTATGAAAGAAACATTGTTCCTTCGGATGAGTTCATTGAGAAGCTGGGCGAAAGGGGCATAGATGTTTTTACTTTTCTTGATAGAAAATGGTGTTGCCCAATTCCTAATCCGCCAAACACTTGGAATAAAACTGACGATAACGTTGGTCTGCTTGAAATCAAAGACTATGCTAGCTGGTGGACCAACGTCGGAAAGAAAACGCGCAACATGGTCCGTCGAGCAGAGAAGAGCGGAATAAAAGTTACAGTTGTCCAGCCAAGCGAGAAATTA
Source organism: Bathyarchaeia archaeon (assembly GCA_050012335.1). GTDB lineage: Archaea > Thermoproteota > Bathyarchaeia > Bathyarchaeales > Bathycorpusculaceae > Bathycorpusculum. The sequence continues at coordinate 3,479 of JBEKHJ010000153.1, forward strand.
GCTGAAGGCATTTGGAAAATTTATAATGAAACTCTAATAAGGCAAGATCGGGCTTTCCCACACTATGGAGAGCAGCTTCAAACAGTCGCTGGTAACATGTTTGCAGGCGCACAAAAATCCACCTTCATCGGGGCGCTTTTGCAAGAAGCTAAATTAGGCTTCTCGTCGTTGCAAGATTTAGAGAAACTCTACTGTTCGAAGACAATGAATAGTCGACGAGTCACAAGCTCACGGACTCCTGTTTCTGCAAACTTTATCTTTCTATAGTCCTTTTATCAAATCTAAGACTTCTTGCCTTACGCTGTAACTTTGAAATCCAGAATCCGCTATCAAGCCCCTTACAACTTTTGGATGATCTTTCCATTCAACCATCCCCAGAGTGTCTGGGTAGTGGAAACCTAGCTCTTTCCTGCGTATCTCAGCGGCTTTTTTCCAAAATAATAAAGGTTCATCTAAATGCTTTTTGAGAATCTCCATATCTTTTCTGAGCTCTTGAAGACCAAACATTTCTGCGT
>JBEKHJ010000154.1:0-3911 GCA_050012335.1 Bathyarchaeia archaeon
TGTACCTTTCTCGGATTAAATCCGCCCTCCTATGCAAAACACGAAGTGGCGTCTGCTGCTTTATTGAAGCTCCACTTAGCGTCTCTTCCAACATTCGCAAACCCTCCTCGGAAACCTCGTTCTCAAATTCAGCTAGTAACCGATACTCTTTCTGTGCACCTTCACCCTTCTTGAGCCGCCTGACCACATCCTTAGTGGTAAAACGCAACCGCGAAACCTCGACCTTACCCATAGCTTCAGCGTTGATTTTGGCTTCAATTTCCTTCAAATCAACAAACCGCTTTTTTGGCTTAGAAACCTCAATAACAAAAGGTCGACCTGTCCCCAGCATTCGGGCATCAATGTCTTCGCGTCCAGAAGCGTGAAACGATGTTTTTTCACCTTCAGTTGCTTCCAACAGCGGCTTTGAGGATAGCTCCTCGACTGATTCTGGATATAGTTTACCGGTTCCGCCGCACTTTTCACAGCCTCTTCCACGGCAGTTTGAACAGAACCATTTCGACTGTGGAATATCTCGCACAAGCTTGCGATACCTGCCGCCGACGAAAAGCGGGTTAACCTGAAGTCGCACTTTCTGTTGGAAAGGGTTGATTACTATGACCATATCAGGCACTAAGTAATCCACCTCTTTACCAGTGCGTTCAGCAAGAGCTTTGCCAAACAATCGTCCAAATTCATGCTTAATACTTTCGCCATAGCTGAGGTTCAGAGTAGCCTTAAACTCATCTTCACGTTCCTCAACCTTAACTGGCAATTCAATTCCTACCAGAAATGTAGTAAACTCATAACCTTCGAGGGCGCTTAAGAATTTCTCGGTTAGGCTATCAAGAAGCGAAAACTTGCCTTCGCAAAGGAAACACTTTGTTTCCGAGGCTTCTTTGGGAACGCGTTTTTTGAGGTGTTTTAGGGTCTCTTGTGCTTCTCTCGAAAAACCATTAGTTGCCAAAATTTTAAGCCGTTTAATTCCGTCGAGGCTTTTTTCTTTAGCAAGGTCGTTGGCTTGCAAGGTTAAACTGATTTTTAATGCTGAGCCTCGAACGTTATTTTCCATACTGTAACCAAGCGAAGCAAATTGTCTACCAAGGCAGTGATCACAGAGGGGATATTTGCTAAGAAGTTCAAACGCTTTTTCGAGTACATCCATTTCATGAAGCCTACCTGCCGAAAGTCGCGGGCATTCCTTTTCCGCCTAGTCCGAAAGGCAGTTTCTTTTTACGCTTAAACATCTTTAGCATTTTACGCATCATAACATACTGCTTGAGGAGTTCTTTAACGTCTTTTTCAGTTGTTCCTGAACCGCGTGCCACACGCTTTGCCCTAGAAGAGTTCAGTACTTTGGGGTTGTCCCTTTCTTGAGGTGTCATGGATTGGATTATTACTCGCCATTTATCCAAGCGGCCTTCAGCTGTATTGAGCATGTCTTGTGGAATATCATAGGACATTCCAGGTATCATCTTTAGCACTTTACTGAAGGGACCCATGTTTTTGACGGCCTCAAACTGCTCATACATGTCGGTTAGGGTGAAGTTGCCGCTGAATATTTCCTTGGCTTTCTTCTGCGGAACCTTAATTTCGGCATCATGAACCTTCTCCAAGAGCGTTTCTAAATCGCCCATGCCTAAGAGTCGACCGACAAAGCGCGAGGGAATAAACGGCTCGATATCCTCGATTTTCTCGCCTGTACCAATGAACTTTATTGGAGCACCCGTTGCTGCAACTGCTGAGAGTGCTCCTCCACCACGCGAGGAACCGTCGAGTTTTGTTACGATGATTGCGCCTATGGGTGTTGCTTCATGGAACGTTTTCGCTTGAATGAGTGCTTGTTGACCGATGGTGCCGTCAATAACCATTATGACTTCGTCAGGCTTGATGTTCTTCTCAAGGTCTTTCATTTCTTTGATTAAGTCTTTCTCTTCCTTGTGCCTGCCCGCCGTATCAACGATTAACAGGTCCTTGTCGTTGAACTGTTTTAAGCCTTCCCTGACAACTTTAACCGGGTCTTTAGCCTTCAAGTCACCATAAATGGGAATGTTTATCCTGTTTGCCAGTTGCTGAAGCTGAGCGAACGCGCCAGGACGATAAGTGTCAGCGCAAATCAACGCTGGCTTTAAACCTCTTTTCTGGAAATACCTCGCCAGTTTTGCTGCCTGAGTAGTTTTACCAGAGCCTTGGATTCCAACAAGCATTATAATTTTCCTTTTTCCAGGCTCCATCTTGATTGGAACAGGTTTCTCGCCTACAAAGCGAGTTAACTCTTCGTAAACAACTTTTACAACGTGTTCGCGTCTTGAAATGCCTGGAGGAACTTTCTCTTTTAACGCTCGCTCCTCTATGCGCTTGGATATTTCAAGGACAAGTTGAACATTAACATCTGCTTGGAGCAACGCTCTTTGTATGTCGCGAACGAGTTCCTTCACTGTAGCTTCGTCCACTACAGAAGCTTTGAAAACCTTTTTCAAGGCGTCGTAAAGAGAAGAACCTAACTTGTCTAATGCCATCAGAGTCTCCAACCCTTACACATCTATTATTCTTTTAAATAAAGATTACAGCATAAAAGTCTAATAATACAGGTTAATTTCTTTTTTAAAACGTTTTTGAAGCCTCAGTTCCCCATTATAGCTATCTTCTTCACAATTCAGACGGCTCTTCATGCATCATTGGCTCCATCATCAAAAATGCTCCAAGCTAGAACATAAACTTTAATCGAAAATCTTTTAACAACACAGGAACAATCAACATTACAAACTGGTGGATAAGTTGACTGCAGAACGCGTAATTCACGCATCCATATTCATTCTGTTGTTGGTAGGCTTAACAGTTCTAAGCGCATGGATAAGCTACATTTACCTGCAACATAATTTCATACTTGTATTCGCAGGTATCATGTTAAGTTGGGGTGTAATTCTGTTGGCAATGTATCTTGCCTTCAAAAAGCTCGGTTGGAATTGGTGGAGCTAAAAAAAAAGACAAACAAACTCTCAGGTAAGTAAGAAGAGAAGATTGGCAACTTGCTAACTATTTATTTTACTCTGACGATTTTTACTCTTCCAAGTATTTTCCAGTACTCAATTTCTGCGCCGGCAGTAAGCTTGGCTTTGAGGTCTTCCTCTTCAGGAAATGGAGCATCTAAGTACTCGTAGGTTTCCAGATCCATTATTTGAACTCCCGTGGGGTTGATGGCGAAAACTTGGCCAGGCCTCTTATCAATTAGTGGAATTTCAGCGCCTAAATCAACGGGTTTGACGAACTGTCTTTTTTGACCGTCAAATACGCCGATGGCAACTATTCTGAATTTGGCGGAGCCGTGTTTTCCAGGCTTTGACTTTGCAATGTCTACTATTTTGCAGGGTTCGCCTTCAATCATCATGTAGCCGCCAACGCGTAATTCTCCGACATCGACTGGTCTGCTCATACACTCACCAACAGTACAGTTCTATTCAATGCATTCTGAACAACACCCATATATAGATTAAGGTAACGCTATTTACCTGAACGGTGGAATTAGTTGTTCAAAAGCGTGGGATTAGTCGCCCGCTACGATAAAAAACCAGCGTTAAAACTTACAGAGGAGTTAGCGGAGTATCTTAAAAGCAAAGGTTTGAAGGTTTACATAGAAGATACTCTAGCAGGAAAAGTAACCACGCAGGAAAAGATGGTTCCCCTATCAAAAATGAAAACTGACTTCATAATAACAATCGGTGGCGACGGAACAATACTACGTACATGCATCACGGTGCCTAAGCCTGAACCGCCAATTTTAGCAATTAACATGGGAGTCAGAGGATTCTTAACAGAAGTTGAACCTAAAAACGCCTGTGAAGCAGTAGAAAAAATCTTGAAAGGCGAGTACAAAATAGAAAAATGCGCTAAGCTAGCTGTGTCAGCAGGCGAAGAATCAATGCCAGACGCTT
>JBEKHJ010000155.1:0-3905 GCA_050012335.1 Bathyarchaeia archaeon
TCTCCCAACCGTCCTTGGACGATGTATTCGTGAAACATACTGGGCGAAGAATACGGGCAGAAGAACTCGTTAAGGCTCCAAGCGCCATGTTCGGCGGGAGACGATAAAAAATGACACTGCTTTCTGATACACGCTACTTGTTTGTGCGGTACCTTAAGAAACTTGCCCGAAACCCCATCCTGCTTTTCTTCTCGCTCTTTCAGCCGATAATTTTTCTGGTTCTCTTCACGCAGTTGCTCACGAAACTCTCAAATTTTCCCGGCATACTGCCTTCAGGAGTAAGCTACTTAGAATTTGCAGCCGCTGGGATTCTCCTGCAAAACGCTTTCGGCAGCGCATTACAGTCAGGCACTTCCATAGTTCTAGACATCGACTCGGGCTTTCTGCAGAAAATGCTTGTGACACCAGTCAGAAGACCTGCAATTTTACTGGGCAGACTAACCAGCGACGCCTTCAGAGTGGCGTTGCAATCAGCTATAATTTTGGGGCTCGCTTATGCGTTAGGCGCAAGCGCCACAACGGGCGTTATTGGCATTTTGCTTATCTTTTTCACCATTGCGTTCTTTGGACTGGCATGGTCAGGCATTTCTCTGGCATTAGGAATGAAGACAAGAAGCTCCGAGACCGTATTCGCCATAGGTGGATTCATCACGTTTCCGCTACTATTCCTGAGTCCAGCTTTGTTCCCGATTAGTTTTCTGCCCTCATGGGTGCAAGATGTGTCGATGTTTAACCCAATAAGCTACGCAGTAAACGCTATCCGAGCCCTCATGATCAATGGTTACGAATGGGGCACAATACTTCCTGCTTGGGGCGTAATCGGGCTAGTCGCCGTTGTGACGTTGAGCGCTACATTGTACCAGTTCAGAAAAGTAGTCAGCTAAGGGTAAACGTGAGCATCCACATCAGTCGGCTTGGCTAACCGTTTAATTTTCACTTCAATCAATTCAGGAGCAGCATCCAGCCCTTTTAGCGATTTCGAAAACCCAGCCATAATGTTACCAATGGTTTCCTGGACAAAATTGTTCAAAGGCAACACTTTTCCATCGACAAACATTTCTGTTTCAAAACTCTTTTTCATTATCCTATGTTTTTGTTCCAAAAGCTTTCACCAACTAAACTTTAGATCTTAAAACTGATAAAGCCTTCTGTTAATATTCAACACTGAAAAAGCTCAAGCCACTAGTTTAAAGTAACAGCTAATATACTTGAACAATTAATTAACTTCCTCTTTGAGCAAATGTCCGCTGAAAAACAGGAGCAGCAACGTGCTTAGCAAACTGTGGAATGCACTCAATGCATTGTCTTCTAAAAAACCCTTAAAGTACTCCCTTTACCTTTCCGCAATCATCATTTTCTTTGCAATAATTCTTATTCCACCCATCATTGGCATTCTAATAAAAATCGGAACAATCCAAAATGTCATAGATCAACCAGCTTTAATGAATACCGCCCTAAGCGCAATCTCGAACTCCTTCATAATCGGCCTAGTTGTATCTGCCTTAGACTTAATCGCTGGAGTTCCGTTGGCTTGGCTTATTACGCGTGGAAAATCAAGGTGGCTAAGTGTTCTAGACACTTTGGCCGACCTTCCCTTTGTTGTGCCAACAGCCGCGTTAGGTTATTCGCTTTTGTTGTTTTGGAGCTCAAGCGGAGGAATATCCTCACTATTTGGGCCATCGCTTGTTTCTCCCGGATGGCTTCTTGTTATGCTTTTGCATTTCACTTTTTCATTTCCAGTTGTTGTCCGCGTTATCGTTGGTGCACTGCTCGATTACAAGATGGAGTATGAACGTGCATCAAGAACCCTTGGAGCTCCACCGTTAACAGCTTCAAGAACCGTGACTTTCCCCATTATAAAACCCTCATTAATCGCGGCGTTCTCGCTTGCATTCGCTAGGTCCCTTTCAGAGACAGGCGCTACCTTCATTGTGGCAGGAACCTTCCTGAATGGGCCAGTCTTCCTACAAACTCTAAGCAACCAATTTAAAAGCGGTTTAATACCTCAAGCCACTTATGAAGGCGCAACAGTCTTTGCAAGCATAATTTTAATTTCTGTTTCACTGGCCATTTTTGCTTTAATACGCATTTTAGGACAAAAAATAAAGCTGCCCTTCGGCCATGGCTTGCCAGTTTTCGAAAAGAAACTCAGCTACAAAAAGGCAGCATTCTCACGTAACAGCATCACGTTATTGGTTTTCATAGTAATAGTGCTGGTTCCTTCACTTTTCGTGGCGTTGCCAGCTTTCCAAGCAATCGCTACCGGAACCTCTTTAATTGAGGCTTTCAGCGGTTCAGGCATATGGGCAAGCTATTGGCAAAGCCTACTTCTCTCCTACAGCTTAGCAGCTATAGTTACGGTTTTAGGGATCATCATCGGTATACCCATGGCAATACTGATTGCACGCAAAACATTCGGCAAATTGCCCTCAGCAATCCTTGACACACTAATCAACGTTCCGATAATTGTGCCGTCTATAGCTTTAGGTGTTTCATTGAAGTTTTTCTGGCAAGGCATACCGGGCATACCTGAGTTTCTCCTATTGGTCTTTGCGCATTTAGCAATTACTTACCCATACTTTGTCAGGTCCATGTCGGCGGCAATGGAGCGAATAAGCGTTGACATGGAGGAAGCAGCAAAAACCTTAGGCGCTAAACCCTTCACTGTTTTTCGGACAATTGTATTGCCACTTGCAAAGTACTCGATTCTTTCTGGCGCAATAATTGTTTTTACAAGAAGCGTAAGCGAAACAGGTGCAACATTAGCTGTAACTTCAAGACTTCAGACGGCGCCTGTGCTACTTGTCAACTGGGTTAATTCACTCAGAGGAACCGTAGCGCCAATCCCCGGAGTCAACGCGCTAACTGTAGGTTTAGCATGCGGCTTCTTGATACTGTTCAGTTTCATAATATTGTTAGTTTTGAGGCTTTTAACTAGAAAAGGAAAGTATTAGAATGGTAACTAATAAAAGCTTTAAAACTGTTTCAAAAGGGAGAGTTAACTTATGCCTGATGTCCGAATCGTAAACGTAACAAAAAAGTACGGAAAAATCTACGCGTTAGACAACGTTAGCTTAACCATACACGACAAAGAATACTTCTCACTTCTGGGACCAAGCGGATGCGGAAAAACCACACTTCTTAGGCTTATAGCGGGACTTATTGAACCTGACAGTGGCGAAATCTACATCGGCGACAGATGCGTTGATAAAGTGCCTCCAGAAGACCGAGACATAGGCTTTGTATTCCAAACTTTCGCGTTGTTTCCACACATGACCGCATGGGGAAATGTAATTTACGGTCCAAAAGTCAAAAACTATGATGCAAAAAAGGCGGATACGATTGGGCATGAAGTTCTCGAGCTTGTAAAGCTTAACGAGCGCTTAAACGCTTATCCCAGTGAACTAAGCGGAGGTATGATGCAGAGAATCGCCGTTGCCCGCGCGTTGGCTGCAGGCGCCAAAACCTTGCTTTTGGATGAACCGCTTGGCCAGTTGGATGCTAAAGTAAGAAATGAAATACGATATGAAATCAGAAGAATGGCAAAAGATCTCAAATTAACGGCTATTCATGTGACGCATGACCAAGCGGAAGCCATGTCAATCTCGGATAGAATTGCAGTAATGAAGAAAGGAAAAATCGTGCAGATTGGAACTCCGCAGGAACTTTATATGCATCCGAGCAGCTTGTTTGTTGCCCACTTTATCGGGGAATCCAACTTTTTAGAAGGCTACATTACTAAGGCAAATGGTAAATTCTCGGAAATAGAGTTACGGGGTGGATTAAGAGTTAAGGCCGTAAATCCAGACATCAAGCAAGGCGAAAGAATAGTTTTAGCTATAAGACCCGAAACTTGCGAAATTAAAAAAGGCCGCAGTTCTATTGAAAATGGATTGTTTGGAAAA
>JBEKHJ010000156.1:0-3892 GCA_050012335.1 Bathyarchaeia archaeon
CCTTCAAATGTTCACGTTTCAAGATTTCCCGCGCAACGATTACGCCTGAAGATGAAGATTGAATTAAGCCACGGGTTACGCCTGCACCGTCGCCGATGGTGAACATGTTTTGGATTTTGGTTTCCAACGCATTGGTTAGTTGCAGGTGTGAAGAGTAAAATTTGACTTCTATGCCGTAGAGCAGCGTGTCTCTTGAGTGGATTCCTGGCGCTATAACGTCTAGGGCTTGAAGCATTTCACGTATGTCTGATAGGTAACGATAGGGCAAAACGAAACTTAAGTCTCCTGGCGTAGCATTCTTCAATGTCGGTGTAACTACGCTTCTTGCTAAGCGTTCAGGTGTTGAGCGTCGCCCAGTGACTAAGTCGCCTAAGCGCTGCACCATTACTCCTCCGCTTAAAAGGTTTGAAAGGCGGGCAACATATTTGCCGTAAGCAATAGGTTCTTTAAAAGGCTCTGTGAAAGAAGTGCTGACTAGGATGGCGAAGTTTGTGTTATCGGTTTTTCTTTCAGCATAGCTTCCACCGTTAACTGTTAAGACGCCATCGTAGGATTCCGTCGTTACTTCGCCGTATGGTGAGACACAGAAGGTGCGGACTTGGTCATCGAAGAGACGAGAGTAATAAACCAGTTTTGGCTCGTAAAGCACTTTGGTCAGATTCTCCATGACTGAAGCTAAAACTTCAACTCTAACGCCTATGTCAACTGGGTTGTTTACGGTTTTTAATCCGCGGACTTGGGCTTCTGTTTTGAGCCATTCTGCTCCGCTTCTGCCAGGAGCAATTATAACATATTTGCCTTGGATTTTTTCGCCGTCAACTGTTTCTACTCCTTGGATGAGGTGGTTTTCAGCGATTAATCCTTTAACGTCTGTTTTTGGTCGGAATGTGATTTTGCCGTTGAGTTCTTTGCGCATTCGCTGTAACGTTTCTAGGCATTTTTCTGTGCCCATGTGGCGAACTTCTTGCCTGATAAGTTTAAGACCCGCAAGTGACGCTTGGCGTTCGATTTCATCTACTTTTTCGCTGTCTCCTCCGTAAACTTGCTCGCTTGCCCCGAATTTTAGGTAGATGCTGTCTACGTATTTTACTAGGGCTTGGAGCTCTTTGGTTGAAACGTACTGGTTTAGCCAACCACCAACTTCTGTTGACAAAGTTAGCTTTCCATCACTGTAAGCGCCTGCTCCGCCCCAGCCTGAAAGAACTGAGCATGGTTCACAATGGACACATTCGAACCCTCTGCTGGATGGGCACTTGCGTTTGTCTATGTCTGTTCCTCTGTCGAGTATTAGGACGTTTAAGTTTGTTTTCTCTGTTAGTTCTAGCGCTGAGAAGATGCCTGCCGGTCCTGCACCCACGATTATTACGTCATATTTCATAGGGCATGTCCCCCTTGGAACCCAGAGTTACATGTAACAGGTGGCATATATTTGTTAGTGCGTGTAGCATAGGAGCAGATTGAAGATGTTATTTTGCATACTGCATAGGTATTTTTGAGATATATCTAAAAAACATTTATAATAATAAAGACACAAGTTATGCAAGAACAAAAACATGCCCAACAATACAAAACCAGAAAACATGGATGAATTAATCTCCGACTTCTCACGCTTCTATATACTAACAATACTCTACGAAGGACCAACACACGGTTATAGCATAATAAGCAGATTCAAAAAAAGAGTCAAAAAAGAAGTGAGCCCAAGCCTAGTTTACCCGTTCCTGCAGCAACTAGAAGAAAAAGGCTTAGTAAAACACACGAACGAACCAGTAGGCGAAAAACAACGAAAAATCTTCGAACTCACAACGGAAGGCAGAGAACTCTGCACCGGGCTTTTCAAACGCTTCGCCGAGCTAGTAGCAATCGCTATTGAACCAAGCCTCTACGTCTGCGTCCACTGTGGCTGCAAAGTCTACAAGGGCGGCTACCGAGAAATCATCGATGGCAGGGAGACAGCGTTCTGCTGTATACATTGCGCTTACTCGTATAAGGAAGAAAAGAAGCTGGCTAAACAAGCTAAATGATACTGAGAAGCAAGCGTGAGAGATGCTAACGCTTTCTCTAAAAATAACTAAACAAAAGCTTGTTGAAGGCTATTTAGTCTTTTATAGCTTCAATAAAACTCATAACGTTCCAAAGTTTAACCCGTGTGTAAGGCGGCATATTTGGGTCCTGCAGAATCTCATCAAGAAGCGAAACAGCATTTGAAGCACGCACCGCAGGAGTGTATTCAGAGCTTTGCAGGGCATTCAAGGCGTCTTTTGCGGAACGCCTGATGTTCCTAGGCGTTGTACTATCCTCGGAAACCTCCCCAAGCACTGCTAACGCTTGCTTAATTTTGGCTTCATATTCTTCAGCTTTTTTCTTTCGAACCATAAATGGGCACGACCTACCTGCAATTTTCGCAGTAACCAAGTTATATAAGTATTGATACGTATTTACTTTGGGGTTCTAAATGCAACAAAAAACAGAAGATACACCTATTAAACGAATGGCAAACCTGCTACGGCAAGGCGCCACTTTAACCGACCTGTCATGCCCAGTCTGCGCTTCCCCACTCTTCAGATTAAAAGATGGCACTTTATGGTGCGCAAAGGATGAAAAAAAAGTAATAATAGTTAAAGAAGGCGAAGAACCACCCAAACAAGCCGCAACCAGCACAGCCTACGATAAACTTGAAGCAATACTGTTAACGAAAGTAGAGGACATACAAGGCAAAATTGAAAAAACCGAAAACGTGGAAGAGCTTCAAAAACTCACCTGTGCACTATCTGAATTGCTAAACAGCCTCGATAAAATACAGAAAATTAAGAAAGACTGAGTAGGAATGTCGTGACGCTGGGTTTTTATGAAAATTTCCCTTCAAACATTCACATGGTTGAGAGTTTTAATTCAACTCTCTCGAGCAAGCAACTTCAACAAAAGCTAATCCAAGTTTTTTATGATGTAAACCGAAAGGAATTCAGTTTTGAAGAAGTCGCTAATCCAACCATACCAGAATGTAAGGTGATTTTTGACTTTGGTTTGGCAGACGCTGAAAGTTTCAACTACATGGATGAGGAAGAAACTGGAAAAGCACTAAACCTGCTGGCGAAAGAGCATTTGCATACAATGGATTTCTTCTGTGCCATACGTTACTATAAGGGCAATGCAGAAAAGAGGACTGCGCTAAAGTTTGATTATTACCTTCTCCGCACCGTTTACAGCAGGGGCGCTTTTGAAATTCAAGTTTTCCATGAAAGGGGCCCGAGATACATTTCGCCTGAAGATTTGGCACTATTTATTTTTAACAAAATAAATGAAGCCGCGAAAAGGAAAGTTTTGAAAAAATCAAACCCCTAGTTTCCATGCAATGGAAAGGCAGCGAGAGATATTTATTTTATAGCCGAAAATTATATCTCTAACAGCGTAATTCCGTAAACGCGAAACGGCAAAAAACAAGGTAGCCTTATAAAAGAAACAAAAAACAGGAGCAAAATGTAATTGATTCCGATTGAAGTTTCTTCTCTCAAAAAGTGCTATGGAGATTTGAAAGCAGTAGATGGAATCTCCTTCACAGTTAACAAAGGTGAAGTTTTCGGTCTTTTAGGTCCAAACGGCGCAGGCAAAACCACCACTATAGAAATTTTAGAAGGCTTGCGACAAAAGGACGGCGGAGACATAAAAGTTCTTGGTCTTGACCCATGGAAAAATGGTTATGAACTTCACAAGAAATTTGGCGTTATACCTCAAGAGTTTACTTTCTTTGAAAAAACAACCCCAAGAGAAGCAATAATATATTACGCTGACCTTTTCAACGTTAAAGTTGATCCAGATGAGATTTTAAAGGAAGTCTTGCTTGAGGATTCCGCTAAAGTTAACTTCGACAACCTTTCAGGAGGACAAAAGCAGA
>JBEKHJ010000157.1:0-3891 GCA_050012335.1 Bathyarchaeia archaeon
TGGTGGGTCAACGCTTAAGTCTAAAACTGTGGATTCAACGCCGATGATTGTGGGGCCGCTGTCGAGGATGGCGTCGATTCTTCCGTTGAGGTCTTCATAAACGTGTTTGGCGGTTGTTGGGCTGGGTTTGCCTGCGAGGTTTGCGCTTGGGGCAGCGATGGGTCGATTGCTTTGTTTGATTAATGCTAGGGCTACTTTGTGTTTCGGCATGCGGATTGCTACAGTGTCTAAACCTGCAACTGTCACGTCAGGAACTATGCTAGAGCGCTTGAAAACTAGAGTTAATGGTCCAGGCCAAAACTTTTCCATCAGCAACTCAGCTTTTTTAGAGACGTGCTTTGCTAGTTTGTAGACTTCGCTTGCGTTTGCTATGTGGACGATTGGCGGGTTATCTAAGGGTCGCTTTTTAGCCTCAAAAAGTGCTAAGACAGCATTTGAATTGAGTGCGTCTGCCCCTAAACCGTAAACTGTCTCGGTTGGAAAAGCAACTAATCCGCCTTTTTGGATGATTTGTGCGGCGGTTTGTATTTTTGCTGGGTCTGGATTTTCCGGGTCAACTTTTAACAGGATTGTTTCTTTCATTTGGGTTGCCTTTTTAGTTCAAGTACTACTGAGGTTTCAACTTGTCGTTCTGGGATATTCCAGTATTTCTTTAACAAGTTATTCTTTTCTTGGGTTGAAACCAGTTTGAAACCGTGCTTTCCGTAAAATTTGATTGCCCATGAGGCTGCTTCCCATGTTCCCACGTAAACCGTGGATGTTTTGGTTAAGCTGAGTAAGTGTTTGAGTAGTTTTTCTCCTTGCCCTTTGCGCTGGTGACTTGTTAGTACGTATGCATGTCTGATTAAGGTAACGCCGTTGACTGGTTGGATTCCCATTACAGCGATTAAGGTGTTGTCTTCTATGCAGCCGTAGAATTGTACTCCGCTTCGGATTTCCTCTTGCAGTTCTTGTGCTGGCATGTAGGGTTCCTTCCACATATCGCTGGGAATTTTTCCTTTGTAAGCAATAGCAGCGTTGTTTACGACGTTAAGGATGGATTGGAAGTCGGCGTTTGTTAGTTTGCGAATCATTGGGGTTTCACTGTTGGGCGTGGCTTTTTCTTGTTAGGTTGCTGTTGACTCTTTTTGGCTTTCTGCTTTCATAACCTTGTCGATGAGGTGCATGAAGAATGCTTGCGCTTGCATTTCGCCAACCTTATCAAGGTAAACAGAAACGAGGGCGATTTTTCCCTTCTTAGAAGCAACATACTCAGCAAACATTCGTGCTGAAATTACATTCTTATCTCCTAAAAGCACAGATGAGGTGGCTTGGCCAAGCATGTCTTTGGGTTTGGGAACGGCTATTGCCAAGGTTCCAAGCTTATCTTCTTTCTCACTTAGCATTATCATTATGGAGTTTTTTGCTTCCACGTAAACTGCTAAAAAACGCATATCTTGTTCAAGTAATTCTTCCTTTACGACTTTGGCGCGTTCCACTTGCTTTTCTCCCCTTTATGGTTGGTTTAATGTTTTGATTGCTTAAAAAGACTTCACAAAGCATGCGTTCCATGGAAAAATAGCTCCGATAAGGTCGTTTGATTTTTTGAGTTTTTAGTTACTGCTGTTTTGCAGGTTAATTCGCTAAAGAGAGGTTTTATCGCAAAACATTAAGGATGGAACAAATTAACAATCTACTATAAGGCTTAAGCATGAGCAGCTCCAAACGAGTTAGGAAATATCTGATTCCAAGCTTACTCATAGTGATACTGGCAGTTTCAATCTTAGCCGTTTATGCGTCATATTCAAGTGAAAACCAGCCTAAAGCTAATCCCAACGCTTATGTTGGAGTTGCTTTTGGCGGAAACACAACCGATGAAGCCAAAATGCTGATTGACAGGGTTAAAAGCTACACAAACCTGTTCATTTTAGATTCGGGCAGAAACCCGATTAGTGAAAACCGAACAAGCGTTGAGGAAATATGCGATTACGCTGTTTCTCAAGATTTAAGCGTTATCATCAACGAGGGTGTTATAAGTAGGAATGACACCACCTGGTTCTGGCAGCAACCGCTTGATAGCATGAAGCAAAATTGGACAGAGAGATGGGGCGACAAATTCTTAGGCATATACTACAATGACGAGCCAGGCGGAGTCCAACTTGATGGGAACTGGGCATACTGGTATGGAAATTATGGGGAGAACCTAAGCCGAATTAATCCCCAAAACCCAACAACCATTGCTCTAAATCAGATCTACTTAAAGATGCTTGATGCAATGACTAACGGTACTAAACCCCAAAACTATGATTTAGAAGCTAACTTTTTTGTCCAAGATGCTCTCAGGGGACCCTTTTATGACAAACCAGCTGGACTTGTAGACTTGAATAACGCTGGAATCACTGCGTACACTTCTGATTATGGCTTGTATTGGTTTGATTATTTGGGTGGATACAATGTTTTGTTCACTGAGTTAGGTTGGAACTGCAGTGTAGCAGAGCAACTAGCCTTAGTTAAGGGAGCGGCAAGGCTTCAGGATAAAGAATGGGGTGCAATAATCACTTGGAAGTATTCCAAGGGACCTTACTACCTTGACAGTGGAGACCAAATTTACAATCAAATGCTAGCCTCATACCAGGCTGGAGCAAAATACATTGTTGTTTTCAATTACCCATACGAGGGGAACGATTATGGCGCAATGACTGATGAGCAGTTTATTGCACTTCAAAGATTCTGGCACGACATTACCACTAAGAGTTTTGCTGATCTAAGCGCTCCACAAGCCGCTTTGGTGTTGCCTAAAAATTTTGGTTGGGGCATGCGTAATCCTAACGATACTATTTGGGGCTTCTGGATAACCGATAACAGAACCCAACAGGTTGCAATAGCCACAAGCGACCTTTTGGCTATGTACGGCGCAACCCTTGACATTGTGTACGAGGACCCAGCGTACCCAGTAACTAACGTGAGCTACCAGCACGTTTACTATTGGAACCAAACAGACATTTAGCAAGCTTACGTTAACAGGTGCTTTGTTGGAAATGCTTAATTAAGAGCTTATCGTATTTCTGGATACGGAAGGATAAAATTTGAGTGATGAACTTTCAAAGTTACCGCCTAACGTGCAAGAAAGGCTTCTTAGACTGCAGCAACTTCAGCAAACCTTACAGTCAATTTTAGCGCAGAAACAGCAGGTTGAAATGGAAAAAACAGAAGTGGAACAGACAGTGGCTGAACTGCAAAAAACAGCTGATGATGCGGTGATTTACAAGGCAATCGGTTCATTATTGGTTAAAGCAGAGAAGCCAAAAGTAACTGAAGAACTGGTTGATAGAAAAGAGCTTTTGGACACAAGAAGCACTGTTCTGGCAAGGCAAGAAGAAAGAATACGCAGCCAAGTAAAAGAAGCACAGACAAAACTCCAAGAAGACCTAAGTCCAATTTCTCAACCCTCATCCTAAAGGTGAATGCTTGTGGTAGAGCTGGGAATACCAGAGCTAACCACCGAGCAAATAGAAACTTTATGCTCAACCTCAGAGAACGCTGCCAGAAAATACGTTCTCTCCAAAGTTTCCTCTAAAATGGTTGACAGGTTAGATATTAGCGTGGAAGCTGTCGGGTCAAAACCAGTAAACGTTACTGTGGAAATAGACCTTGCCTTATCACCCCAAGCTAAAGGCATTGACGCACAGACTTTGGTTAAGGAAGCCGTAAACGAAGCACATATAGCCAGTGAAAAATACTTGAGAAAAATAAAATGACCGCTTTCCAAAAATTAATAAAAATTTTAGAAGACAAGAAAGCAGCCTTTGTCCTGTTGTTATGTCACCGCAGTGCGGATGCTGATGCGATATGTTCGGCTTATGCGTTGCAGGGTTTGCTAAAACGGTTTATGCCGAATGTTGTAACTGAGAT
>JBEKHJ010000158.1:0-3864 GCA_050012335.1 Bathyarchaeia archaeon
TTGGCGAGAAATGTTACAAGAACCTGCTTGATATTCCGCCTGAAATCCAGAAAACCATCGAAATCGTTGACATTTTCAGGCCAGCAAAGGACGTTCCGCTGATAGTAGAACAAGCCATTAAACTTAGAGCATTGTATGATAAGCCTTTTGTGGTTTGGATGCAGCTTGGAATAGTTAATGAGCAGGCTGCTGAAGCGGCTAGACGTGCTGGTTTGATTGTTGTTATGAATAAGTGTTTGATGGTTGAGCATCACCGCTTAGCTTAGCAGACTATATTGCGCCAAGCAGCAAGGACACAACAGTTGCAATAATAACGATGGCTACGGTTTCAGCGAGTGTTACTTTCCAATTCACTCGAGTCTTCTTTGAACGGTACCGAGCTAGAAACACGCCTGAAATAACAATAACTTCAATGAGCGAAACGACAATGTTGTAGTAGGTTGGAAGAGCTAGATAAGTTGCTATTGGAATTATTCCAGCAAGAAAGGTTGTTGTTCCAGAAATTATTGCCCCGTAAAGGTTGGACCTGTGTATTTGTTTCCCAAGTAAAGTGAATAGTTTTTGCACTAATAGCAAGGACTTATCACGTTCTTTCTTGTCAGGTATGTCACTTAGGCTGTAATTCATCAAGTTCTGTAGCGTCATGATGTCAGCTAAGTCTTCGGTGATTCCGCCAAGCAGGAAACTTGAGAAGTTGGTTATGGCAACTGCGCTCAGCGTTAAGAGCGCGGCGAAAATAACTGTTTTTTGGTTCACCCAGAACGTTGTGTTAGCGGTTAACGTTGCTAAGAAGGCTGAGATGATAACAACTAGACTGGTTATTGAGCCATCAACTAAACCAGCTACAACTTCCATGATAGGTTCTTTTTTTAAGAGAAGACTTTCCCATTCTTTGCCTAGCCTTTGGCCCTGCGGCGTCAACTGCACCATGTCTTCTTTTTCGATGATAAGCCCTTCAGTAGACATCTCTTTGAGTGCTCTATCCAACTCGGACATTTCTACGCAGGCGTAGCTAACACAGACGTGGTCAACTCGGTTTTTTAGGGCTGATTTTTTTATTTTAGCGCCCTTGCTTAAGTTTAATAGGACAATAACGCGGATAACGTCAGGTAACTCTTGGATTTCAAAGGACACTCAAATAGTCACCGTTTTGAACGACACACAAATAACTTTTAAAGAGGCTAATAACTTTTTGTGCGTTCCAATGGTTCGCCTTTCAAGTTTTCCAGTTAAGGGCACTGTTCTCGCACGCACAACGAACTATCTCCCACTCTTTAATTTGGCTTACCATTAAAAACAATCCTCAATTCTATGAAAGACGAAGGTGTATAAATGGTTGATGCTTTTTAGCCAAAAGCAAAAGCACACGGACAAATCTTATTGAGAACGCATATTTCGCATTTCGGTTTTCTAGCTATGCATATTTGCCTGCCATGAAAAATCAACAAATCGGTAAGTTGCATCCACTTCTCTTTCGGAGTAATTTGCATTAGGTCCTGTTCTATTTTAGCAGGATCATTTTGCTCTGAAAGCCCAAGCCGCTGTGAGAGCCTGCGGACATGAGTGTCCACTGCTATGCCGGCAGTTATGCCGTAGGCGTTGTATAATACGATGTTGGCGGTTTTTCGCGCGACACCTGAAAGTTCCATTAGTTCCTCCATTGTTTTAGGTACTTGCGAATTGTATTTTTGGACTAGGAGTTGGCAGCATTTTTTCAAATTCAAGGCTTTGTTATGGTAGAAACCTGTTGAACGTATATCTTGTTCTAACTCTTTTAAATCAGCGTTAGCGTAGTCTTCAGGTGTGCGGTATTTTTTAAACAGGGTTTTGGTTACTATATTGACTCTTTCATCGGTTGTTTGGGCAGAAAGCATGGTGGATACGAGCATTTCCAACGGATTGGAATAGTTTAGGGCGGTTTTTGCGTTGGGGTACTCTTTTTCGAGCAGTTCGATTATTTTTGCTGCTCTCTGTTTGGGTTCAAGGTATATTTCTGGTCTTTTCATTCAAGGGTTTCTCCTTAGAAGCATAATCGGTATTAATGAAGTAAATAGGGCAGGGAATAAAAGATTTTTGAAGCCCCTGCTTGTCTACGCAAAAACTTTTTTACCCTTCGCTTCACCTTAGCAGTACTTAGGTGACAAAGTTTGGGTTTGAAATTAAAAGTTGATGGAAAAGAAATTCCGCTCAACGATTTTGTGGAAAAAATCTTAAACGGAACAATAAGTGGCGCTGTAACTTCTCTTCGAGGAATACGAGAGGACTGGAAAAAAATCGAGATAGAAATCCAAAAATAAAGTTTAGCCGTTAAATTCAACTTTGCTTTCTATTTCAGCAAACATTTCCCTTTTAGCCTTGCATATCGGGCAAATGTACGGCGGGTCTTCCCTAAAAACCACGTATCCGCATTGTTTGCAGTACCATAGCTTCTTTTTAACCTCTGGTTTCGCCTTCTCGGCTTGCGTGGTCGCTGGCGCTGGTACCGGCGGTTTTTCTTGCGTTCCTTGCGGAGGTGCTTGTTTAGGAGCTTCAATCCCGTATGCTCTTGCTTGTTTCTCGAGTGGTCTTCGCTCTGGAACTTCAGGTAAATTTTTGCTTTCGTAAACAGCTTTGTTAACGTAGAGTCTACAGTAGCATGCACCGTATTCGGCGACGTCTGGGTCTCGGTAGTCACAGGGGCAAATTATGTCGCGGTCGTACTCGAATTTGCCTGATGTGAGTCTGCAGGGGCATAAGGGGTAGCCGTAGCGGTCTTCGTTTATCTTTAATCCTTCAAGGAAACCTTGGAGAAGTTCAGGCTGAGGAGTTAAATAGTAACCGTAGGTTTTGGCGTCGGCTTCAGCTCTTTTGCGAACTTGCTCTAGTGTGGTCAAATTTCAAGTGCCTCTTTGAGTTTGTCTTTGCGGAAACCAGTAATTACGACTTTGTCATCTACGATAGTGGTGGGATAGCTTAGAATACTGCCTTTGCTCTGGATTATTTCGTGGATTTTTTGTTTATCTTTTTCGTTACATAAATCAACATCAATGTATTCGTATTCGACATCATTCTCATTTAGAAACTGTTTAGTCAATTTGCACCAAACGCATGTGCTTAAAGCGTACACGGTAACTTTGTGATTGTTTTTTTTGCCAGAAACTTTTGAGAACTCCATATTCTCACCTTTTAAACTTTGTTTAACGCGAATATAACTGTTTAGTGTGGCGAGTTTTATGCTGGTATAAGATTGCCGAAAGCGTTCTGAACCACCTCTGACATGGCAGGGTGAATATGCATGGCTCGTGCGATGGGAGCAAAGTTTCCGGTTTCGGTTATCATCGCGTTAACGATTTCTTGAATGAGGATTGATGCTTCAGGGCCAATTATGTGGCCGCCAAGGATTTTGCCTGTTTCTCCTTCAACCACCACTTTCACGAAACCTTCAGAAAACCCCATAGCAGCGCCCATTGCTGTTTCGCTGTAAAGGGCTTTGCCTACGAGGATTTTGTATTTTTGCTGTTTGGCTTCTTCCTCTGTTAAGCCGACTGAGGCAACCTGCGGATGACTAAAAACCGCGTGTGGCGCGGCTGAAAAATCCATTTTAACCTTATGGTCATGAATGGCGTTATGCCAAACAACGCCTGCCTCATAGTTAGCTACATGCTTGAACATTTGGATGCCAATTGCATCGCCGAAAGCCCAAATGTTCTTCTTGCTCGTTTCAAGGTGCTCGTTAACTTTTATGTATCCGCGCTCGTCAAGTTCTACGCCCGTTTTTTCAGGTTTCAAAATATCAGCGTTAGATACTCTGCCTGTGGCAATCATTACTGATTCAGCGGAGAATTCCTTTTGGCTGCCGTCCTGGCGATTTCTGGCGATAAGCGC
>JBEKHJ010000159.1:0-3802 GCA_050012335.1 Bathyarchaeia archaeon
TCATGCGACCTTTCGGATACCAGCGGATGTTACCTGGATCGCTGCCTGCTTCATAGTCTGCGATTTCCAGCCTCTTCATCAATGTGACATGGGGTGGCATCTGGGTAACTGCCCTAGCTTTCTTAATTTCATATTGAGAAAACTTTTGCAGGTTAACATGTCCTTTAAATTTGAATTCTTCAACTGGCACTAACGAGCCATCGGTTAGGATAATGTGCCAAAACGATTGTAGCTTATCTTCAGCTTTTAACGCTGCAGAAACAAGCTCTTCTTCTTTTTTGGCTTCGCCCTCAGCCTTTGCTTCAGCTGCAACAGGTGCAGGGGCATAGGCGCGTGCCTGCTCGGCCAGCGGATGTCCTTTAATGGAGATAGTGAATTGCTTGTTCCAGCCGAATGGAGCACGGTAAGTTTCGATTCCTTTCTCTTTTGCGTACGCTTCCATGTCTTTAATGACTTTCAAGGCTTCTGAAGGCTTGGAAAGGTTGCTGCTCAAATGAGCGAACGGATAAATTAGAATGCGGTTAACTTTGAGTTTTCCAAGAAAAGCTCTAAGGTCATCGATGGCTTTCTGCGCCATTGCGGCGTTGTCGCCTTCTTCTATGGCGGTGAATAACACTACAACTTCTTCTATGCGGTTTTCTTTTTGTTCCGCTTCTTCGGCAATGGCGATTTCTTTTTGGACGGGTTTGAATACTATAAAGTTAGAGTGCAACTGTAGTATTCGCATGGCTTTTCACTCTTCTTAGTGACCGTAACGCCACTTATCAAGTGTTTTATCTTTTTTCGTCTTCTTTTTAAATTCTTTATAATGCTCTTTGCAAATGTAAGCGCGTTTTTCGCCGCTGCCAACATTTAAGCCAGCAGCCCTGGCTTTTTCAGCTGATATTGAACGGACAGCTTCCCTTCCGCAGCCTGACACGCTGCATTTTACTCCTTTGTCTATGCGTCCCACAATCTACGCCCCACGCACATTAGTTTACTACGTACATATACACTATTGCTTAAGTTCCTTTTCATACAAAGAATTGGCTCTCCGATAAATTTCCTCTTTTTTTCCAAAATAAGTGGGACCAATTCCTTCGACAACCAGCGAAGCAGCAGCTGAACCGACGCAAGCACACCATATTGATTCTTTTTGGCGCAGGTACTCGGTTAAGAAGCCGCCTATGAAAACGTCTCCTGCACCTGTTGGGTCAACTAAAACCTGTGAAGGGCAAACTGCAATGTTGTATTGTGCTCCCTCGACTGAGAGCACCGAGCCTTTAGCGCCCATGGTAACGATGACGGTTTCAACTCCAAAATCGTGAATGGCTTTTATTGCTGGTTTAAGCTCAGTCTGGCCAGTTAACGCGTAAATTTCGTTTAATGAGGACTTGTAAATGTTAATTAAATTAAATATTCGTTTATCAACCGAAGCGTTTTCTGTTACGTTTCCTGCTTCGTCGAAGCTTCGAAGTAAACCCTGAGGGTCAAGCGACAGTATATCAGCGCAATGCTTCAAATGCTCAACTACTTCGTATGAGACTTCGTTGGCAATAGGCGCAATATGAATAGCCTTAGCCCGCAAATCAGCCGGTACGTCGACTAAGTTTATTGGAGATGCCTTACTTTTCAATTTCAGGGTTCTATCAGACAAATCTGCATTATAACCCAACTCAAAACATGTGGTCTGCTCATCTGCAAGTTTAATTACGCCTGAAAGGTCAATGCCTTCTTGCCTTAGCCACCACAGGTAAGCTTCTGGAAAATTCCCACCCACTTTGGAGATTACAGAAGCCGTTGCTTCTAAGCGTTTAACGGCAAATGAAGTGTAGGTTACAGCGCCGCCTAAAACAACAAATGGGGCAGTTCTGCTGGGCAGTAGAATTGTGTCGATTGAGAAGTGACCAATTACTGCTACATCTACGTTTTGAATCACTGCCCAAGCCCCTTCTTGATTAATATGGTCATCCAAGATATTAATAACCATTAAGGAATTAGGACTGAAGCAACAGTATAGCTTTTGCCAAATCCCCTTGGCATTCCTCAAGGGCTTCTTTTGCTTTCTCTAAGCTTTTGCCAGTTTGGTCTGCCACCAACCTCACGTCTTCTTCAGAAAACGCTGGCTGAACTGGTTTAGCGGCGTGGCGTTGAGATGAGGCTTGCTCTGAAACTTGACCGCCAATAACCTGATACATTTTTTGCCCTTGCACTTCTAAAATTGCCACTTCTGGCTCATCGATAACTATGTCTTTGCCGCTTGTTTTAATTATGACTTGTTGAACGTCGGGTACAGAATCCATGTTCATGCCCATACGTTGCATCAAGCGTTTTTGCTCTCGAGGATTCATGCGTTTATGCATAGACTTCACTTCCACCAAGTATTCTGCAGTAGAACTTCATAAACTTAACTTTCCCAAGGTGTTCTTTTTGATTTTAGTTTAAACGAATTAATGGAAACTCTTCGCAAATCAGCTAAAGTTCCAAAAAATTATTCTATTTTGGCACAACTAAGCGGTTAGCAAGTTGGCGGAGTCATTCTCTCGGATGTATACCCAAGTGTTAGTTTGTGGAGAAAAGGCTATACACTGCAATTCAGTTCTTGCAAAGATGGTTTCGCTGATTTGTCTCCTTCGTAGGTGCTTGTGAATTTTGGATGAAACATTTCATTTATTTGCAACTTAACAAGATTGTGGCAGGCATGATTATTTCAATCGTTTCAGCGTCGGTTTTTTTCATTTGTTTTTTTCTTTGCTGCAAAAGTTCTTCCAAATCTCGAGTTTGGTAATTTAGTAAAGAGCACATGATTGTCATTTTGAAACTTCATCTTATTAGGATTTATGAATTATTAGTCCACAACAAAAGAGGAATTTTGGGGGTTGACATTCCACTTTGGTGAGGGCACAAATCAACCCCCGGCTTTCCAATTTATTTTTCATTGGATTCCTGAAAAATTTAAACTGAAATCAAAACGAATACCTTGACAAACTTAACTTTCCTTTGCGCCATGGCGCACTTTAACTGCTACGCCTGTTTTAAAAGCAGTCATCTCCACGCTTGAAAGCAATGCACGCCCAACCGCCAGAACATGTTTATCCTCATCTAAAACGATTACTTCATCTTTAGCGCCAACTTCAGCATCAACCTTGACTACATGAGCGGCAAAAACGTCCCCGCCATCAGCAATGAACTCAGAAACATCATTACGCGCTGTAACGAAGCATTGGGCAAAAGGCAAATTTTCGGCCATAAACTTTGCTGCTTTAATGCTTAAAGAAAGTAAGCCGTCAGTTGGACGCAGAGTAGCTAATCTTTCGCCGTTTAAGTTAATGTAGCGTATTCTGCCTGTTCTTGGAGAATATTGAATTTCAACGTTTTCTGGAAATAGCTTTGTGCCTACGCCTTTTCCAAACTGGTAATCAGCAATACTTCTCACTTTGCCAAGTGCGTTCTCCACATTTTCACCATCGATTAGCTTTTTGCTGTTTCGACAAGTATAAACATAACAAGATAATAAAGACAGTGAAAGGTGAAAGCTCACATTGAGATGCGAAGTCTGCGGACACAAAATTCACACTGAACCAATAACGGCAGTAATTGAAGGAGCCAAACTAACCGTCTGCGCTGAATGCTCAAAACATGGCAAAATAATCCATGAAGAAGCAGCCCTTCCCCAACAAGCCCTCAAAAAACCGCAGGCGCCAATTACACTGGTTCAGAAAAAACCAATAGTGGCTAAAGTAGAAATTACTCAAGAGATCACAGAAGATTATGCAAATAAGATAAAGCTGGCACGGGAAAAACTAGCGCTTACACATGAGGA
>JBEKHJ010000160.1:0-3785 GCA_050012335.1 Bathyarchaeia archaeon
TGGTCATGTCGTTGGCTTTATGGGTGATGGCATCAATGATGCGCCCTCTTTAAAGACGTCAGACGTAGGTATATCTGTTAACAACGCGGTTGACGTTGCCAAAGAATCCGCTGATATCATCTTGTTGAGGAACGATTTGACTGTTCTGGGCGAAGGTGTGTTAGAAGGCAGAAAAACCTTTGGCAACACGATGAAGTACATTATGATGGGTGTAAGCTCAAACTTTGGCAATATGTTTAGCGCAGCTGGCGGTTCAGTGTTCTTACCATTTTTGCCGATGCTGCCCATCCAAATCCTTCTAAACAATCTGCTCTACGATACTTCACAAACTGTTATGACAACTGATAATGTTGATGCAGAGTATATCGAAAAGCCCAAGAGATGGGATATTTCCTTCATAAGAAGGTTTATGATAATTATTGGTCCTGTAAGTTCTCTGTTTGACTTCGCGACCTTCTTTACGATGCTGTTTATTTTCAACGCTTGGACAAACGCAGCTCTGTTCCAGACTGCCTGGTTTGTGGAGTCCCTTTGCTCACAAACGCTAGTAGTTCTCATTATAAGAACAAGGCGAGTACCCTTCTACAAGAGCAAGCCAAGCAAATATCTAGCCATAATGCTCCTTGCGGTCATCAGCTTTGCCATAATAGTACCATACACGCCAGTAGGTGCATTTTTCGGATTCGTGCCACCTCCACCTGCGTTTTACTTAGCTTTAGCTGGAATTCTAGGTGCCTATGCAGTGCTTGCTGAAACGGTCAAAAGATGGTTCTACAAACGCTATGGTCAACGCGTAGAGCAGGTTTTGGTGCCGAAAAGAAAAACTGTTTACTCTGGAAGAACTGTTAGGTTCATGCAGGACATGATTGCAGTGATAAGTCTTCGCCCTGAAGACGAATTCCCAATTGAATCATTTACCGAAGACTTGGGCAGCGCAATTAACTATACAATAAACTCGAATGAAATGATACGGAACATTCAGTACATGACACGGTCAGGCTTAATTAGCGTTGATTGGAACCGAAGAATCATAAAACGTGAAAAATCATTATTTGAATATGTTAAAAAGAATATCATAAGCGGCGAAATGTGGTCTACAGTAGGAGAAAACTGGCGTAAAATAAACGCTGTAATACTTAACAAGCATGGAAAAGTTAACCCTGAATATCAACAACCACTACTTGCAAGCAGCAATGAAAAATCCTACTGAATGCACTTTAATTCTTAATGCAAGGTAAACAAAAAAATAGGTTTTAGTAAACCCAGTTGACAAGGTAGCTCACCTTTTTCTAACTGTTTGCCAACCGCATTTGACAAGCAAGCAAATTAGCGTTCTCAAAAAATCTTGTTTGCTAAGTCAGTATGAACATGAAAGGGCTGCCTTTGAACCAGCAAGGCTGAACCAGGAATCTACGATACAAGAGACTGGAATGCCATCAGAAGCTGGGCGAAAGAACTCGCGCAGAAGGCTAAATAGCAAACTCTACGGGTTAGTGGTAAGTTCTGTCAGTTGCTTCTTAGTTAATCCAGCTCCTGGCGTAGCATCAAGTCTCTTGTATACTTCTCCTTTTTTGAAAAGCAGCACGGTAGGGTAGTAATCTATCGAGAATTTCTCACATAAATCGGGCTTATAATCGACCATAATGCTCATGCACTCAAGTGGATTGCCTTTTGCATACTCTTCAAATATCGGCAGAAACCTTTGGGAAAACGGGCACCAAGAAGCATAGAAGAGAACAAACACTTTCTCTTTAGACCCCAAAACATCATCAATGTTTTCTTCGACTTGCTCCTGCTTTTTCTCACTCGATTTTTTCATTCTCTTCAACGCTCCCTATCCTCTTCCGGATAGTGACTGCTGTCGCAAAACGGTTTATTTTGGGATTTTCCGCAGCGGCAAAGAGTCGCGCGATTTCGAACTTCATAGAGTTTTCCATCCGCTGAATAAATTGGAATACCACCGCGAATCCAAAACGGTCCACCGACGCCGATGCTTGGGTCTTTAATTACACCAATCGATTTCTCCAGTGCAGGCTCAATTGTCAGGCCTGTCTCTTTATCTATAACGACAAGTCTGCCTGATGGGCAATCGCAAGCATTTTCTATCGCGTTTTTCTTGGCTTTCGGGTTGTCTGATTTGGGAATTACCTGCCAAATGTTGCCTCCTCGATGGCAGAAACGTGCGGAAGCGCAAAGCATCTCAATATCAATTAACTTTAATTCTGGACCATCAATTTCTTTGGATTCACTCGCATAAGACTTTACGCTTGTTTCTGTTCCATCAAAATTCACTCTCAAGTGCGTGCCGTCACAGAATGGCTTGTTAGCGGATTGCCCACATCGGCATAAAGCATAATTTTCAGGAGTCTTGAGCTTTTTTCCCATAACCCATTTGATTGGGATTCCCTGCTTGTCGCATTTTATTGTCATATACAATAAAGGGATGCCTCCAGAAACTAGATATGGCCCATGCTTGCTAACTTTTATGTTGCAATTCTTTTTTGCGCTGGGATTCTTTGGCAATTTTATTGCCTCACCTTTACTGAACCACCATGAAAGTAATAAGGTTACTACTACGGTGCTCCCCTGTAAAATAAGCAAGTCACATTGTTTTGATAGTTCGAAGCCATCAGATGAACAAATACCCTTCTCCCTTTGAAGAAGTTATTACCATTTGGATTTATAACTTTTTGAATCGCACAAGCAACACTAAAAATCTTCAGGACATGTAAATGTACGATACACGAATAGGACTGCTGGCATTGGTTGAATTAACCGAGACGGCCTTGATTGGTTACCCACAATACCCTCTGTATAAACAAGAAAAAAGGGATGCGGAAGCATTAAAGAAGCACAACCGCATGTGCTTTACTTTAACTAAGTTCTTGTCCGCAATGTGGGCAGAACTTGACGTTTTCGTCAATAACTCGACCACATTTAGTGCATATTCTTGTTATAGGCTGCGGCGGCGCTGGTCCACCCATCGGTCCAGCCATCGTTTCAACTGTGTGTGGCTTCCATACTAAGCCCCATATTCCTCCAATTAGACCGAAAAGTCCCGTGACACCTATAATGGAGAAGACTAAGATTATTAGACTCCATTTTGTATGTTCAAGCGGATAGCTGTTGAGTTTTACCGCGGAAGCAATGACTATTGTAGCTGTAATGATTCCCCAAATGCCGAGTCCAGCGAACAGCATTAATACTGGGTTGTAACCGTAGTAACCTGCATAGCCTAAAACTCCTGCAAAAGCCACTCCGAGTAGTAAGAGGACTATACCTATTATGATTCCTAGAATTCCGCCGATTAAAGACAAGACAAATGCGCCTGTTGGTTTTTCTATAGGTTGTGCGACCATGTTTTTCAGAACCTTATTCTTACTCTAATGCTTCTAAATAAAAGCTTAACTGTTTACAATTCCATCTAAAGCTGCTTTTTATGGATAAATTAATTCTGATTTTTAAAGCGCAAAATGTAATAGGTAATATTATAAACTGTATGATTGAAATGTAAGTACATCCTCTATCGCACCTCTTGGATGGCTAAGTAAATGGGCACTAATAGTATAGTTGCAATCAGTCATAGCGATAATTTAACTGGTTCACCGACAGACCTTAATGAAAAAAGCTTAAACTCTGTGGCTAAATTAACAAAAATAGCGATTGACAAATCATGTAATTTCATCAACTTGGTTAAAGATAAGACAGTCCTCCTAAAACCAAACTTGGTCAGATCAACCCCTCCAAACATCTTTGCAACAACCGACCTTAGGGTAATTTATTCA
>JBEKHJ010000161.1:0-3771 GCA_050012335.1 Bathyarchaeia archaeon
GTCAGCGAGTTTTTTGAGGTCAACATCTTCAGCGAGCGGCATTCCTCTTGTGTGTATTTGGAGGACTTCGTATCTTCCTTTCTTGTCGGGTACGCCGATTTCTATTTCTCTGTCAAATCTTCCAGGTCTGCGCAGTGCGGGGTCAAGTGCTTGTGGACGGTTGGTTGCGCCGATAACTATTACGTTTCCTCTTCCGCTTAAACCATCCATCAATGCGAGGAGTTGTGCAACGACGCGTCTTTCAACTTCGCCTGTGACTTCTTCTCGTTTAGGCGCTATGGCATCAAGTTCGTCCACGAATATTATGCTTGGCGCGTTCTGTTGGGCTTGCTGGAAAATTTCGCGTAAGCGTGCTTCGGATTCACCGTAGAATTTGCTCATTATTTCTGGACCATTGATGGAGTAGAAGTTGGCTTCTGACTCGTTGGCGACTGCTCTGGCGAGGAGGGTTTTTCCGCAGCCTGGTGGACCATACAGCAGTACGCCTTTTGGAGGTTCTATTCCTAAACGTTGGAAGAGTTCTGGGTGGCGGAGTGGTAGTTCTACCATTTCGCGGACTCGTTGGATTTCTTCGTGTAAGCCGCCGATGTCTTCGTATGTGGTTCTTGGTAAGCCTTTGCCTTCGGGTGCTGGCTCGTTTAGTATGGTTAAGCGTGTTTCGGTTGTTATTTTAATTATGCCGTGGGGTCGGGTTTTTGACACGGTGAATGGTATGGCGTGCCCTAGCATCATTACTAGGGTTGTGTCGCCTTCTACGAGGGTGCGTTCCATGAGGCGGTTTTTAACGAAGTTTGTGAAGTCTTCGTCCACGTTTAAGCGCATGTCGACAGGTGCAAGTGTTATGCTTAATGCTGCTTTGACTTTTGCCGGTCGCACCACTACGTATTCGTTTATGGCTACGCCGCTGTTTTTGCGTGTGAAGCCGTCGATGCGGATGATGTCGCGGTTTTGGTCTTCGCTGTATGCAGGCCAAGCGATGGCTGATGTTGTGCGTTTGTTTATGATTTCTATTACGTCTCCAGCGCTTATGCCTAGTTTCTGCATGGTTGACTGGTCTATGCGGGCGATTCCTCTGCCCACGTCTCTTTGCCGTGCGTCTCCAACGTGTAATTGAATTTCGCTCAAACAGAATCCTCCAAATAATTTGATGTTAAGAGTGTGTGTTTGAAAAGAACGTTTATTCCTATATAAACTTTAAAGCGTAACGGTTGAGACTTTCAGGCGCATATTAAAGAAGTGCCTTGTGGCTTTTTGGGTAATTAAGCGTTTTATCTGCTTGTTCTGCGCACCATGAAGGTTTGGGCTTGGCTTATGCCTGGTATTTTTGCGAGTTTTTCTTCGAATTCGTCAACGATGCCTGTTTTATCTTCTGGAAATTTAACTTGAACAAGTAGCGCTACGAGTCCGAAGGCTATTGGTTCTTCGCCGTATCCTTCGATTGCGGAGAATTCGGGCATGATGTTTTGGATTTTCTTTTTGAGGTCGTCAAAGTTTTCCACTATGTCTTCTGGGAAAATCTTGTATGTTACCAAAACGCTTCCCATGGTTAAATCGCCTTTATGGTCCTGTGAATCCGCATTTCGGGCATTTGTACAAGCGGCCGAATTTGCGGCATTTTCCGTCGCGTTTGATTTGGATTTCTCCGCAGTTGGGGCACTGGAATTTTGTGGATTCGCTGCCTGGCGGAATTGGTTTGCCGCAGCTTGTACAGGTGACTAAGGATAATGTTCTTTCTGTCATAAGGGAACACTTCGTTGCGGTTTTAAATTGTAAGGGTTCCTTATATCTGCTATGCTTGGAAATCGTGGGTTTGTCTGTTTTTTGGTTTGCGTTTGTAATTTGCGTTTTCGTTGCAGTTTGTTGCCATAAAGCTGTTTTTATCTAATGCTTGATGCCGTTAATAGCTTCCTTGTTTAAAGGACGAAATGGGTTGGTTGTTTTGAGCGACAACTTGCTTAAGTTTAACCCGTTGTCGTATTTTTTAGCTTTTACCAGCGAAATGAGCTATTCGCAAATTTATTAAGAAGGTTTCTTGCCTTATGTCTATTCGTGATAAGTTTTGGGCGTAGACTTCAAAAACCTCGTACCGAAAACTTCAGTTAAGCTGGAAGATTTAAGCGGCAAAATCATAGCCATAGACGCTTACAACGCCATCTACCAGTTCCTCGCCATCATCCGCCAAGCAGACGGCACACCGCTAAAAGACAGCACTGGAAAAGTCACCAGCCACCTAAGCGGCTTATTCTACCGCACAAGCAACCTAGTCGAAATGGGCATAAAACCCATCTACGTTTTCGATGGTATTCCGCCAACCTTGAAGGCGGCTGAGATTGAGCGGCGCAGGCAAGTCAAAGTGGAAGCCGCCGTGCACTATGAGAAGGCAGTGGCGATAGGCGATACGGCAAAGATGCGGATGTTTGCGCAGGCTACTATGACCATGAAGGACTACATGAAGGACGACGCCACGAAACTGCTGAGCCTCATGGGGTTGCCATGGGTCCAAGCGCCAAGCGAAGGAGAAGCCCAAGCCGCACACATGACAAAACGTGGCAATGCGGATTACTGCGCAAGCCAAGACTACGACAGCCTACTTTTCGGCGCTCCAAGACTCCTTCGGAACGTTACTATTTCTGGTAGGCGGAAGCTTCCAAGCAAAAACATCTACATCGACATTGTGCCTGAAGTAATTGAACTATCTAAAGCCCTAGACGAATGCGGTTTAACTTACGAGCAACTAATAGACGTAGGCATCCTAATTGGAACAGATTATAACCCAGTGGGCATAAAAGGGCTCGGACCAAAAACCGCCCTAAAACTAATAAAACAATACGGAACATTAGAAAACGCGCTACCCAATATAAAAAACGCCACTTTTCCAGTTGAGCCCAACTGCATAAGAGAAATCTTTCTGCGCCCGCAAGTTACAGATAACTACAAGTTAGAATGGAAAGAACCCGACGTAGGAGGCGTCGCCGATTTCCTTTGCAGGCAGAAAGACTTCTCGGAAGACCGCGTGAGAAAATCACTAGATAAAATGCTAGAAGGCACAAAGAAGCAGAAAGGCAAAGTATCATTGGAAAAATGGTTCAGCTAGCTTAGCCGTGTCCATATTCGCCTGTTAATGGAACAAAAGCTACTTTCCCAAGATTCTCCTGCCTAATCTTGCCAGCCTCATCTTTAGTTAGCCTCATTAGGGTTTGGAAGAGTGAAATTTCGCCAACTGGAATCACCATTACTCCATTAGCCTTCAACTGATCCAGTAGCGGCTGGGGGACTTCTGGAGCTGCAGCCGTCACAACAATACGGTCATAAGGAGCCTTCTCAGGATACCCTTTTGACCCGTCAGCGTTGATTATAGTTACGCGGTCGCCAAAGCCCACGTTCATAATGTTCTTCCTAGCCGTTTCCGCTAAAACCTGAACTATCTCAACAGTATAAACGTGTCCCCACTCACTTCTAGGCACATCTTTCGGCGCTACCAACTCTGTTATAGTTGCAGCATGCCAGCCTGAACCAGCACCAACCTCGAGGACTTTTTGGCCAACTTCCAATTGAAGGGCTTCATTCATGATCGAAACCATATGTGGCGCCGAGATTGTTTGGCCAAAACCAATTTGAAGAGGCGTGTCCACGGCGCCATAAGATTGAATGTCTTCAGGCAAGAATTTAACGCGGGGCACACTAAGCATTGCATTTACTACTTTCGGCGAGTAAAGAATGCCCTGTTTCACTAAACTATCGATAAGTTTTTCCCATTCCGCCTTCCCCAAA
>JBEKHJ010000162.1:0-3766 GCA_050012335.1 Bathyarchaeia archaeon
AAATTATTCTGGAAGAATCTAAACCTGCTCTAAACCTATCAAAAACTTCACCAACAGACAAACCTGTAAAAGGTATAGCCACACCAAGGTTTTGGCTTAGATTTGCGAAAACGCGGTATTCCGAACCAGTCATTCGGCAATTTATGTAGCAAAATTTTACTGATGCACCATATTCTTTCGCCTTAGATTCTAGATGGCTCAACACGTATTTGGTTACTGCCGTCTTTCCGGTTCCGGTTTGTCCATAAATAAAAATGTTAGAGCATCTTGCATCCTTTAGGACTGGCGCGACAGTTTGTCCTAATAATCTTATTTGTTCTTCTCTGTGGGGTAATTTTTCAGGAAGATAATCGTGCCTCAGAACCTCTCTGTCCTTAAACAATCGAACTCCATTAACGAAACTTTCGAATACATCATCTAATACGCTTGGATTTCCCACGTGCCCGTCCCCTCGTTTTTCAGAGGCACCACCGTTATTTCGTGTGGAACAGATAAAGGATGCAGTACAAAAAACTGGTTTTACCACACAACAATCCTAAAAGACAATGAAAGCACCAGATAGCAACCTAGTAAATCAAGAACGAGACACACCCCAAAGTTTCTACTGGAAAAAATTCTTGAATTAAAGAAAAGTCATTAAAGTATATTGGTTAATATATACTCTGATAGTTATGAAACAGTTTTATATATTAATAATTGCTATCCAAGTTTTTAGATAAAAATTCTGCAAATATTTTTTCAGAGTTTTCTTAACTTCTTTTTAACCTGAAAGCTTCGAGAGGAAACATAGGGGTGCCTCTTCAAACATTTTTCCATGGTAAATTATCTTAATATAAACAGTAACCAAATGGTTCTAACCGTAATCTCGTCCGATTCTGAGTTAGGTAATCTTTTAAAATTTTATCACCCCATTTTTCTAAATTTTCGTTCACAAAATTGTGAATACATGTGAAATAGCATTAAATTTGTCGCTTAATTAGCTTCCTTTTCTTTCAGATTACCTATTTCTTGTCTTTTTCCTGTGAATAAGGCACCCCTATGCTTCTACTGGAAAAGGGAAACCAAGCAATAATTGTAATTTTCCAGCTATTTCGATTTAATGTGAAGTTGGTTATGCTAAATAGAATGAAAATTTTACCGCTTTCTTTAAAATAAGCTATCTGCTGCTTTTTTTAGTTTATCTCTTTCACCATAACAGCTATAAGTTGTGAAGTGTAAAACTGTGAACAACCCTTAAGGTGTACACCTAATGCCAGCTCGTAAAATACGCGTGGAGCTGTTCGATAACGATGGTAATCGATATACTATTGCTTTCGAGGGCCAAGTAACCCGCGACAAAGCTCTACGCCTCTTAGATCTTGTAGAATTGCTAGGCGGTGCACCAAGTGAAGGTCCCACTATGGGTATAGGAACTTCTTTACCGAATCGCATTCTTTCCCGATTTGAAAAGGTTCAGTTGGTTGTTCAGAAGAGTTTTCCATTGATTTGGTTTTCTTCAAAGGAAATCCAGTCGATTTATGAGCAGGAACTTAAAGAGCCAATTAGCCTAAGTACAGTTTCCACTTATCTTTCAAGGATGGCAGGCAAAGGTATGCTTTTAAGGACTGGCGGACAAAACAATTTGAAGTATAAAACTGCGTCCAACATTGCTCAAGCGGCCATAAAGCAACGCATAAAGTAACTTAAACTGCTAATTGACGCAAAGCATAAAACTAAATTTAGTATGACTAAGGATTAATTCCGCGAGCGCTTAGGGTAGAGTACACTTGGATAAAAATATTGAAGTAGACTTCACTGAAATGGAACATAAACTTAAATTCTATATCGATAAAGGCAGAATAGCTCTTGGAAGTCAAGTAAAAGAAGAACCATTAATAACGGTAAAACCTGATGCTTCTCTAATGAAGCCTCTAAAGAAAGTTACCACGTACATGGGCAGTTTTATTGCGGTTGACTGTTCTACCCGTACTTTAAAGCGAGCAAATAATTGGGGCATATATTTAATGCGTGCCTCATGCGCTTCAGTTAGAGAGCGCACAGTTGATTGGAGCTATTCAGAGAGAATTTGCACTGTTGTAGGAGACTCGCATGTACGTAGGAGTTACCTGCAGGACTTTAGGATTGAATTAGAAAGCCAAGTTGCTCTACAAATGCTTAAAGAACAACTAAGTAAGCCTTACCACGTACATGGGGATGTACGTAGTATGTACCTTCTTCTAGATGGTGGTGGCTACTTTGGTGGTGAACGAAAGTTTAGGGTATCTCTTTATGAGGAATGCAAGAAAAATGGTGTTAGACTTTTAGCGATCAGCAAGAATTCTCCTTCAATGCATGATGAGAAAGGCAGAGACTTAGTCGCTACTACGTACACCATGACCTCTCATCCAATCTGGGTTTATTATCCCGTGCGGAAGGCAGACAAAGACAGAAGTTTGTATGGAGATATCGCTATTGTAAAGCTATGCGCTGAAAGCCAGCATGTTTTCCGTTGCGATATAATGGATTACCTTACCCAACAAGATATTGTTGAGTTACTTTCACCCTTAACCAGCGTCTGCGAGGATCCTCGGTGTGTAGGTTATCCAATAAGCCTCTACTTGGCACATGAATTCTCGGCCCCTTCAAATTCTATGCTGTTTTCTTATTACGACAAGATTGAAGATAAACTAAATGAAGTAGGGTTGCTTGAAGCTCTGAGAAGAGAAGAGCGTTCATGCAGTTTTGCAGATGAGATTCATGGAGTAAAACACGCGTTTGAATGGGAGATGTGGGATGACCAATACTGATTCAATAGGATTTGTTTGCGGAACAAAGGGCGATTCAGTTTCATTTCTAGTCAACAAAAACATCGGATTATCGTTTGGCCAAATAGTACGCATTGACTCTGGCGAAAGAAACTTTTATGCCCGGGTCGTTAATTCTGAAAGCAGTTCAACCCTTGAAACAATAGAACAGTTGCGTGAGGCAGAAGGCAAAGAGGCATTTGGACCATATTCAGCTTACAGAAGTGTGGAAGCGATCCTGTTTTTAGAAAAAAGAGGCGACACACTGCATTCGCCAACATTTAACCCAAACTACCGTGACAGAGTGTATGCTGCAACAGACGAAGACTGCTCTATATTAAAGCTCTCAGGCGAACTTGAAATTGGGTGCTTGCGTTCAGAAGACCACATCCTAAGCTCAGTAGGCATAAACATTGAAGCTATACCCAAAATGATGGGCATGTTCGGCATGACCGGCTCTGGAAAAACAAACACCGAATTAATCATAAATGCTCAACTAATCGATAACAGTCCAAGAACTGTGGCTCTAATTTACGACTTTGCCGGGCAACTTCTAGAGGGAAAAGAAATTAAAACACAAAGAGGTCTAAAAGATCACCCATTATTCCACAGCAAAGTCCAATTCTACTCAGCTCAGGATGGAAAAATGGCTATAGGCTTAAGCACTATACTCCCTGGCAAACTCGAAACTATATTCCCTGATATCCAACCTCCACAAAAACGGCTGGCATGGGCCTTGTATAGGCATTTTGGAGCTGACTGGATTCAAAGTGCCAGAGAACTGTATCATAATGAGGGAAACGTTGGTGTCCGAGCGCAAAAAGTTGTTGTTGAAGCGTTAATGCAAAAGCTCTCGTCCCTATCAAGTGACCTCTTCCCAGCTTCTAATTACAGTTTTGTTGAAAGTGTCCTTCAGAATATATGCAAAGGCATAACCTGCTTAATCGACATTTCAGGGCTTCGTTCGGAAGATCAAAACCGAA
>JBEKHJ010000163.1:0-3736 GCA_050012335.1 Bathyarchaeia archaeon
CCAACGCTAAAACAATTGGTGAATTCTTACTCTTGGCTGCTTCTTGCATTTTCGCTTTAAACGACATTGGTAATGCCTCTTGCTGTATCCTGTTGAGCGATTAGCTATTTCATTTTTTCGTCTGCTCCTGTCATGTTGCTTATTGTACCAAACTTTCCTTTTTGCGTAAACTCAAATCTAAATCAACCAACAGAACACTCGTTACTAAAGTTGTTCATCGCCCCGACAGCTTAAGCATATTTGGAGCATATAGTAGACCCGGGGTAGGCTAATGCGCACACACATATCGAAAGCAAAAAGCCAGTAAACTAAACATAAAAAATTTATGATAAGCTTAATTTCCCTCCTCAAACAGGCATATAACAATAAGTGCAAGTTTACTCCATAAATTTGCACTACTTGCAAGGGGAAAAGAAGTGAAAAAGACCATAGCGGAAAAATTTATCGCTCAACACTTAGCTGAAGGAAAAATGGTTTCTGGCGAAGAAATTGGCTTAAAAATAGACCACACTCTAACTCAGGATTCCACAGGCACTTTAGCTTACCTTGAGTTTGAAGCCATGGGAGTGCCAAAAGTCAAAACGCAGCTAAGCCTAAGCTTTGTTGACCATAACATGCTTCAGAATGATTTCAGAAATGCAGATGATCACCGCTACTTGCAAGGAGTCGCAGCCAAATACGGCATTGTTTTCTCGCGTCCAGGCAACGGCATCTGTCACCAACTCTATCTTGAACGGTTTGCTCAACCTTCCCTGACGCTTTTGGGAAGTGACAGCCATACACCAACCGCAGGCGGCATGGGCATGATTGCCATTGGCGCTGGAGGCTTAGATGTTGCCGCAGCCATGGCTGGAGAACCCTTCTACCTTGAAATGCCCAGTATCTTAGGAGTAAAATTAACTGGGAAGCTTTCGCCTTTTGTTTCAGCCAAAGACGTTATTTTGCAAGTACTCAAAGAGTTGACTGTGAAGGGCGGAGTAAACAAGATTCTGGAATACTTTGGCGCAGGAGTTAAAACACTGAGCGTTCCTGAACGAGGAACCATAGCGAATATGGGCACCGAAACAGGAGCCACAACATCCATTTTCCCATCCGACGAAACAACAAGGCTTTTCCTGCGTGGACAAGGAAGAGAAAACCAGTGGACAGAGCTCAAAGCAGATGACGCTGTAAAATACAGCGAAATCCTTGACATAGACCTCAAAACGGTTGAACCGTTAATAGCGTTGCCTCACAGCCCAGACAACGTTAAACCAGTAACCGAAGTTGAAGGAACACCAGTAGACCAAGTATGCATCGGCAGCTGCACCAACTCATCACTTAGAGACTTAAAAATTGTCTCCGCCCTGCTAAAAGGCAAAAAAATCAGCGACAATGTCAGCCTCACCATTTCGCCCGGTTCAAGACAAGCCTTACAAAACCTAGCAGCCACAGGCGAACTTGAGCCTTTAATTCAGTCAGGCGCCAGAATACTTGAAAACGCTTGCGGTCCATGTATAGGAATTGGTCAGGCTCCGACGACCGAGGGCGTGTCGCTTCGAACGTTTAATCGCAACTTTAAAGGCCGCTCTGGAACGCAGAATGCTAAGGTTTACTTGGTTAGTCCAGAGACAGCGGTTGCATCGGCTATTACTGGTGAAATTACGGACCCGCGAAAACTCGGCAAATACCCAGAGATTAGCTTGCCAGAAAGGTTCGTTCTCAGCGATAACATGTTCATTTACCCGACTACAAAGGCAACATCCCGTGTCGTGATGGGACCCAACATTAAACCCTTACCATCATTCAAGCCGATACCTGACCGATTAACTGGTGAAGTGTTGCTGAAGCTTGGCGATAACGTTTCAACCGACGACATTTTGCCAGGAGGCACAGAAATCATGTCCCTGAGAAGCAACATTCCCGAAATAAGCAAATACACTTTCTGCTGCGTTGACAAAACTTTTGCCTCCCGTGCCCTTGAGAAAAACGGTGGGTTCCTCGTCGGTGGAGAAAATTACGGTCAAGGCTCCTCGCGGGAACACGCTGCGTTGGCGCCTAAATACCTCGGCGTAAAAGCAGTTATAGCCAAATCTTTCGCTCGGATACATATGGCTAACTTGGTTAATTTCGGAGTTCTGCCCTTAACCTTCACCGTTAAAC
The DNA here is from genome assembly GCA_050012335.1 of Bathyarchaeia archaeon. Classification (GTDB taxonomy): domain Archaea; phylum Thermoproteota; class Bathyarchaeia; order Bathyarchaeales; family Bathycorpusculaceae; genus Bathycorpusculum. The sequence continues at coordinate 2,143 of JBEKHJ010000163.1, forward strand.
AGGATTATTCAGGCATCGCGCAAGGTGACGTGTTGGATTTGGATGTTAAAGACTTAAATGAGCGCCTACTTGTGAAGAATTTGACTAAGAACACAAAAATAGAGGTTGCCTTAAGCCTCAGCGAGTTAGAGAAGGGCATTGTTAAAGCAGGCGGAAAACTAGCCGCTATAAAAGCAAAACAAAACATAAAACAGCTTTAATTTAAAAATGATTTTACTTAAGATTTGCATTATTTCGCGGATGTATGTCATAAAACGTAAACTTGGAAGCTTCTGAACCTACCCATGTGCCACTGCACTTTTTATGTGGCACCATCATTAAAAAATAAAGCGGTTAAACGCCCCAAACTGTTGAATTAGTAAGTTGCCAAGTGATGATTAGTTCCAATCCAGGGTTGTTGTATTGTTGAACGTTGGTTAATGTAGTGAGCATTCCTGTTTGCTTATCGAAATAGACATACATGTAGTCTTCACGCATCGTGTTGCCTGTTGGATCGTTAATATCGACAAATATGTTGTCTATTGACCAGAAATTTCTGGTCCTAGTAGAGCTAGTATATGTTTGAGTGTCGGTGCTGTTAACGATGAGTGTATCAAATCCCTTAGGGCGTAGCAGGTTATTTACATTAAGGTTTGGAGCGTAAATAGCCCAGAAGTCGCCATTATCCGCACCTGTCGATAAATCGACCCATTCTGAGTTCTGAACTGCTGTTCCATTTGTGAATTGCCATACTGTATCAAACGATACTACAGAGCCATTGATTCCTGTTATGGTGACTTTGTAGTAGTCTGTATTGTTATAATCCGAGAGATAGCTTGGAGTTACTGCGTCTGCACTGCCTAAAACCGAGATCCCTGTTAGTTTGTAAGTGAACGTGTCACCAACATTGACGCCTGGTACTACCGGGCTTGAAGAAGTTTGGGTTGTATAGACTATGGCAGCAACTGCGATGCCTACTAGTAAGACCAAGAGAAAGATGGCAATATACACTTTCTTAGACATAGCTTTCTTAGGCATAACTTAATCAGTGCAGTAGTCAGGTATTTAGTTGTTTTCCCAAAAGGTCATCACAAAACAAGCATAGACCTAATTGCAGAAAAACGAAATTGTTCATCATGATAAAGTAAATGTGGAGCTGTTAATGAGGTAAATTTAAGAGAAAGGACCTTTAATGAGAATTCGGTGGAAAACTTGTATTGTCACACGTGTGGTACGCAACTTCCAGACGACGCAGCGTTCTGTGTCAAATGCGGAACAAGCACAACAGTAACTTTACCTAAGCCACCTGTTGCTTCGACTTCACCTGTTGTTGCGCCTTCTGGAGTAACATCGCTGAAATGTCCTAGTTGCGGTGCACCTATCTCACCCAAGTTCGGAGAGATGGTCATAACCTGCGAGTACTGTGGCAGCGGAGTCACTCTTGGAACTCAAGGTTGGACTAACATACAGAAACAGACAATGCTTACTTTGAAGGTTGCCAGCGTTGACGAAGTGAATTCAATAATCACGCCGATGATGGACAAGGGTCTTCTGCACAGACACCTTCACGAAGACTCCAAGCAGGAGGAAATGAGCCTCACGTACGTGCCTTACT
>JBEKHJ010000164.1:0-3719 GCA_050012335.1 Bathyarchaeia archaeon
AAAAATCGCTTGCCTAAGCTTTATTCATTATGCCTTGCCTAGAAAAACTTATATGGCTAGTAATATTCTGTTGTTGTTCACATTAAAGGAGATTACTTGATTTGTCATCATTTCCAACACAAGCTGGCGGAGTGCCTGTTCTCATATTAAGAGAAGGCTCAAACAGGTCCCGTGGAAGAGAAGCACAACACGGAAACATAACTGCCGCCAAAGTGGTAGCCGAAAGCGTCCGAAGCGCTTTAGGCCCAAAAGGCATGGATAAAATGTTAGTTGATAGCTTCGGAGACGTTACAATAACAAGTGACGGGCGCACTATCTTGGATGAGATGGATATTCAGCATCCAGCAGCCAAAATGCTAGTTGAAGTTGCCAAAACGCAAGACAATGAAGCTGGAGACGGAACAACATCTGCGGTTATAATTGCAGGTGAACTTTTGAACAAAGCAGAAGAATTAATAGACAAAAACATTCACCCCACAATAATAATTGACGGTTATAGGAAGGCAGCTGAAATAGCGCTAGAAACCCTTGAAAAAATAGCCATACCCGTAGACCTGAAATCGCAGGAATACCTGAAAAAAGCTGCAACAACCGCTATGGGAAGCAAAATCGTATCTGAATACAAAGAATACTTGGCTGATTTAGCGGTTAAAGCAATGATGGCAGTCGCTGAAAAGAAAGACGACGTCTACAAGGTAGATGTCGACGACGTAAAAGTCGAAAAGAAAACAGGCGAATCCCTCATGGAGACCAGCCTAATAAACGGCGTAGTTTTAGACAAAGAAATTGTTCACTCAGGAATGCCCAAGCGTTTAGAAAAAGCAAAAATTGCATTAATCGACGCTTCCTTAGAGATTGAAAAAACCGAGTTAGACGCAAAAATAAACATTGAAAGCCCTGAGCAGATTGAAGCGTTCCTCAAGCAAGAGGAAACAATGCTAAAAGACATGGTTGAGAAAATTTTGGCTTCAGGCGCAAACGTAGTCGTCTGCCAAAAAGGCATAGACGATATGGCTCAACATTTCCTTGCAAGAAAAGGAATTATCGCGGTTAGAAGAGCCAAAAAATCAGACATTGAAAAACTTGCAAAGGCCACAGGCGGAAAAATAATAACTAACCTAGATGACATAAAACCATCAGACCTTGGATATGCAGCTTTGGTGGAAGAGCGCAGAATTGGCGACGACAAAATGACTTTCATTGAAGGCTGCAAGCATCCGAAGGCAGTTACCCTTTTGATTAGGGGCGGAACTCAACGTATGACTGCAGAGGCAGAACGCTCAATACATGATGCGCTCTGCGTTATCAGAGATTTAATTGAGGAGCCAAAAATCGTTGCTGGAGGAAGTGCTCCAGAGCTTGAAATGGCAGGTGTACTCAAAAAATATGCTGAAACGCTGCCGGGAAGAGAGCAACTTGCGGTTAGAATATTCGCGGAAGCTCTTGAAGCCATAGCAGTAACGCTTGCTGAAAACGCTGGCTTAGATCCAATTGATATACTTTCAGAATTACGGTCAAGGCATGAAAAAGGAGAAACATGGGCAGGCATAGAAGTTCTAGAAGGAAAAGTTCAAGACATGACAAAGGTAAACATCTTTGAACCACTCTCAGTCAAAAAACAAATAATTAAATCAGCAAACGAAGCAGCATCCATGATTCTCAAAATTGACGACATTATCGCCGCCGGCAAAATGAGGGCACCTCCAACGCCACCAGGAGGAGCACCAGGCGGAATGGGCGGATATCCAGGCGCTGGAGAGTACTAAAATACGTCAGAACAAAAAATAACTGTAGGACCACCAAAAATTACTCGCTTCGAGAAAGCAAGAATAGTTGGAGCTAGAGCGCTTCAAATCTCGATGGGAGCACCGATTTTGGTGGATGCTTGTGAAAATACAAACCCGATTGCCATCGCTCTAAAAGAACTTGAGGCTGGAATACTACCGATAACTATCAGAAGGACCCTGCCAGATGGAACCTTCCAAGATATTCCATTAAAATGGCTCCTACCTTAACCACGCATATCTTTTTTTTCCAATTTTGCTTTTGCTTCGTTAAGAATGTCGCAGATTTTTTTCCAATGTGCTCCTTGCCAATAGACTTGGCCGCAATTAGGACACTTCCAAAACTTATCATAATAAATGAATGTGTTTTTCTCTAATTCGCCTGAAAGCAGTTCTTTTGGCGTTGCCTTAAGTTTGGTGTTGCATATTGGGCAAAGGGACTTTTCCATATCTATCGCTAACGTTAAGCCATATCGCTTGCCAAGTTCCGCCAGCCGTTCAGATTCCTTCTTGCCTTCAAGGTAGAAAGCGTCTACGCCCTTGGCGATCGCGCGTTGGTAGAGCTCCAAATCTTTAGTTAACAAAACGCGGTTTTCCTTTTTTGCCACTTCAAGAAGTTCAGAATCACTTAGCTGGACGGAGTACATGACGTCTTGTCCTAACATGCGTAGCCAACGTGCAAGTTTTCCCAGCATACCATCCGCTAGGAACTTCACACATTGCCTCTCCGAACAATTGAGCCGTTGCCCGCTTTAGCAACTATTTCCCCCTCATCAAGAACTAACAATCCGTTAACGAAGGTTTTTACTGGTTTACCCTGAACGTCCCACCCATCGTAGGGCGAATATTTTGCTTTGGACTTGAATTTTGAAGCATCAATTTTGAATTTATGGTTAAAATCTACCACCGTTAAATCTGCGTTCTTTCCCTGTTCCAAGCGACCGCGATCATTCAAATTGTAAATTTCTGCTGGTTTCTCTGCGAGAAGGTGAACCGCTTGGGCTAAGGATAACCGATTCTTCTTTACAAGCGTAAAAATAAGAGGTAAAGTAGTTTCTAGACCTGGCACGCCGACTTTAACATCCCAAACGCTGCTTGCAAACTTCTCACTTAAAGCATGCGGTGCATGGTCTGAGCCTAAAGCATCAACCCAACCCGCTTCTAAGCCTTTCCATAACGCTTCAATGTGATTTTTGTTGCGAAGCGGGGGCGCCATAATCAGTAATTGCCCGTAATGTTCCAAATCATCACGTGACAGCAATAGGTGGTTAGGGGTAACTTCGCATGTTACTTTTCTGCCTGATTTTTTAGCTTCTAAAATCGCGTTTAAGCCCTCTTCAGTTGAGACATGGCAAAAATGCAACCGTACACCAGTTGGTGCACTTATTTTTAGTAGGCGTTCAATGGCTTTTAGTTCAACTGTTTCTGAATGCGCCTTTAGGAAGGCGGCGGTGTTACTTTTTTTGGCTTGTTTTAGTTTTTCCTCGTTAGCTACCAATAACGCCTTGTCTTCGGCGTGCAACGCCACTGGCACATTCAACTCTGCGACTTCTTTGAACGCGTCCTGCAAGGCTTGGTCATCATCAACGTTTAATCCGCCAATTTGGCAACCCATGAAAAGCTTGAACCCTACTGCCCCTTCGGAAACGATGTCTTTGACTTCAGCCAATTTTTTTGGAAATTCAGAGTAGAACCCAACGTTTACGAGAACTTTTCTTTCGGCAATTCTCATGCGATTCCTTAAAGTTTCCATGCTCATTGTAACTGGCTCGTTGTTAGGCATGTCCAAGACGGTGGTGAAGCCCCCAGCGGCTGCAGCAGCGGTTCCTGTTTGGAAGTCTTCTTTGTACGCTTTTCCCTCATCCCGCAAGTGAACATGCTCATCTATCAAGCCTGGTAGCACTAGAAGGTTTTTTAGGTTAGTTTTTTGGTCAG
>JBEKHJ010000165.1:0-3711 GCA_050012335.1 Bathyarchaeia archaeon
CCTCAATGTCCACCGGTTCAAACTTGCTCTTGTTAGCAAGGTACGCTTCTACCGTTAAAGCGTTTGACTCATACTTCTCTTTAGTACGCCTCTGAATCCTAGCGATAGACACTTCTTCAGGACAGCTGGTTTGCAAAATAGTGAACGTCATGTTATGCTTCGCTGCAATTTCTGCTGCGCGCCGCCTTAAATCTTGAGTGACAAAGGTTGCGTCTAAAATAATGCCAGGAACGTTTTTTCCAGCCAGATCGTCTGCCCTTCGAAAGACTTCATCATAGACAGACATGCGTTTACTCATGTTTCCTGCAACTTTTACGTCAAACACATTCTCGTTCTTCAGAACTTCTAAGCGGATTAAATCGCTTCTGAGACTTTGATACCCTTTTATTTTTGAGACTTCCTCTGAGGTTTCTGTTTTCCAAGTTCCAGGCAATCCGCATGTAATTAGTAACGTTTTGGGTCCTAGATTGGCTTTAATAAATTTGGCAAAAGGTTCCTTCAATCCTACACCCTTCTAACACTTAGCTTTAGGTGAGTTGTAATTAAACTTTTTCCAGCCCATAAACTGCCCTTAACGTGAAGCAAATTCTAAATAGGTAGAAGACACACTCTTCCTAAAAAAGAAGGAATATTCATGGAAGAATTCAAAGTTAAAGATAAAAGCTTAGCACCGCAAGGTCATTTACAGATCGAATGGGCATCACGCCATATGCCCGTACTAAACCTAATCAAAAACAGGTTCGAAAAAGAAAAACCCCTAAAAGGCTTTACACTGGGCGCGTGTCTCCACGTAACTAAAGAAACAGCCGTTCTAGTTGACGCATTAATTGCTGGAGGCGCCAAAATCGCACTGTGCGGTTCCAACCCGCTCTCAACCCAAGATGACGTAGCTGCAGCATTAGCGGATAAAGGCGTTCACGTTTTTGCTTGGAGAGGACAAAACACTGAAGAATACTACAAGTGCATAGACAACGTGCTAGATTACAAGCCTTCTATAACCCTTGACGACGGCGCAGATTTAGTCGGTACCTTACACAGCAAACGCCAAGCTGAACTAAAAAACGTTAAAGGTGGAACAGAGGAAACCACTACAGGAGTAATCCGCTTAAGGGCGATGGAGAGGGACGGTTGCCTAAAATATCCCATCGTAGCCGTTAACGATGCCTATACGAAATACCTCTTTGATAATCGCTATGGAACAGGACAAAGCACAATCGACGGCATCCTAAGAGCCACAAACACATTGATAGCGGGCAAAGCCTTCGTAGTCTGCGGGTACGGCTGGTGCTCAAGAGGCATAGCCATGCGAGCTCAAGGCTTAGGCGCCAACGTCATAGTAACAGAAGTCCAACCCATCCGCGCATTGGAAGCAGTAATGAACGGCTTACGTGTCATGCCAATAGCCGAAGCCGCAGCCATAGGCGACATATTCGTAACAGCAACAGGAGACATCAACGTGATACGGAAAGAGCACATGCAAAAAATGAAGGACGGCGCCATAATGGCAAACAGTGGGCACTTCAACGTGGAAATAAACATAAAAGATTTAGAATCACTGTCAACCGCTAAAAGAACCATGCGCCCCAACCTAGAAGAGTACACACTAAAAGACGGCAGAAAACTTTACCTTTTAGCCGAAGGAAGGCTTGTCAATTTAGCCGCGGCAGAAGGGCACCCATCCGAAGTCATGGACATGTCATTCGCTAACCAAGCATTGTGCGCGGAATACATAGCAAAAACAGCAAAGTTAACGCCAAAAGTCTTCACAGTTCCAAAAGAAATCGATGAGAAGGTCGCTGAACTAAAACTGAAAACGATGGGCGCAAAAATCGACGAGCTCACTGCTGAACAGAAAAAGTACCTATCAACCTGGGAAATGGGAACAACATAAACAAAAGCACACTTAAAAGCATGACAAACTTTAAATTGCTTGAGATTATACATGGCTATAAAGTGGTGACTTAAATGGTTAGCAAAGATCAAGCAATAGGTGGAGCAATACTACTAGTCTGCGTAGTCGTCGCCGTAGTTTACTTAGTTGCACTATTCGGTTATGGACAATTAATCCAACCATGGCTTAACATAGGCTCAGTAGCAGGTGTCAGATTCTGGCTCATTGCTGTACCGGTATTTGTAGCCTTCGTAGCCATACTATTCATAGGAGCATGGATCGGCTGGACAATGGCAACAACACCGCCCCCAAAACCAATCGAAGAAATTACAACTGAGATCGAAGAGAAAAAGGAAGAACCAAAAGTAGAAACGCCAGAGCCAGTCAAACCGGCTGAAGTGCCTGCCACCGAAGAAAAAGCAACAACAAAGAAAAAGAAATAACTTTCTTCAATTTTTCCTATCTTTCACTTCTTCAGTTTTTTTAATTATAATTATCTTGGCAAAAATATTCTAAATTTATTAAAAATTACATTCTCATTTTTTGAAGCATGCATTCAACAATATCCTTGCAAACGATGCATTCGTCAGGAATTTGCTCTTTCTGTTTCCGTTCACTTAAGTAGCCAAGGTGGTAGTGGCAGGCGTGTGGTTTTTCTTTATTTTTAGTTGGCTTTTCTTTAGGAAGAACTGTTTCAACTTGGGTTTTCTCTGGTTCATTATCGGCCTCCATTTGCGCTTCGGTTATTTTTGTTAAACAGTACGGGCAGGCGGCATATGGCTCTGCTGAATCCTGCTGTAAATTTAAGGTTTTAAGTGGCTTAGTGAAATCTTTCCTACATGAAGGGTTCGGGCAGGTAAACGTTCTTTTTCCCTCGTTTTCTCTTTAACCAACGATAAACTGGGTCTCTCTTTAAGGAATGGGGGTTATTGGCTTATAGTGTTAATGAATCTGAAATAAAGATGCTGACTATTCGACATTGCACGCTTGGGTTGGAGAAGCAAGCTTCTTTAGGTCATCAGCACCTTCAGCGTATCCTGAAGCAATCAATACGTCGCCTGCTTGGATTTTTGAGTCTGCTCGAGGGCGCACACATTTTTCTGCTCTTTTAATTACTAAAACCCACATGCCGGTTTCTTCATGCACACGCGCTTCTTTTAGAGTCTTGTTTACAAGCGGAGAATCCGCAGTAACACAAGCTTGGGCAACCGTTTCCTCTGCTTCTTTAATTGTCAGCTTCAAAATTGGGTGCGGTTCAATACCTCTTAGAACAACCTCAGATATATCTGCAGCTGCATCGGCGATTTTTTCTGTCGCTACACCTAACCGAATTAAACCTAGAAAACCTGAGGCTTCTTCTTTTTTGAAGTCGCTGGTTAAAGCAAGCAGTTCGAAATCAGTGTGCATTTGATCCATGCGTTCTTCAAGGCGCTGGACTTCTTCAGCTAGTTCCTTACTGTTTAACATAAGGGAAGAATAAGCTAAATCCAACATTAACTCGGATGTGTCCTTGAGTTCAACGAATCTTGAAACGATTTCCTCGAATTTCACGCGTTTTTCAACGTCTAATTTTGCAAGTTCTCCCTCAGCTAAATCTTTAAACTCTTCAATGCCTGATGGCGCTCCACGAGTAATTAGGACGTCCCCTTGGAAGACTCTTTCTGTATCCTCGGGGTTGAGTATCCAATCGTTATTTCGGCGGATGGCAATAATATCAACGCCCATTCTTGCTGCTAAATCAAGTTCATCTATCCTTTTTTTGACAATCGCTGAATTGGCTTTAACGGTTACTTTCATTAAGCGTTCTTCTACTTTTTCAA
>JBEKHJ010000166.1:0-3590 GCA_050012335.1 Bathyarchaeia archaeon
GCTTATTATCTGCATTTGATTTAGTATTTTCTGGTGAGTTTATGACTAAAACTGATGAGAACCTGAAGGCTGCTTTTGCAGGCGAATCCCAAGCTAACAGGCTGTATTTGGCTTTCGCTAAGAAGGCAGAAGAAGAAGGCTTTACGCAAATTGCTAAACTGTTTAAAGCTGCAGCCGAAGCAGAAACCGTCCACGCCCTGAACCATTTGCAAATAACTGGACAGGTAAAATCAACCCTTGAAAACTTAGGCACAGCTGTCACCGGAGAAACATACGAGTTCAAAAAAATGTACCCTGAATTCATCGCTGAAGCCAAAAAAGAAGGAAACAAACAAGCCGCATGGAGCTTTGACGTGGCAAACAAGGTTGAGCAAATCCACGCTGGCTTATACCAAAAAGCAATTGACGCTTTGAAAAACAAAACGGAACCCGCCAAAGTGGACTATTACGTGTGCAGCGTCTGCGGAAACACAGTTGAAGGCTCAGCGCCTGGCAGGTGCCCAATCTGCGGTTCGCCTAAAGAGAAATTCTTCAAGCCCGCCTAAAAAATAGGTTAGGCTTTGATTTTTTGGGCGATTTGTTGCCCGAATTCAAAGCATTTCTTTATATCCTCTTGGTCTGGAACGTATTTCACTTCAATCCCTGGCTCATACACTTCAAAGCCTGCTTTTTTCGCTGTTTCAACCATGCCTTTAACTGCTCCGCCTCCCCAGCCGTAAGAGCCAAAGAAACTCCACAGTTTACCTTTAGGTTTCAAACCAGTAACGTACGTGAGGAAGCTGCCTATTGTTGGGAACATTTGATTGTTCAGCGTTGGCGAACCCACAAGAACGGCTTTAGCATCAAGGACTTCAGTTACCGCTTCACTGTTATATGAAGCTCGAAGCTTAAGCAGCTTGACCTCGACGCCTTGGCTGATTATGCCGTCAGCTATGGCTCTTGCCATTTTATCCGTGCTTCCCCACATGGTATCAAAAACAATAACCACCTTCTGTTTAGCTGTGCCTGAGCTCCAGTTCAAGTAAGCATTAATTATTTTAGAAGGGTCTTTCCGCCAAATGATACCGTGGCTTGGCGCTATCATGTCGATAGGTATCCCCATTTGAACAACTTCCTGAATCTTACGTGTAATAAGCGGCGCAAACGGCATCAAGATGTTAGCGTAATACGTTATGGCTTCTTCCATAAGCACATGCTCATCAACCTCATCATCAAACCGTCCTGAACTGGCAAGGTGCTGACCGAACGCGTCATTAGGCATCAGTATTTTGTCTTCCACAAGGTAAGTAAACATGCTGTCGGGCCAATGCAGCATAGGCGCCTCAAGAAACCGCAATGTCCTCTTTCCAAGCTTAAGCTCATCGCCAGTTTTCACAGTTTCAACCCTACTGAAGTCTGCCCCATAATGCTCGATTAAGGCGTCTTTTCCTCTTTGAGAAGCAAGTATCTTGGCGTTTTTCGCAAGCTTCGCAATTATGGGCAAGCTGCTTGAATGATCCATCTCCACATGATTAACTATTATATAATCGATTTTTTCAAAGCTTGTTAACTCTGAGATGTTCTCGATTAGCTCGTTGGAGAACGTGCTCTTTACAGTGTCTACGAGCGCTGTTTTATCATCTGAAATTAAGTATGCATTGTAGGTGCTTCCTCGGTTGGTGACATAGCCGTGAAAGTCTCGTAGGTTCCAATCAACAACTCCAACCCAGTTTATTCCTTCTTTTAGGGTTACTTTAACCATTTTTATTTCTCCTAGACATTTTTAAAATCAAGTCGCCGGCTTTATACGGGGACCAATAGAAAATTTCATCGCGTAAACTCTTATATGAGTTTCGTTACCCGAAAAATTCAGCTACTGGAAACTCTACAGTTATATTTGGGAGACAACAAAGTTTACCAGTAGATGCCAACTAAACTGGCAAACATCCTTGTGGAGGCAAAAGTTTGAGTTTGATTCCTGATGGCAAGAAAGAATTACTTAAAAACGATTTTAAGGAGGAACTGGTTGACCCAGTAAAAATTGTCATGTTCACTCAGGAAATAGAGTGCAGGTTCTGCTCTGACACCAGAAAACTAGTACAAGACTTAGCTACCCTCAATGACAAGTTAACGGTTGAGATTTATGATTTCGTAGCTGATAGCGTTAAAGCCAAAGAATACGGAATCAACAAGATTCCAGCCATAGCAATAATAGGCAAAAAAGATTACGGCGTAAGAATTTACGGAATACCATACGGGTACGAACTTCAAACGTTAATTGAAGCCATATTTAATGTTTCAAAAGGCAAAACAGACCTTTCAGACAAAACTAAGTCAATTCTAGCAGAAGTCAAATCACCAGTTCATATTCAAGTCTTCGTCACCCTAACGTGCCCCCATTGCCCCGCTGCGGCTGCCGTAGCGCATAAATTAGCCATTGAAAGCGACATGGTAAAAGCAGACGTTATAGACAGCAGCGAGTTTCCAGACTTAGCCATGAAGTACAATGTTATTGGGGTACCGAAAGTTATTATTAATGAGAAAATAGAGTTTGTCGGAGCGTTCAATGAAGACTTGTTCGCTGAGCATGTGCTGTTGGGCGCGTTCTAAAAAGGGAGCAGTTAAGACGTGAGTCAAAAAGCCAACAAGGAAACCTTAGCTTTAGTGTTTGTTTACAGCAAAGACTTCATGGAGCGCGTAATCCGCAACCTAATCAATGATCCCTGCTTCTGCCAATCATGCGGACTCTACTGTGAATCATGCAAATACAACGTTTACAGTTTTGTAAAAAACGTTCGCGCAGCTATCCAACTGTCCAACCCAGCGGACCTGCCAGATTTTATTGATAACCCTGAAGAGTACATGCCAAAAAAGCTGCCAAAGGCTGACATTTGCTTAGCATCTGGATTACATAAAGACTTGCTGCTGGAGTTGCCTAACCAACTTAAGAAGGCAGGAATCAAAGCGTTAATCGCTCCAATCGAGGATTGGGTTGAAGTGCCCTTGGGAGTGCGGAAACAAGTTGAAGCAAAATGTAACGAACTTGGGCTTGAATGCGCATTTCCTAAGCCTTTCTGCACGCTTGAGCCTGAGAAAGATAAGCTTACGATTGCCCGCTTTATTGAGGAAACCAAGGTTGGGCGTCCAATGCTTGAAATTACCCTCGCGATGGTTGATAAAAAGGAAGTCATCGAGTGCGCGGTGGTTAGGCGAAGTGCACCATGCGGTTCCACATGGTACATAGCGCATAAACTTGCAGGCGTATCCACAAAAAAGGAAGAACTGTACGATGCCATTGCCAAAGCGCATCATAGTTACCCGTGCACTGCAACCATGAACACAGACCCAGAAACTAAAGAGCCCATCTTGCATATTGGCGGCTTCACAATCAGAGAAGAAGTAGAGAAAGCGATAGAAAAAGAAAGAGCCAGAAACAAAAAAGAAAACAGAAGCTAACAGCCTAGCAGTGACCACAACTGCAGCTATGTCCTGGTTTCCCAGAGCCGCCAGCGTATTTTGCTGGGTCTTTGTCAAAAGTGGTTTTGCAGGAGGCAGCGCAGAAATAGAAAGTTTTGCCGCTGTAATCGGATTTGAATTTTGCTTTTTTCTCG
>JBEKHJ010000167.1:0-3577 GCA_050012335.1 Bathyarchaeia archaeon
CTGTATAGGGAAGAGAGAATATCTCATAATCTACGGCAAGGTTATCCAGCATAGATGCCAGTCTTTCAACAATGTCTGGTGGCTCGTTAACCCACCTGCGGAAAGAAAAACCAATGGTACGTTTTTTCGTCTTAAAAATTGGGTCAGAAGCAAAGACCGCCCTAAAGCCATTGGCTTCTACTACCTTCTTTGACTCAGAGTCCCTGACCGTAATGAGATCAGCCCTTGCAATATGTTCTCTAAATTGTGGATGCCCCTCCTCTATCGTCTGGGAGTAATAAACGACCTTTTTACCATTTTCTTTGGCGTATTTTGCATGCTCGTACCCCCCTATCCCTCTTGGTGTGATAAGGCTCCCTGCACCTATGACCAGGAGTTGACACCAGTCCAGAAGCTCAACCTCAAACGTCTCGGTGGAGGTTACCTTCACCTCACCATGCCTGCTGAGTGTCTCTACAATGGATTCCATCAGGAGGTCATCCCCAGTATTACCCTGAAAATAGAAACCACAAAGCAGGATTTTCACATTATCTTTGCTTACAGACATTGGCTCCCCGGAATTTTACCCCGTTAGAAATAATGCCCCGCTGGAATTTCTAACGGGGTTTACTGCCTTCTGGCGCTAAGCATGGCAGCTACGCCACGGACGTGATCGAATGCGATAGTATTATTTATGTCTCGTTTTCATGGTGGGTATTTTATAACAAAAATGATGGGGTTATGCAAATGCAAAAAGCCTTTTTTTGCTTGACATACAACTACGTTTTCCCTATATTCAACCTAAACAAAAGCGAGTTCTTATCAAAAAAAATTATCAACGTTTCTGCAACAAATAGTCTTGAAGAGGGATTTGAATAGACTCTCATGATTCACCGTTTGGAATGCACAAAGAGCATCGAAGAAGTTTTACGACTACCAATATGATTGAGTCCATTCATGCATTGGTTGGGCAGAAGACGAATAAGATTGATTACTGGAAGAACAGCAGTCAAAAACAGAGATGTGTAACTCAAAAACATAGAGCAGAGCCTTAATAAATGAATGGATATAGACACCTCAGAGAATTGAGAAATACCTTACAAAGAGAAATAGCATTATCCAGGAAAGTAAAGGAGGCGGTGGCTGCCTGATGCAGTATAAGGGCTGCTATAGAATTCCAAAACTATCTTTGGAATTGAATCGCTTTTCCTAAAAAGCAATTTCTTGTCAATCCTCGAATTAATTTACCAATCTTTTAGACATTACTGTTGAATAAGCAAAATCTGTATAAAAGGGGTGTGATTGTGCACAAGAAAGCTCTTTGGATATGGCCTAGTTTATTTGTGATGCTTCTTTTTTTTGCCATTCTTTTTCAGACAAAAAAGGTGGGGTTTGAGTCTGGTCATTATGGATGGGTAAGTTCACATTGCTTGGCTATTGCAGCCAAAGCAACCTCTGAAAACAATTGGGTAGGCTATGCTCTTAAAGAGTACACCGCGAGTGGTGAGCACCAATATAAGTATTTTGATAGATATCCTGTTTTTTTCAGTGTCTTTCTTCATCAGGTTCTGGACTTCTTTCCTCAAGATTTAGGGAAGCAAGTTTATGCCGCTCGCGTTGTTATGAATGTTATTTTTATTCTGACGATTTTATTTTTCTTTTTGTCGCTAAATCTATTGTTGCAGGACGTATCTTTATCACTGGCGGCTGTCCTGCTTGCTTTTTCCGGAGGTCTCTTTATGTTCTATAAGGATATGATTCACTATGATCAGCCAGCCCTTCTTGGGATTTCGATCATGCTTTATTTTATCACTCGGTTTGAGCTTAAAAAGCCACATCGTTGGCTCTATTTTGTGGCGCCAGTCTGTGTTTGCCTTGGGCGTGGCTATGCGGGGCTTAGTCTTCTTGGACTTTGGTTTATAATATCTGCAATTCTGTTATTTCGTAACCAGTCCTTTTCGCTCGCTTCAGTTGGGAAAATGATTAATTTATACCCACTCAAGGTTTTTGTCCTATCGGTTGGGGTTCTTGCATCGGCTTTGTCTTTCAATATTGCAACTGAGATGAACGTGCGCAACGTTTCTTACAAAGAGACATCTATTGTCATTAGTGCAAATAAACGCTTAGGTTTGGATGCTAGCTTTGATAAAGATTATAAAGACTGGTTAAGCCCTCTGAACGTGCTCAAGTTGAGTGCGGAGCGTATCTATACGAACCTTTTTCCTGAAGTTCTCGCTTCTAAGATTGATACGACTGTATCTAAATTAAAAACCATTATGCACTCAACATTTTCCTCTTTGATTTTGTTGCGATTGGTTGTTTTATGTTTCTTACTACCAATTCTTTATTTTGGGAGCCTCCGTCTATTTAACTATCGTAAGCCTAGCGAACGTCTTATTATTGGCCTTTTTGCTTTACCAGGTTTATGGCTAATTCTTATAAAAAGGCTTTTTGTTTTTCATGATTATACGACTATGTATCATGCAGGTTTTCATGTACTATTCATGTGTATTTTGCTTCTTGGTATTAAAGATAACCTACGTAAATGGGCATTGCCGATTTGCTTTTTAATCTTTGTGTCTTCTCTTTATACGGTAGGGAATAAGCATAATGATAACTTGGAGGTTTTTAATCGTGTCACAACTGATTTTAATGAAGTTCAACGAAAATTAAATGAGACGAATCAAGACGTTTATATCGATGGCGGGAGGACAAACTTCATTCCAGGCGCTCCATTTGCCCTTGGGTTTTACCTACCTCAACAGTGGCTTTCAGCGCGGCCTCAGGCACGCTTTGCTTTAACCTATAACCCAATTTTTGGGAATGAGAACCTTACGCCAAACAATAAATATGTCTTCTTATTCAGGCAGTGATTTCCACATTCAATCTTTAAGTGCAACACAGAAAAAGCGTATGCTTTTTCCAATTAAGGATTGAGTTTACGGGTCGAATTTTTGAGTTTGCACCAAAGATTCATTTAATAAGAGCGTGATCTCTTCAAAGTGGGGATGAATAGTGGGTTCCTCTCCCATTATTGTAATATGGCCCACCACAATATCCGACGAAAGAACTTGGCTAATCAGTTTATTGATTTGCTCCAGGGTCATATCTAAATTGCCATAAGATATAATATTACAATGCCTACTACATTGCGGGCATTTAGAATTGCATCTTAACGTTATTTCTAACTCAATGTTAAGCGGATTATTTGAATCGCCCCGGTAGCTTAGATTAGACTTTTTGGGGAATAAATTGCGAAGCGAGATATCTGATAATCTCGTTAGGATGGACTTCGTTGCGGGACGTGTCAATAGAAGCGAGTCCTCTCCAGATTTAGGGTGTTTCCTAACTGCTTTTGGAATTCGCGCATGCCAAAAGTTCATAAATTATATTTATTACAACGAAATGATATGTCAAGATCATTGCACAGAAATGTTCCGGAAGAAACATTTATGTACCTGTTCTAAAGATCAATTGTGGACAGAAAATGGTGATATCCATACGAGAGGATCCTCACAAACAGAAAAGGCGGGGAAGAACCCCGCCTTTTCTGTTCTGAAAACCTTGAGGATTATTGGTTGTACTCGCCGTTCTTGAA
>JBEKHJ010000168.1:0-3494 GCA_050012335.1 Bathyarchaeia archaeon
TTTCAAACACCAATCTAAAAGATGTTCAACCGTTTCCGCACCCTGCTTATGCCCCAGCCATGGGTTAAGCTCATTTTCTGAAGCCCAGCGCCTATTTCCATCTAAAATTATGGCAATGTGTTCAGGCTTTACTCCGCTCTTAACCTGCTGCCACAGCCACTTCTCATACATCTTGTATGCGCCAATGACAGAAAGAACTTTTTTAAGCACTAAGCGTGACCTCGCATGTTAAACGTTTCTTCAAGGGTTTCTATGCAACTATGCATTATAGTTAAAACCTTGGTAGTTTCAATTAAATCTTGCTCTAATTCGAAGATAAAATGGAAGGAAAAAATTCATTTTGTCGCTTGGCTCTTATCAAGTTTTTGGAAGAAGTCTTTAGTTGACCTGTTAACAATAAAAATTAATAGTACAGAAGCAACGCCGATTAGAATGCCTACTATTATTGTGAAAAGGAAATTTGAAAAAAACGGGTCATTTAAACCTATTGGCGCTCCCGTGCTACTTGGGTTGTAAATTATGTTTGCTGTTGCGTCGAGGATCCAACGAGACCACGCAACTGAAACTATCAAAGCAACATTGCGCAGCAATTTTGAGTCTCTTTCAATGTATAAACGTACGCTTCGTCCAAGAAGAACAATGATTAACCCCACTACTAAAAGGTCCATGATACCTTTGATAAAGAATGTAGCAATTCTTGGAGTGATAGCAAGCCATCCGGCAAAATCGCTGGGAAACGGTGCCACGTTGATAGTGACATTTGCTATTCCAAGGTAAACGCTCACGGCTACGCATAAGATTCCGGCGAAAATCGTGTAATTTGAGATTTGCATCGGTAGGGGCGGCGGCGAATATTCTTTTACCCACTTATAGAAGTCTTTAGCTGACTTGTCAACGCCAAAGCCCTTGATAAGCAAGAAACCGCCTAAAACAATTACAATGGTAATTCCGTAAAAGTAAATAGCGCCTGGATAGACGAAATTGTTGATAGCCCAAAGAATACCGAAAATAAAAACCAGTAATCCAGGCAAACCTAACGCCATGCGAGCGTACCTAGGGTTATCCACTAATAGTCGAATGTATTTTGTGAAGAGGGCAGCAGTTTCTTCGATTGATTCGCTATGCTTTATTACTATCCGTCTGACCGATGAAACGGGCACTCTGGATTCAATAAGAGGTAAAACTGCTTCGTCAGAATAGCCATCTGTAACCAAAATTACCTCGTTTGCGCTAAAAGAATCTAGCAAATTACTTAATTCAGCAACCAATTTTCTATCTGCGCTAACGCCACCCAACTCAGAACCTGATATGGTAGCGACTTCAAACATTTCTTCTGGCTGCTTTTCGTTTTGCAACTTGTCATGAAGGCGGACGGCTTCAAACATAGCGTTTGCGTCAGGTTCTTCAGGGTCTTTTAGGATTAAGGCAGTTGCGCCGTCTAAGTTTGCGGTTCTTCCTAGAAGCGGCGTTTTTATTCCTGCTTTTGTTTCTATATCGCCATCTCTATCCACACATAAAATTAGGATTCGCTTTTGCGTTTGTTCTTGCGTTTCCTTTTTAGCCATCTATCTCTATTCCCATAATATTGCTATTTAACTTTAATCTTGTGTTTCTGAATCATCCTGAGCGTCGTCGCCCATGACAAGTTGAAACTCATTCCAACTTAATTTTTCGCCCCTTTGAAGCTTATCCCTCGCTTCAGCCCCAAGCTTTTCTTTAATAGCTTGCTCAGTCGCCATTTTCTTCGCTTTATCTTCCTCTTTAACTGAAGCCTTCAAGCTTTTTAATTTCTCAGTCAATTCCCGGATTTTCTCATATAAGGGAGCACTTTGTTCCTTCGCTTTAATATAAGCTTGATGTAAGCTATCAGCTTCACCTTTGTTAATTTTCACACTATTTACTTTTTCCATCATTTTTGAATGTAACTCTTGGCTTTTCGTAGCTAAATCAGTCAATTCCTTATGCAACACGTCAGCTTGAGCCTCAAAGGTTCTCCGTTGGGTCAGTAAGTCCTTGATTTTTTTGTTTCGAAGGTCGATTTTTTTGTAGCTGCTAAGCTGGATTTCAAGTTGCTTGACGTCTTCAATTAGTCTTTTTTCTTCTTGCAAATCAAGAGAGGTTGTCTGTATTTTCCATTCAATTGCTTCAAGCTCTTCTTGCAAGTCTCGCTGTCTTTCGCGTGGTACTTTCTTTTTGAGTTCAGAGATTTTTTGTTTTATGGCGTTTACTTCATCGATGATGGGCGTGGATTTTGCTCTGATAAAGTCTCTTTGCTGTTTTAGCAGCTTAACTTTTTCATTTATACTGTCGCGCTCAGTTTTTAGTTCAGTGATTTCCTGATGGGCTTTCCTGACTTGGTCGTTTAACTGGTTTCTTTTTTCAATATAATTTTTGATTTGAGCGTTCGCTAAGTTAGCTTGTTCTCTTAGCTTTTCAATTTGCTGGGTAACGTCTTCTATTTGGCTGGTTTTCTGGTGCTCTGTCATGAGCATGCCTCTGATGTAAACTAAAGATAATGTTGATTGTTATTTCAAATTTATATTGATTTGTATGTAAAAATCCGTTCTTTCGTTCATGCAAAATCGTAGTTTTTAAATTATAATTTTAAATATATGCTGGCACCATGGTTTGGTGAGATGAGGATATGTCCTTTAATTATGATGAACTGCTAAAGAGGGCGTGCGCTCAAATGCCAGAAGTTTCCACAAAGCATGAGCGCTTAGAATTACCAAGATTGTTTATTAATACGGTTGGGATGCGAACGATAATTTCTAATTTTAAGGAAGTATCGGATGCCTTGGATCGTGATCCTCAACATATTTTGAAGTTTTTGACGCGGGAAATGGCTACAGCAGCGACTTTTCAAGATTCAAGAGCTATTTTTCAAGGAAAGTTCCGGACAGACAGTTTTGAACGCTTATTGCAGAGGTATTTAGAGAACTATGTAATTTGCCCCGTTTGCAAGCGCCCAGATACCAGAATTGTTAAGGAAAAACGCTTGTCTTTTCTAATATGCAACGCTTGCGGTGCAAAATCATCAATTAAACAGTTGTGAGAGAGCTAAAAATTGGAAGTCTATGTAAACCTCAAGAAGGACGGCAGAAATGTGCTTTTAGCTATCTGCGACTGTGAATTGCTCGGAAGGACGCTTCGGGAAGGCAAAATTGTCTTTCATGTTAGAGACGAGTTTTATAATGGACGAAAGGCGAGTGTTGAAGAAGCTATCGGAATGATTAATAATTCAACCATAGTGAACCTTGTAGGCAAGTGCTGTGTTGAAAAAGCTATAGCGAAGGGTTATGTGCATCCTGAAGCGGTTTTGAAAATAGAGGGCATACCTCACGCCCAAATCGTGAAGTTTTAACCATGCTTATGGATAAATAGTAAACTTTTGCTGTCATTGTCATTTCCTTTTCCTAAACAGTTTAACGTCTTGAAAATCGCAAACATAGTCAAATCCAGCTTCGATTAGGCTTAAAGCTTCAGCTTCGGTT
>JBEKHJ010000169.1:0-3472 GCA_050012335.1 Bathyarchaeia archaeon
CATGTCTTTATCCATGGTTACTGGAAAAATCGTGAGGAAAGAAAGAAGGTTCTTTAACTCTTTAACAACCATCTCACTTCAAACCCATCAACAGAGCATAATTACGCTCAATCTCTTTAAGCAATAGGTCTTTTGTTACTGCGCCGCCAAGCTTAGCCATAGCTGCAATAGAAACGCCGCCTGCGCCGACACCTTCCTTCACAATGCCGGTTTCATACGCCTGCAAGCCGGGGAAACGCGAGGAGCCAAAGTTTAAGTCAGCAGCTAAAATCGGCACATCACAGAACTGGGTAACTATGCCTTTGAGGTCAGATGACTTGTCGTTTGCAACCCATCTTGTTGTGCCCACAGCCACGTTACAGAGAACATCAGGGTTCAATGCGTTCACCAAAGCTAAGACAGCGCTCATTTGAGTTCCGCCAGCCATCAACACTGGAACCTGCGAAGCAGCGCCAACCACCAGTCCTAAGAAAGCAGCCATCATAGGGTCGCCAACGCAGGAAATAGCTTTAATTGGATTGTTTGCTAAACTGCCGAAACTTTCGCCTGCAGCCCTTAATCCAGCTTTAACCGTTTCAGACTTTAAACTGTGTGGATTTTCAGGCATGCTGCTGCTTACTTTTCCTTCAGCTTTTACGCCTAAAGCTGTTAATACGCCAAGAGCAGTTGTTGTTCCTCCGGGAATACTCTCGCCAATCACAAGGTAATCAACTGCCTTAGCCAAGTGCTGTCCGGCAATTTTAGCTCTCAAAATAACCTCTTCAACATTATCAACGGCGTTGCCAGTTCGAATGTCTCTTCCTGGGCTTCCGCCGAGGTCTAAAAAGGGAATCTGCGGTTTCACCTTTAACCCGCCACTAACAACAATCACGGGAATATCCGCCAAATGTAGAGCCGACATAGTTATCAACGCTGGTGTCGGAATCCCGTCAGGAGTAACAGGCACACCGGCAATCGATTTGCACTTGCCCAGCAATAATAGTTCAGCATCCGCTGGCGGAGTGTAATCGGTGAATTCTGGGTGTTTTCCTGCTGCGGAGATTCCGGAGATTTTGCCGGTTTCCGTTGTAGCTATAGTGCAGATGAAAAGGGGGTTTTTCCCATCAATTTCTTCTAGAAAAGCTTGCGCTTTCAATTCATTATTAGCGACCAGCACATCAAGGCTTCTGTCCATTTTTGGTTGACCACTTCATTTGGATTTAACAGCGAACCGTTTGATTTCTAAATAGCCAAAGCCGCCGTCAAGCTTATGTTTTTGTGTTTCTAGAATTTCAATCTTTTTCTTGAATGTCGGTCCATCAGTTACGACAGTGTGGTATTCGCCGCCTTCACCGCAAGCGTCAACGTTGCCAAGCTTAAGAATGTCATCGTAGAATTTTTTGTCTAGTTGTCTTCCAAGCCACTCCACGCCTAACAACTCCAGTTTGGTGCGCACTACGGTTGCTTTGAAACCACTCTTTAAGTAGTCAAGGTAAATCTGTTTTGTGTCACCCATCCACAGGGGCTTTACAGGTTTTAAGCCGACTTCTTTGCAGACTCGGTTTAGCCAGCCTTCCTCGTGCCCCGCCACTTCGTAAATGTCTCCTGTGACTAAGCCTTCGGCGTCTTTAGCTTTGAACCGTTGCAGTGCTGCTTTGAAATCGTTCTCGTAGGTTTCAGCGGTAGTTTTCTGTTTTACCAATGGAATCCCAATGGCGTCTGATTGTGCATCCAGTATGCCGGATGGTATCATGTGGAAGCTTGATTTTGTCTCACTCATCATCATGGTTAAAAGGTTGACTACTTCGTAGCCTTGTTGGGTTGCCTTGTAGTATGCAAAGCAACTGTCTTTTCCGCCACTCCATGAGGCAACAACTTTCATTTCTGATTTTTCCATCCTAAGTTACTTCACCCTCAACCGCTATTTCGTTTTCTTTTGGTTTTAGGTGAACATGATTTTTAAATAAATTGTGTTGGTTAAGTCCACAAACAGGTAACCATAAAAATGTAATTTTACTGTTCAAACATTTAGATAACTTGCCTTCGGGTAAAATTTTGAGCGAAACATTGGCTTTTTTCTTGAAGTTCAGCAAATTATCACTACTAGCAGATGTTTGGTTGGTTTATCCAACCTTTTCATATAAGTATTATGGTAATCAGGGTCACGCAACGCTTAAAGCAAACTTCACCTTTAAAAAGTGAGGTTGAATATCATGAGCAATGAAACGCCACCCTTACTTGAGTTTCTTGAAAAAAGAGACATTTCCCTAAAAAGCCTTATTCTTTGTGCACTTGAAATGTTTGTGCCTCACCCAGGCGTAGAAACAGAGGAAAAAGCCGCTGAAATGCTTAGGGAAGAATTCCTCGACATCCTAAAAGACGTTAACGTTTCCACCCTTGAAGTAGCCGCCTTCCGAGCACAAGAAGATGCAGAGAAGGGCTTGATTCCTGGATTGACGAAGGAAAGATTCATGGGCAGGCCTGGACTTGTCGCTGACGAAATTTTAGGAATAGCAATTGCCAACTATATCGGTGGAGCGAGAGGCGTTTTCGAATTCGTACGGTTTGACCAAGCTAAACCGGGGATTCTAAAGAAGCTTGGGCCAATCATAAATGATGCTGTAGGCGGTTTAGTTGCAGGCGTATCGTCAAACGTTTATACACGCGCTACTAAAAACGCACAAGTAAAAGCATAAAAAAGGTCTTTTCTCCCTAATTCTTGCAGCACAAGGACATTTTTGGACGTTTACTAGAGATAGGTAGGTAATTTTTGTTAGCGGATTTCTTAATTAAAATGAGATACCGTAGGGTAGACGCTTTTTTGATAGGAAAAATAGGCTTAAAAAGAGGGTAGGGGGAGGGGTAGGCTCTGTTTGGCGAGTTTAAACCTCAATACAAAGCTCATTCTCAGACTTAATCACACAGTTCCTTCAGCGGTTGGATGAAGGGTTAGGCGCATTTAGCTTAATCGTTGAGCAGCAAAATGAGGGTATCCCCGCAGGATAATGGATATATTTTTTAAGCGTGCTAGCGCTTTGCACATAAGCGGTCGCCGAGGGTTTACCATAAGATTATAATACTATGTTGATTGAGGAGTCTACGCAGTTGGGCTCCCATGGTTCAAACAAGGCTGTGCATTGTTACACACACCTTTCTACCTCATGTTGGCGGAATAGAAAGGGTTGTTTATGAACAAAGCAAGCGGCTACTCCAGAGAAACTATGAGCCCATTGTTGTAACAAACCGAATTGATACGCCGAAACATTATGTTGTTGACGGCATAAACGTTGAGTGTTATGAATCGTTAAACACTGGGTTCCGTCTTGGAATTCCATATTCGATTCCGACGGTAACAAGTCTTGAAATTTTTCTTAAAGCGGTAAAATCAAGCAAAATAGTCCATGCGCACGGTCACCCATACCTTACGTCGCTTATTGCGGCTAAGCTTGCGAAGAGGTACTCTAAGCCATTTGTGCTTACGCAGCATAACACG
>JBEKHJ010000170.1:0-3450 GCA_050012335.1 Bathyarchaeia archaeon
AGAAAATAGGCAAACGAGAAGGAATCGGCGATGTTCTCGCTGACGGCGTAAAAGTAGCCGCAGAAAAAATCGGCAAAGGCTCCGATAAACTTGCTCAAAACATTAAGGGCTTGGAAGTCACAGGCTACGATTTACGATGCCTCAAAACAGCAGCGTTAGGCTTTGCTGTTTCCTTCCGAGGAGCAGACCATAACCGAAGCGGCGCTTATGCATTAGACATGACGGGTAAAGTTGACCGTTTGAAGGCTGAAAAAGGCCGAGGTAAACTAGTTAAAGATTCAGAAAACGTTTACGCATTGATTGATTCACTTATTGTCTGCAAGAATGCTAAGGGCACCCTGTACAAGGAACTAGCTGACATGGCAAAACTCTACGCGTTAGTGACTGGCTACGAGATGACGCCTGAAGAACTCAGCGCTGCAGGCGAACGAATAAACACCCTTGCACGGCTAATTAACCTCAGAGAAGGATTAAGCCGCAAAGATGACACGTTACCATGGAAAGTGATGAACCAGCCAATCCCTGACGATGGACCAGTAAAAGGCGCCGTGGTAACTCAAGATGAGCTTGACTTGCTATTGGATGATTATTATCAATCACGCGGTTGGACACTGGACGGTGTTCCTACAAAGTCTCAGCTTAACAAACTCGGCTTGGAAGATTTATCAAGCATTGTGGAAGGCAAAGAGGCGTAAAAGTGTGGTTAAGATTCACGAGAGAAAGTTTGTTTCAGTTGACCCAGAAAAATGCGTCGGCTGCCAAGTCTGCGAGTACGCTTGCTCATTCACGAAGGAGAAAGCCTTCAACCCGCTAAAGTCACGCATCCGTGTTGTGCGCATTAACCAGTTAGCCAACATGGCGGTTACATGCAGACTCTGCGAAGACCCAGCCTGCGTAGCTGCTTGCCCACGGGACGCGCTTACGCAGTCAGAAGAAACAGGAACAATAATTCTAGACAAAGACAAATGCAACGGTTGTGGCTGGTGCATTGAAGCATGCGATTATGGCGCAATAATGCTGCATCCAGAAACCAAAGTAGTCTACGTCTGCGACCTCTGCAAAGAAAAAGGCGAACCGCAATGCATCAAATGGTGCCCTGAAGAAGCATTAACACTAGTAACAAGCGACGTGCTGGCGCAGAAAGCAAGAATCAGCGCAATCAAGAAGCTCTTCCAAGAATCAAAATAAAAAGAAAGCAAGTAGCAAAAAAGGGCAAAGCCCTTCCACTCGATTTTTATTCCATTTTCTTATTGTTTATTTTACCAGCCGCCTGCATGTTCTTCCCGGCAATGTTCATCATAGTCTTCTCTTGAATCATATTCTTTATTATCAGCGGTGCATCGGAATTTGCCTTTAGGTGTCATTTTCGGCTCAGGAATTTTGGATTTTTTAGATTCCAAAATACCACCTCCACTTAGTTCATGGAAAAACAAGTTTCTAGTTGATGCATGATTTTTAAAGCTATGTGACTGTAACAACCCAACAATAAAACCCTAAAACCTGTATGTCGCCAATCTCGGCACGGAAAGTAACATTTTTGGAAAAGCTATTAATAAGAATACGTTAACTTAGCAACCATAATTAACATTTGCAGGTGCCCCAGCGTTTGTTTGACCAATTACTCACAACAATAATCCTTGGTTTGATTCAAGGCTTAGCAGAGTGGTTACCTATCTCTAGCACTGCTCATCTGAAAATTGCTGAGTATTTCTTGGGTTTTCAAGCAACACCGCTCTTTAACGTGTTTTTGCACATTGGCACGCTTGCGGTTGTAATATTCTATTTTAGGCATGACATCAAAGTCATTCTCACTGCACTGGTGCATCTGGATTTTCATTCAGAGTACGGTCGGTTTATCCCCTTAATCGTGGTTGCCTCTATCCCCACTGGCATAATAGGCATACTCTACGACAAGTTCCTGGCGGAAAATTATCAAACATTCCTAATTATGGGAATCACTTTTCTAGTCGGTGCCAGCCTGCTGTTTTTCTCCAAATTTGGCAAGGAAAACCAAGCTCAAGTTTCATACCGCAAGGCGCTTGTGATGGGCGCTGCTCAAGGAGCCGCGAGTTTTCCAGGACTTTCAAGAAGCGGTTCAACAATATCGAGTGGTCTGTTGCAAGGCGTCAAGCGGGAAATGGTTTTCAAGTTCTCATTCTTACTCTCGATTCCCGCCATGATCGGGGATTTAGGCGTCGAAGCCTACATAGAGCGAGGAAACTTGGTTTCTCAAGGCGTCGGCGTCAGCTCACTGAATCTTCTAGTGGCTGTGGTGCTCGCGATGGTTGCAGGCTACTTGGCTATCGTGCTGGTGAAAAAGCTTGTGTTAAGCAAGAAATTCCATTACTTCGCTCTGTACACCTTTGTCCTTGGAATTGCCCTGATAACTTTGGCGCTCTTGGGTTTCTAGCGAATTTAAGTTATACTTTCAGTTGTTCTATAATTTAAAAGCAATCGGAATTTTTCTCAAGAGCTTGTTGACTTTTTATATCATAATAAACCAAAAATGGCGTATAATACATTCTAATTGGCGTTTGCCAAAATATGTTAAAAGGTGAACAGCTAGTTTTAAGTAGTTTGCCAAACTATAATAAAAGGTGAACAGCAATGCCCGAATACTTGACTGAGTTTAACAAGAAATTAAAGCCCTTCAAAGGAAGTTTGGTTAGAGTTAACTCTGTAAAAGGCATTGAGCCAAACGCTAAGGAATACTTGAACAAGTTATCCAAAGAAGGGTCGATAGAGAGGATCAAGTGGGGTTGGTACTGGGTTCCAACCGAAGTCGAAAATGTCTGGGATTTTTTGGAAAAGGATCAGAACTTCAAAGTAGTCTCAGCTCAAACCGCTGCTTCCTTCTGGAATAACGACTTTGTTCATCGAGATGTCTACGTGTTGAAAGTCAAAGACAAATCCTACGGGAAAGCCTTGAAAGAGTTTGGGCGAAAAAGGGGCTGGAATTTAGAGGTCGAATACTCGAAAGATGCATCCAAGATTAAGTATCGTAAAATCGGAAATTTACTTGTCGAAGACATTGAAGAGAACGTAATCGAATGCTTGCAGAAATGGGCTTTTGCAGACGCTTTCGCCACTTTGTACGAGAACAAGGACAAGATAAATTTGGACAGGTTGTACAAAGACTCTTACTGGAGGCGGATTTCAAAGACAAACGTCAGGGTCAAGCAGGCTTTAGAGTATGGCTTCCATCAATTAGAGGAAATGGGCGGAGTCGAATTTCCGCACAGGGAAACCAAATTGGAAGACAGTTTTATGAAAAGAGAGATTGATGAAGCAATTGAGAAGGTTGTGGAACTTGGTTAAACATACCGAAATAATGAACCTACGAGAGCTAGAAATCGGCAGAATAATCGAACACCTATCCGAACAGACTGATGGCTTTGAGAAACCGAAAATGGTTCTCATCGGCGGCTATGCGCTCAGAGCGTTCACTTC
>JBEKHJ010000171.1:0-3395 GCA_050012335.1 Bathyarchaeia archaeon
GCTTATCGTACGCTTGCTTGAGGTTTTTGTCGCCTGTTTCATCCCTTAGGCGTTTATAATGTAGTCGTTTGGTTAAGGCTAAATTGATGGTTTTAGGCACTATTCCAAGCCGTCTTGTACAGATGTGATAATTCAGCTCTGGAATCCGCAGCGGCGAATTGGGGCAGCATTTGCAAAGCACTGTTTCAGCTGAAATGTTGTTTTTAGCCATTAGGCTTGGGTACATGGAAGAGAAGTCTAATTCCCCTATCGAATCGTGCACTCCTAGGCGTGGTTCAAAAATTAAGCCTCCACGGTCGCCAACGAGCAAGTCAAGGGCTGATTTGAAGGATTCGGGAATCTTTTTGTTTCTGGGCACTAGGATGTCGTCTTTTATGGCTTGGTAAAGCTGCATTGAAGACATGCTTGAGCCAATCGAGAATCGCGCCGCCGTGTGCAAAGGTACTCTGCAGGTTCGCGCTATCTCAATGAAACCGTCAAAACCTGCTTCTTTTATGATGAAAGTGTTGTTTTCGTCGATGTGTATTCTTCCATACAACCGCACGGTGCCTGCTCTGTAAAATGTGCGACCATAAGAAAAGTAGGTTTTGCCCGCTGAAATTTTACGGTTAAAGGGCTTGTTATCCCTGCTTAAGATGAACTTGTCTAAAACGCTGTTTACAGTTGCTCTATAGATTAAGTAGGGAAAAAGGTACGAGTCCCCAGCGCTTGTTAAGATTATGTCAGGGTCTAACTCGTTTATTGCATAAACAAGCTGCAGCAGCTTTGTGGCTTCATCACCGTAATCAATGGCAATCGCCTCTTCGCCCTCCTGCTTTAAACATATTTTCTCGATGACGTCGTCAAAATTAGCAATAATCTCTTTCTTAACAACTTCCACTTCAAGCCGTATTACTCGCAATTCAGGAATAACGTAGTCTGTGCTTTCAACCGAATCCAAAAGCGTGTAATCTAAGCCTGATTTAGTATTTTTAACTTCTACAAATGCAAGCGGAAACAAATCACGGCTAAAAAGGTACGAACGGTCATTCTGCATGTCGCAATTATGTATTTCATAGCGCAAGTAATCGCCGATTCTTAAAATTTCAAGCGTTAAAGAAGGAATTTGCCTGCAGTCTTTAACTGTTATTTCCAGAACCCTTGACTTTTCAGTATCGGTGGCTTGAGCGTATTTTTGCACGAGCCTTAATGAAGCGATTTTTTGATTGCTAAATAATCGGCTGATTAAGCGTTCAAGGTCATCTTGTTTGCCGGAGACATAAATGCAGGGTTGAAACCTGTCAGTGAACTTTATTCTTTCGCCTTTTTCGCTTATCACCCAAACCGCGACTTTGCCAAGGTCAGAAGGGTAAACATCAAGTAGCCATCCTTTAACACAGTTGGGAGCCGCTGTGCTGCTTTTGCTTGATGCCATCTAATTCCTTCTCTAGCCTTTGCACGCGAATTTGCTGCGAAACCAGCATTGACATGAGCATTGGTTCAAAAAGTAATGGCTGAGTGGCGTTGCTTCCAGCTGACGCGTAGCTTCTGCATGCATCCATCAATATATCGAAGGCTTCTCTGTCTTCTTTACGGAGTGCTTTTGCGAAACCGTTCCAGCGGCGTATTTCGTCTTCAATTGCCATGCGGTATGATTCAACTGTTTTACCCACATCAAGCACCCATGAAATCGGTTAATGTCAAGTTTTCGGATGGAAGTTCAGCGGTGCCTAAAACGAAAAATGGGTGCTTCTCCAGGGTTACTTCTCGCGTATACTCGGTTTTGCTGAAAGACAGCACCGTGTTTGCTCTTGAGCAGGTTATTTCTTGAAGTAAACTGTTTCTTCGGCTGTCAGAGTAGGGAAGGTAAGTTGCGATTAGGATTATCTGGTGTTTTCTCGCAAAGCTTGAAAGGTAACTGACGATTTGGCTGTAAACTCTTTGGGCTTCTTCGCGGGGAATGTCATTGTCTAAAAAGAAACCAGCTATGTCTGAAATCACTACGAGTTTTGCATTACAGTTTTTTATGGTTTCTTCTAGTTTATCCAGTATAAGAGAAGTTAACTGGTGAGCTGTGAACGCTCTTGAAATAAAGATGCGTTCAAGCACTTGCCTAGGGTTAAGCTGGTGAAGTTGGGCTAAACGGGCGATTTTGTAGAGTCTAAACGTGTTTCCGCCATCAATAAAGACAACGTTGCTTCCTAAGCCGCCAAGCTGCACTGGCAACTGCGCTCGGATGCAGAGCAAAGAAGTTAACGAAATAACCGATGGCGACCCATAAAGCACGGCGAAGTCGCCTGGTGCAAATCCTGGAAAAAGCTCGTCTACACCGGGCATGTTCAAAGAAAATAGTGACTGAGCCATTGTAGATTTGACGATTAAATTTTGAGACATTCTTATTTTCGCTCCCTGTTCATGGACGAAGCAGCAAGTACGCTTCTAACCCTTTTTAAAGCATTGAAGAAACGACATTGCAGAACAGGGGAGAGTAGAGTGAAAGTGAAAGAAGGTTTAGGCGGCGGCTTGCTTGCTCTCTTTTTGTTGTCTGAGAATTTGGGTTGCTAAGGTAGTCAAGAAGATCACTGAGAACACCATCACTGCAATGCCTACCTTGTACATGATGCTTATGTTAACATAGAAAAGCGCAAAAACAGACACAAGCATTAACGCTAAAACTAACAGTTCTTGAACACCACTAAAGACTTTGGTTCCAAAACTCATTTTACGTCACCACTGTTCTCCAAGCCTTTGCGCATGCGTCGAATATTAATTTTCTGCTTTTAATTTTTTAATCATCCCTGTTAAACCTTGCACGTGCCGGATTTATTGTGAGTGCGCTAGGAATTGTGATGTACGTAGTATCGGTACAAGTAATAGCTCTGCTCGAAAGTTTATATAATATAACAAATGATTCAGAGTCATTGAAGTCATCATTGGAATAGCTCATGCGCTTCGGTGACCATATTGATTGACACTGAAAATCTGACAAAGAAATTTGGCAATTTAACTGCCGTTGAGAATCTTACTTTGCATGTTGATGAGGGCGAGGTTTTCGGCTTTCTTGGACCTAACGGTGCAGGAAAAACCACTACGATTAGGATGCTTTGTTGTCTGATATCAAAGACAAGTGGAAATGCCAGAATAGCGGGGTATGAAATAGGTAACAAAGAGGATTCTTTGAAAATCCGCAAAATCATCGGGTTAGTTCCTGACAATGTTGGGTTATCTGAAAATCTGAGCGCCTATGATAACTTGGACTTTTACGGAAAAATATACGATTGCACAGCTGCCCAAAGAAAAGAGAGTATCCAACGTTTCCTCGAGATGTTGGGGCTTTGGGAGAAGAGAAACGTTTTGGCAGGAACTTTTTCTAAAGGCATGAAGCAGAAACTAGCCATAGCCCGCGCCCTAATCCA
>JBEKHJ010000172.1:0-3339 GCA_050012335.1 Bathyarchaeia archaeon
TTAATCCTAAAAGTTCGCATTCATCGACGGTCATAACGCCGGGTCCACCTGCGTCTGTGAGTATGCCGATATTTTTGCCCATAGCTGGCGGCTGCATAGCTAAGGCTTTTCCAATGTCAAAAAACTCTTCCATATCTCTTGCTCTAATAATTCCGCCCTGCTCGAAGGCAGCATCGTAAATTTTGTCTGACCCTGCAATGGCTCCTGTGTGTGAGGCGGCAGCTCTTGCACCTGCCTCGCTTTTGCCAGATTTTATGACTACGACGGGTTTTTTTACTGTAACTTTTTTTGCTATTTTTAGGAATTCTCTTCCTGCTTTAATGTCTTCTAAATAGGCGAGTATGACTTTGGTTTCCTTATCATAAAGTAAATAATGAAGTAGGTCTGATTCGGTCACGTCGCATTTGTTGCCGAAGCTGACGAATTTGCTAACGCCCATCTGTCGACCAGTCAAATAGTCTAGGGCGGCAACGCCGAAGGCTCCACTTTGAGTAATCATGGCTATGTTGCCTGGCATTGGTCTGGGCGTAGCTACAACTTCGTCTCCGGTTGTGAGAATTTTTGTTTCTGGAAGAAACAGAGTATCTATACCTGTTTTTGAGTAGTATACTCCAAGGCAGTTGGGTCCTAAAACGCGTATTTCGCCTTTTTTAGCTGCGGCCACTACTTGTTCTTCTAGTTCTGCGTTTCCTACTTCTCTGAAGCCTGAGCTAATTATGATGGCGGCTTTGACTTTTTTGGCTGCTGCTTCCTCCATGATGCTGGGCACAACTTGCGCTGGAACAATAACTACAATTAATTCCACTTCGTCAGGAATATGGGTTACAGAGGGGTAACATTTGAAACCTAAGATTGAATCTTCATTCGGATTTACAGGGTAGAGTTCTCCCTTGAAAACTCCACGCATCTTGTTGGTTGAAAAATTTTTGAAAATCACGTGTCCTGCTTTATCAACTTTTTTTGTTGCTCCGATAACTGCGACTGAATGCGGGTTGAAGAACGCGTCCAATTTCTGTAATGTATCTTCCATACCTGATTCCACTGTTTCGCTATGAGCTTGGAAGCTGTTTTTATGTGTTACTATTCAAAAAGTTCTTTGTTTAATTAAAGGATTATTTGTTTCTTCTGTATTTAAGCGTGCGCACTTTCCCTACAGCATAGTGAGCGCTATAGAGTCAGCATTACTCAGGGAGGAGTAGGCTCTTTTTAGCTATGAAAATTACGCTTAAAAAGAGAGTATCCTTCGGATTCAGTCAGTGTCTAAAACAAGCCTGTGTATTCTGGTCATGGTTTCTTTCTTTTCTTCATAAATTGTTCTAACGCGTTGAACGCTTCATCCAACTCTTCTATCGGCGGCAGGAAAACTGCTCGGGCGTGGCCTTTGCCGTAAACTGGGTCAAAGCCTGAGCCGTTAACGATGAGTACGCCGGTTTCTTTTAGCAGTTCCACGACGAATTCCATGTCGGTTTTCCATCGTGTGCCGATGTCGTGGATTTTGGGGAAGATATAGAAAGCGCCTTCGGGTTTTGTGGTGCTTATGCCTTCAATTTCGTTTAATCGTTTCCACGCGAAGTCTCTTCTCTGTTTCAGCCTATCAACAATATCCTTCACGAAATCTTGAGGCCCATTAAGCGCGGCTGCTCCAGCTATCTGCACGGGCGTGTTGGCGCAAATGCGGATTCGGCATTCCTTCTCAACAGCTTGCTTAAGCTCGTCGAGTTGTTTGCCTTCGCCTTTAAAGTACATGTAGCCTAAGCGCCAACCTGTCATCTGGTAAACTTTGGAGAACCCGTTTAACCCAACAACAGGCACGTCCTTGGACAGGTAGGCGGTGCTGACGAATTCTTTCTCGTAAGTTAATTGGTCATAAATTTCATCAGAGAGCACAAGCAGGTCATGTTCGCCCGCTATGTCAAGCATTTCCTGAATCATTTTTCTATCGTAAACTGCGCCCGTGGGATTGTTTGGGTTAATAATTACTATCGCGCGGGTTTTTTCTGAGATTTTGCTTCTCAAATCGTCAAGGTTTGGCTGCCAACCTTCCTCTTCGATTGTTTCATATGCAACTGGTGTGCCATCGAAAAATCTGGTGTATGAAATGTATGGCGGGTAGGTTGGGCCTGGAAAGAGAATTTCGTCGCCTTTTTCAACGAGGGCTCCAAGGATCATTTGGATTCCTTCCGAAATGCCCTCTGTAATTAGCACATTGTCTGCTGAAATGTCTACGTTGTTGACTTTTTTCTCTTTTCTGACGATGGCTTCCCTAAGATCAGCGCTTCCTTCGGAGGGTGAATAGTAATTGTCGTCTTGTTCAATTGCCTTGCTTAAAGCGTCTTTAACGTTTTGTGGCGTTTTAAAATCGAATGCCGCAGGATCGCCGATGTTTAGGTAGTAGATTTTTTGGCCGTTTTTCACTAGCTGTTCAGTGTATGCCATCACGTCTCGTATGGCATACGAGATGTTTTTTGCTCTGCCGGTTACTTTGATGCGCGCCAACTTGTGTTACCTGTAACCCAAACACTTGCTAACCGAAAAAATAAATCTTCCTAAAATTAAACAGCATGAATGGGCTGACTTATATTTTATCGCCTAGAAGGAAGGATATCTGTTGCCTCTCAGCATATTTTTATTTCCGATTTCCTTTGAATACAGATTGGTTTTGGTGAAAAAAGGTGTTAGGCTGGACTGGTACTTTTCTCAAAATAGATTTAAGCAAAAGCAAGGCTGTTGCAGAACGATACGACGAATCTTTAGCGTTGAATTTTCTCGGCGGCAGAGGCTTCGCAGTCAAAATCCTCTGGGACACACTCAAACAGGGAACCGACCCATTATCACCTGAAAACAAACTGATTTTTGCCGCTGGACCACTAACGGCCATTGGTCTTCCGAACAGTGGTAAACTTGTTGTTGCCTCAAAAAGTCCCTTAACTGGCGGTTATGGTGATGGAAATTCGGGGACGTGGGCGGCTGTGAACATGCGCAAGGCTGGTTACGACGCGCTCGTCATAGAGGGGAAAGCGCAAACACCAGTCATCCTCTACATTAAAGATAAAGCCTGTGAGTTCGTGGATGCTAAGGATTTTTGGGGCTTAAACTCCTTTGAAACACACGAACAGTTGAGTAAAAAATATTCGCGCATGGCAGGCATCGTCTCTATCGGTCCAGCTGGAGAGAACCTTATCAAGTTTGCAACCATTGTTTCGCAAGAGGGGCGCGCGGGCGGACGACCTGGAATGGGCGCTGTCATGGGCTCCAAAAATTTGAAGGCCATAGTAATCGAAGGCTCTTCCTCAATACCGCTTGCAGACCCCAACGAGATGAAAAAGTTGGCTGCCGACG
>JBEKHJ010000173.1:0-3328 GCA_050012335.1 Bathyarchaeia archaeon
TTCAAGGAATACCTAAAGAGAGTGAATTTGAACCGAATAAAACGATTAATTTGATAAACCTAATTCAGTTACAGTATAACTTTTATACTGAGATTAAAAAATGGTCAAGGCTAAATCTCAAAAAAAAGAAAAACGTAAACAACAAACTTGTTCCAAACATGAACGAAGAATATTATATTTATCAAACATTGATCGGTTGTTTCCCGTTCGAATGGACTGAATTGCCAGAGTTTACAAAAAGACTATCAGTTCACATGTCAAAGGCAGTTAGAGAAGCCAAAATAAATAGCACATGGGCCTCACCTAACTTACAGTACGAGGAAAGTGTAACCTCATTCGTTACCGAACTTCTCGAGCTAAACCAAAAAAACGCCTTCTTGCAGGACTTTATTCCATTTCAGAAAAAAATTGCTTTTTACGGTTTTCTCAATACCCTTTCACAAAGCAAGCGCGCGGCGCGCGAAGCGGCTACAGAGTGCTGATGGCGCAAAAAGAATGACGAGCAAAAATGCGGTTTTAGCCTAACGGCTTGCCGCAGTGAGGACAGAAATTCACGTTCTCAGCCATGATACTTCGTCCACAGGCAGGGCAGAATCTTGACGGCGTCTTTGAGAACGCCTGCAACGTGCTCCATAAACGCTCCATGGCTTGCCAGCCTTCTCGCCTCGGAATTCCGCCCATTAGAGCGGTAGCCGAGAAACTCTGCTCGCTAATTCCGTATACGCCTATCCAGCCTTCAGTTTGTGCGATTACGCCCCCCTGCGTTGGTAGGAAAGACACTTGGAAGTATTTGGGCGCAGTGGCTAACCCGACTCCCCAGCGCCCTTTAATGTAGTTAGGTTTGTTGTCAATCACTTCTACATCGTTTTCAGCGAACCACTTTTGAACAAGGACCCTTATTTCCTCAGCAGTTCGACCTGGAACCATAATGTCTTTCTTTGTTCTACTCATTATTTATCACCGAGTTTGATAAAAAGTAACTTTCCAAGGCAGCGCTTATAGACTTTATGGAATATCGACTGCGCAGCGAAGAGGACATGAAGCTGACCGAGAGAACCACCTGATTAAATGCAATAAACCCCTAGTTTTTACTGAGATTAGCGCGCGCTTGATTCCAGACAGATACATTGACATTTTCCGGGGTAGAGCATCGAAAAGTGTTCTTGCTAAACATTACAAGCCAAAGGGAATAAGGCTACTGAGAGAAATCTATGATAAGGCAGAACTGAAAACCCTTAAATACACATAGCTAAGTGATTCGAAACCAAGTCTTTCTGCAACTACGGGAGGTGAACTAATGGTAACATGGGGAAGAGCTTGGAGAGCCGCAGGTGCTTGGTTTGGCTGGAGCATTGTATGGGGTATGGCAGGACTAATATTAATTGGGGCAGGTGTTGCAGTAATCATCGGATCCATAGCCTCCATATCTTCCATTTTTTCAAATAGTTATGGCTACAACCCTAGCGGGATGCTTTCCAAGAGGCAAATTCTTTTCAACATTATAGTTACTTCCTTTTCTTGAAGATTTTAACATCACTGAACTCGCAGACGTATTCGAATCCTGCTTCAATTAGTTTTTGGGCGTCTTGAACCGTTTTAGCAGTAGCAGAGAAGAACTCATCGTTCTCAAAGCTAATCAGCTGAGTATAGAGCAACGTATTTTGAATGTTTCTGTGGCCAAGCATCTTCATGACGTGAAGGATATCTTTTGTTTTGGCGTATTCCATGGTTGCTTTCCAGTGCCGGAGCGTGTGAAAGTGGATTTTGCGTATGCGGTCGTTTTTGAGTTTGCTGGCGATTCTGGTTCTTTGTATTCTGAAGGTTCTAGAGAAGTGTCGGTGAGAACAATCTAAAACTAGTTAGAGGCTCAGGACTCATGCGAAAACACCCAGTAAGCATAGCCCCCTCAAACCGCATACTACAAAAAATAGATCAAGAAGCAACACGGCAGAAAAGGTCAAGAAGCGAATATATAGAGCTTCATTTTGAAACCCTATTCTTTCCCCAGCAATAATTAGAAAACTAACCCTTACTTGAAGGCCCATTCACCTTTTAGTCTTGGGGGAAAATTTAATGAAGAATATTGTTCCTTTTCCTGCCTCGCTTTCAAAGCTTATGGTGCCACCCAATGCTTCAATTAAGCGTTTAGTCACCGCCAACCCGAAGCCTTGACCTTTAGACTTAGTTGTAAATAAGGGAGTGAAGAGTTTAGGCTTGATTTCTTCAGGGATGCCTTTGCCAGTATCTTCAACAGTTATGGTTGTCTGGTTTTCTTTTTGTGAGGCAGTTATAGTTAATTTGCCACCTTTAGGCATGGCTTGAATAGCATTGTTGACTAAATTCGTTAATGTCCGCCTGATGAAGGTAGGGTCTGTTCTCATTTTTAGATGATCTTCAATATTTACTGTAAGCACAATATTTTCTGGAACCTTAATTATTGAAAATGAACTTGCAATAAGCTCAGGCAAATCAACTTCTTTAATTTCAGGTTTCAGTGTCTTAGCATAATCTTGCAAATCAGTAACAATTTTACTAATATAATCTACTTGTTCTTGAATAATACTAATACTCTCTAACGTATCCTGCTTGTTTTTGTTTTCAGGCACTTGTGTCATCGTTTGCTTTGCAAAATATAATTCATTAACAATAGCCTGCAATGGATTACGAATATCATGACCAACCATGCCTGCGATTTGACCAATAGTTGCAAGGCGTTCTTTATGTTGAAGCTGCATAGTTCGCTCTTCAACTAACTTCTCTAAATTCTTAGCGTATTCTTCAAGCTTAACTTGTGCATTTGTGAGCTGCTTAGTTTTTTCTTCAACTAAACCCTCAAGATTCTTAGCGTACTCTTCAAGCTTAGCTTGCATTTCTTTGTACTGGGTAATATTTTGCATACCACCAATAATGCGCACACGTTTTCCTGTCGTATCCTTTATAATTTTTGCTATGCCCCGAACAACAATATAGTTGCCTTTTTTATGGTGAATATGATACTCATTTACGATGTTATTCACGTTTTTTGTAGGGTAGAATTGTTCTTTAGCTTTAGGAACATCTTCAGGTAAGATTTGGTTTATCCACCAACCAACACTATATTGTACCTCTTCAGGTGAGTATCCAAGAAGTTCTTCTAAGCCACGGATGATGTTAATTTTGTTGGTTTTAGGATCAATTTCATATATCATCATTCCAGAAGCCTCAATTGCATAGTTTAGTCGCTGATTGCTTTCAACTAGCCAATCTGCTACGTTTACTCTATCGGTAATATCACGCATTATAGACATTAAGCCAACTTTGTTGCCTGATTTGTCTTTAAGCACAGTAA
>JBEKHJ010000174.1:0-3325 GCA_050012335.1 Bathyarchaeia archaeon
GGAAAATCTGCGAACGCTCCTTAACAAATTGCTCGTCTACATTTATGGCTGAGTTGGACTCGAATTCTGAAATTATTTGCCGCAGATTCACAAGCCAATCATCAAAATATTGACTGAAAGGCGAAAGCGCAAAAACTTGATTACCAAGCTTGCTTAAGCCACCGAGGGTTTTCTCCACAACCTCTTTTGCAGAAAATTCAGGAGTTTCTTCTAGCAGGTATTTGCCGCCGGACCGCCTTTTTTCTTTTGCTTTCTTTTCATGCGCGGACTTTGAGTATTGCCGAGCAGCGTTTCGGCGTGAACCAGTTTGGGGTCTAAAGCTCATAAACAAACCTGTGTACGCAAGAAATATTTAAACAATGCACATTTCGCCTGACCCTGTTTGTGATGTTGACGTAAAATTTTATCTATGCCGCTTATGGCTTGCTTTTTTTGGGGTTGCTGTTTTGGGGCTTGCTGTTTTTGTCTCCTGAGGCTTACGTTTCCTTAACACCAGTATTGTGCCAGCGGCTGCAAGTATGGCTATTACAACTATAATTGCGATTAACTCTGGGTTCGAAGAATTAGTCGGATTGTTTACAGACCCCGAAGATGATGATGAAGAACTTGATGAAGAACCCGTTGGAGAGCTTGTAACGGTTTGAGTTGTGGAGCTTCCAGAGCTTGGATATGGAGTAACCAGAGGCGCAGTTCCTTGAAGGATTGGTCCTAGGGCTTGGATTAGAAGCGAGTAGCTTGAGATTTTTTCATTTGAAGGCATTAGTGTCTGGTTTAAGTCGAATGCGCCAAGCTTAAATGGGGCTGTCCCGGAAGAGGCTAAATTAGCAGGGGTTAGAGTGGCTGAGTATCCTACTGCAACTACGCTACCTGTAGAGTTGTAGAAGGTTCCAAATACTGTGATGTTTTGAGCTGTTTGACTGCCGGTGTTTTGAACAGTTCCGGTAACCCAGCAGACACCTTTGTCAGTTGTACTGCTGCCAATTGATTTTGAGCTACTTGTGACTTTTAAGTCGGGGTACTGATAGCTCGCTGTCGCCTCAGCCTGACTAACTGTAAGAGCAACATTAGAGACAACCACCGAAAACCATGTTCCATCGGGAGAGTTGTGAGGCATATAAAAGTCCATGTAAAAGGGCGCTTTCTGCTGTGGGACTAGGTTTGCGACCCAAGCTGTTGTGTAAGAATCTGCTTGGTCCGTGCCGTCGGAAGAGTATACTGTTCCAGTCAAAACAACTGAGGCAATTGTGTTAGGACCCACATTCTGGACTTCCCCGACCACATCGAGGAAGCCCGCCGAGTCAATGTAATAGGTGTAGCTTACAATCTTGATGTTTTCCGTTTGACTAAATGCGCTTGGAACTAAAGTTAATCCCAAAGACACTAAGGTCAACGCAACAAACAAATAAATTATAATCTTTCGCATGAAACCTTGTCCCTCATCCGTACAAACCCCAATAAAACGACTTTGTAGTATAAAACAGTTTTTCAAAATTAGACCTGAATCCCAAATATGGGCTTTCGCCCAAGATTCCTTGACAAACAAGGTTTTAACGGCTAAAATCAAGTTTTCAAACCTCATAGCATAAAAAAAGCAAGCTTTGAAAGCATAATTCTTAAATGTAAAAGTATGGATATGCTGTTTACAAGGGAGTCTTATGGCTGAAAAGTTACATCCTTATGTAGTATTTCTGCCAACGGAGAAAAAAGATAAGATACTGAGCGCCATATTCGGTTCAAAGGCAGGCGTCGACGTTTTAAGATTCGCTCTTAAACAGGGGATTTCAAAGAATATCTATCAAAAAGATCTTGTGAAAAAATTAAATTACTCAAACAAGACAATCATCGAAAATCTAAAAGCCCTAACTACATTGGGTGTTTTAAACGAAAGCATGGAGAAAAACGAGAAAGAGGGGAGAATCATCTGGGTAAAAACCTACCAACTAACAATCCTAGGGAAATGGTTTGCGCTGTTGCTGGCAGAAGAAAAAGAACTCTCAGAACAAGAAAAAGCCGAAATTCTCCAAAGCCTATTCCGAACCTACGTGAAACAGGTTAAACGCTTAGCAGAAGAAATAGGCATAAACAAGAAAACGCTCGAAGAAACCTTCAGAGAAGAAATGAAGTAACCCTAAAAACCAACGGAACCAAAAATCAGAAATTTATTGGGTTGTGGGGTTTGGAGATAGTTTGAGGGGGGAGAAGGGAGAGCGTGCAAAAATATAATTTCTCCAAACCTTTCCACCCAACCCATTGTTTTTGGTTTTTGTTTTTTGCCCTCCATGTTACAAGGCTTTGAAAGCGTCGAACCATCTGTTATACATCGATAGCATGTCTAAGGAAACGCTTGGTTTGCGTTCTTCCAAGATTTGGCGGAAATCAGCCATCGTTAACGCTCTTGGCTTTGCTTCTTTGTCCATTGCTTTGCCGGACTCGAAGAATTCGCCGATGAGGCTTAGCTGGGCTGATTGGCAAACGTCTCGTATGTCGCTTCCTGAGAAGCCCTCAGAAAGCCGTGCTAATTCCTGCAGGTCCACGTCGGTGTCTACCTGCAGATTGCTTGAGTAAAGCTTAAGCATGCTCAATCTAGTGGTGTTATCCGCTAATGGAACAAGAATTCTTTTCTGGAAACGCCGAATAAACGCCCAATCCAAATCCCAAGGCTTATTCGTAGCGCCAATAACGTAAACATGAAGAGCCTTGCCCTTATCAACAATGCCGTCCATTTCCTTTAGGAACTGGTTACGGACGCGTACTTCTCCGCCGACCTCGTTAGAATGCTGACCCATCAGCGAGTCTAATTCGTCAACAAACACGATAGCTGGCTTACCCTCGTTTGCGGATTTGCGAGCTGAACCAAACAATTTAGCAACATTCTGCTCACCTTCCCCAAGCCACTTTGACATAATCGATGCTGCATCAATAGAGTAAAAGTTAGCATCAATCTCCGTTGCAACCGCAGCCGCAAGCAAAGTTTTACCGCAGCCAGGTGGACCAAAAAGCAGAATGCCTCGTGGCCAGCCTAACGGGAACAAGTCAGGTCTTTGAACTGGGTAGACAATGGCTTCTTTGACTGCTTTTTTGGCAGTCTCTAAACCTATAACTTCCTCCCAATTCACTTTCGGTTTCTCAGTAACTACAAGCTCTTCGCTGTTTGATTTTCCATTTCCGCTGCTTTCCATTGTTGCTCCACCGCCACCGTCATTGTTGCTTGCTTCATTCATTTCACGGGATGAAACGGCTCCTTGCAACGCTTTGATTCTTTCTTGATAAGCGATTGCTCTTTGAACGTAAACTTTATTCAAGCCATATTCAGGGTAAAGCTGCA
>JBEKHJ010000175.1:0-3313 GCA_050012335.1 Bathyarchaeia archaeon
CTGTTTATTCTGTATGTTTTATTATGCCCGTTTTCTTTAAGAAATCGTGTGCTTTTTGTAATACGTCCTTAGCGTTTTTGAAGGTTAGTTTTTCCATGGCAGTCGGGTAGTCTAACCAGGCGTAGCCTATGTGCTCGAAGGACAACTGTACTTTATCAGTGTACGCTTCTATTAGGAAGAATACGACTTCTTTGTGGATTGTTAAGCCTTGCCTTCTGTAAAAGTAAGCGACTGTTTCTTTGAAGCCATCTATGAATTGGGCGTTGGTTATGCTTGTTTCCTCTTTTAGTTCACGGATAACGGTTTCTTTTTCGCTTTCATTTGGTTCAACATTGCCCTTAACAAAATCCCAATGCCCCGCTGCATAATTGAGAAGAAGATAATTTGTAGAGACATCTTTTTTTATGAATACTACTGCACCACAAGATTTCTCACGGAGCATACAGTCACCTGACTGTTGCTCAATTCATTTACTTAAGGTATTTAAAGTGATAGTAATTTTAAGGCTATGGTGCATTCTACTAAGTACATGAAGAATTTTTTGTGAAAATTTTTAAGCATGTAAAATAAACGTTTTAAGGAATTAGGAGCCATGCCAAATGTCCGCTTCACCTAAAAGAAATGATGCATTGAAAGTTATTTTGGATTCAAACGCATTGTTTGTTCCGCTTGAGTTTAAACTTGATATTTTTGTGGAAGTTAAGCGTTTGTTGAATCGAAATGTTGATTTTGTTTTGCTTTCGCCTGTCAAACGTGAACTTGAACTTCTCGCCACTAAAGATTCGACTAAAATTCGCAAGGAAGCTGTTTACGCGTTGAAGCTTGCCGAAAAATGCAAGTACATTGCGGTTGATGACGATGAAAAGTTGCCAACTGACGATGTTATAGTTAAGGTAGCTAAAGCTTGGAATTCGCCTGTGTTTACCAACGATAGGCAACTACGGAGGAGGCTAAGAGATATAAGTGTGCCAGTGATTTATGTGAGACAAAAATCGCGCCTAGAGATTGACGGATTGATATAACTATGTTTAAGCTCATAACACTACAGGATACTATCCGCATCCCGCCCGAAACCTTCGGCAACCCTTTGGAAAAAGTTGGTCGTGAACAGGTTAAGCAGAAGTATGAGGGAGTTGTAGATGAGGAATTAGGGTAT
The DNA here is from genome assembly GCA_050012335.1 of Bathyarchaeia archaeon. Classification (GTDB taxonomy): domain Archaea; phylum Thermoproteota; class Bathyarchaeia; order Bathyarchaeales; family Bathycorpusculaceae; genus Bathycorpusculum. The sequence continues at coordinate 1,157 of JBEKHJ010000175.1, forward strand.
GTAATTGCAGTTACAAGTATAGAGGTAAGCCCTATTGGCAAAATAATTCCGGGCGACGGAGCAACCTTCCATAAAGTATCGTTCTCTCTGTTAACTTTCTACCCGATAATTCAGGAAGTTGTGGAAGGAGATGTGGTTGAAATCGCAGATTTCGGCGCGTTCGTACGCATTGGACCAGTGGACGCGTTACTTCATGTTTCGCAGCTTATGGATGACTACATCTCTTATGATGAAAAGCAAGGAGTGTTGCAGGGAAAAGAAACTAAAAGGAAGCTAACAAGCGGTGACCAAGTGCGCGTTAGAATAACCGCGGTTTCGCTTGGCAGAGCTGGAAGTTCAGGGAAAATCGGTGTCACCGCCAGGCAACCATTCCTAGGCAAGCTTGAATGGTTAAGTATGGATAAGACAAAAGAAGCGCCAGAGAAGAAACCAGCAGAAGACAAGTAAAAAGCAGAGTAGATAGGAGTGAATTTGGATGAGTGAGAAAGCATGTACTAACTGTCATTTTATAACTAAAGAAAACGTATGTCCTAAATGTAGATCGACAAGTTTTAGCGAAGACTACAGCGGCTTAGTCGTCATGTTTGACCCTGATACCTCTGCTATTGCAAAAGCCATGAACATAAAAGAAAAAGGCAGATACGCACTAAAAGTGCGCTAATCGTAAGGACATAGCGCGGTAACTTCATAATATACCAAGTCTTTCTATTCGGTAAGGTTTGGACAATGACTGTAGCTTACAGTGTTACCCCGCAGCTTCGCACGAAATTCAAGGAACCATTTGGCACCCTGATTCAAGGCTCATTCGACGAAACAATGAGTAAAATGAAAGAACTAATTGAGAAGGAAAAGCCGCCAAAGATAATTTCAGTCGGAGATGTCGTCTCACGCAACTTACATGAACATAATATTCACCCTCAACTTACCATAATCGATAATAAATTTCTCAGAAAACAAACCATGCCCGAAAAAGCTTCAGTAGAAAAAACGGTTCATGTGAATAATCCCAAAGGAACAATAACACAAGAAGCAATCTTAGCAATCAAGGAAGCCTTAGAAAAAAACGAGCACACGCACATTGTCGTTGATGGCGAGGAAGATTTACTTACACTTATAGCCGTTTTGTACGCTCCAGAAAACGCTGTTGTTGTTTATGGGCAGCCATATTCGGGTATTGTTGTTGTTAAGGTTACGTCGGAAAAAAAAGCTGAGGCGCGGGAATTCCTAAAAGCTATGAAACCCTTCGAAAAGCTAAATAAGAAGAAAACTGTATGAACTTACGCTTTAAGTGAATATTAATGCAAGTCAAAATAGATTCAACCAAGGATAACCCGCTTCTGAAACGAAAAGAAGTAGGTTTCACTATTATTCAAGGTCCAAAAGAGAAAACTCCCCAGAGGCTAGAAGTAAAGAAAGCTATAGCCATTGAAATGAAAATTGGTGATGAGGTAGTTTTCGTTAAGAGAATGCATACTAAAACAGGAACTAACATTACGCAGGGAGTTGCTAATGTGTACCAGACTGTTAAGCAAGCTAAACTAGTTGAACCTGAATATATCAGGAAACGTAACAGTCCACCTGAAAAGCCCAAAGAAGAGGCGACAGCATAATGTCCAAGAAAGTAGCAAAGAAAGAAGACAAACCAGCAGCAGCACCAAAGAAGGAAGAGGCAAAACCAGCGGTAGCGGCGGAAGCAGCGCCAGCGGCGAAACCTCAGAAAGCTGAGAAAAAAAGGGAAAAGAGACACCGAGAGGAAAAGGGAGTTCATGCAATGTACAAGGTAGAAGGCGATAAAGTTTCTAGGGCACGCCCAACCTGCGAGCGATGTGGACCAGGATACTTCATGGCAGACCACCATGACAGGTACACTTGCGGGCACTGTGGTTTTACCCGTTATAAGCAGAAATAAACAGTTTTAAATTCTCCTAACACGATTAGGTTTCTGATGACCCGTAATGCTTAGAGTAAACGTGGTAATAACCAGCATTTCTGCTGAACGCTTTTGGGATATAAGGAAACCAATCCCGCCTATTCAGATAAATACCAATATCAACGTTGTCGGTATGGAAAAGAAGCAGGATGAATCTTTGGAAGTACCATTTGTTTTATCAATTGCCTATAATCCATCCATCGCTCAGATGAGTCTAAAAGGAAATG
>JBEKHJ010000176.1:0-3282 GCA_050012335.1 Bathyarchaeia archaeon
GTGAAGTATAGTGCGCGGCTACCTCGTTGATGCTGACGTTGCAGGGGAAGGCTGGTTTGCCTCCTTTAGCTCGGATTAATCCTTCAACTTTCTCGCATACTTCGATGATTAGCATGTTTTCATGAACGTGCGTTTTCATTTCTTCTCTTGTTTCACGAAGTATTCGTCCTGATAAACGGAATTTTTCAAGTTCTTCTTTGTCGTATGGCATTGCGTTTCACTTTGCTGTTAAGTTGGATTATTGTGTTGGATGCTTAAATGCGTAACCTACGCGCTAAGTAGCCTATTGAATGCTGCCGATTTGGCTTTAGGGTTTGTAGATTTTTGGGTCAAGCAATGCAAAGTTGTTTCCACCAGCGTGATAGAGCATCCGCGACTTTTTCAAGTCATAGCTTTCGGTGAAGACGCCCATGTCTGCGTAGGCTTCAAGTATTTTGCCCACGAAAACCGTGTGGTCGCCTGTTGTAAATTTGCTGTCCACTTTGCATTCCAAATGAGCTATGCACTCGCGTATTGCTGGCGCCTTGACTTTTTTGGCTGGCATCGGCGTTAGGTTTGCTTTTTTGAATTTGTCAAAGCTTCTGCCCGTCAAGGAACCGCAGGCGTAGACGGCTTGCAGTAACTCCAGCGTTGGAATGTTCACTATGAACTCCCCTGACTCCTCAATTAGCGTGTGTGAGTGGCATTTTGGTGAGAGGCTGATGGCTAACAGTGGCGGGTCAATGGATGTTGGCATTGCCCATGCGAGGGTTGTGATGTTTGGTTTGGCCGCTTTTCCAATGCATGAGACGAGGACTGTGTGCATTGGGTGCAGTAGCCTGTAGGCTGAGGCGATGTTTACTTGGATTTTTGCGGACACATAAATCACCTACGTAATAACGCCGATAACAACCACACGAACCATTCTACGCGCCTTTTTTGGCTTGCTTTTCACGTCTGTAAGCTTGAATCTCTTTCAGAATCTCTTCTTCAGTTAGCTTCTTCTTGCCCTTGTTCTGTTCGTCGATTTCCCTGAAAAGGTCTTTTAACTCCTCTCCCAAAGGCGGAACCTTAAGTTTTGCCACCACAAGCTTATCGTCCTTTCGGTAAACAACAAGCTTCGTGTTTGGAGTTATCATTAACTCTTTTCTAAGTCGCTGCGGAATAACTATCTGACCCTTAGTTCCCACCACAGCAATCTCAGGTTCTTCTTGCACTATTTTCTCCACAGTATAACTTTCATACCGACCGCACAAATAAAGTTTGCTCTCTCACATCCACAATTTGGTTACCTTAAAAGCCTTTTTCAATCATTTTTCTAAAAATTAACACTTTTCGAAAAAAAATCTGCGTGTTTAACAGGTCTCGGGTTGTACTTAACTTTCTCTGATCTAAGAATAAATATTTAGTATTTGGCAGCTTATCTTTTTATGTGGTATTGTTCGATTACGTCTTTCGCTTTCTCGCGGCGCTCCCGGTGTTGCTCTAGGAATTTGTTGAGTTTGCCTACCAAGTCGGTTTTGCATTCGCCGCATAGCATTTCGCCTGATCGGCATTTGCGTTCGCGTTCGGCAAGTTTGCTGCCTTCTTCTTCAAACAGGTAGAAGTAGTATTGGAAGATGCTGCAGACCGTAGGGTCGGCGCCTGTTTTCCGCTGTTCCGCTGCTGTGCCTTTGCCGCCTGTGAAAGCGTTCCAAATCTTCTTTTTCACCACGTCTGGCGGGTCAATGGTGAATATGCTGGTTTCTGGCATGCTGGCGCTCATTTTTCCGCCTGCACCTAAGCCGGGTAGGAAGCGGCAGTGGATTTGAGCTGGTTTGTAGTAGCCGAGTTTTAGGGCTATGTCGCGGGTTACTCGCCAGTATGGATCTTGGTCGATGGCGGCGGGGATAAGCGCTGGGACGTTTTCGCCTGTGAGTTTTTTATGGATGAAGCATGGTGCGGCTTGGATGGCTGGCCAGAAGACCCAGCCGATGTTGGTGCTGTCTTGGAAGCCGAAGGTGCTACGTGCAGTTGAGTACGTTATGCGTTTGGATACTTCCAATGTAATGTCGTAGAGAAGGTCGATGTCTTGAGTGTCGTAGATTATGAAGGTGTTTTCCGGTTTGAAGCCCAACGCGATGAGGTCCAAGGCGTTTTCATATGCGTATTTGCGTGTTTCTTTAAGGTTGGCTTCGTCGTCGATTAGGAATTTTTCATCGTCTGTTAATTGGAAGTAGAGTCTCGTATTGAATTTTTGTTGAATATGAAGCGTAAAAATCCAAGGCACAAGGTGCCCAATGTGCACGGGACCTGATGGTCCTCTGCCCGTGTAGAGAACAAATTTTATTCCTTTATCGTAGAGGTCTAGTATGGTGTCTAGGTCTCGGTGGCTGAAGAATATTTTTCTTTCAAGTTGAAGGTGCAGTTTGCCTGTGTGTTTTTCCACTTTCTCAAGAAGTTGGGTGGTTAATGGTTGAGTTCCGAATTCGCGTATTAAACGTTCGTAGTCCACTTTGCCTTTTACTTCCCAGGGTGTGACTACCATTTCGTTGTTGTTTTCTTCAGCGTTTGACGAAGCCATCTGTATCACCAGTGCCTTTTAACAAGAGATGCTATGACTTGTCATATATCTTTTTTCGCAAAGCGAACTATTCTTCCTTTGGCAATCTTTCCTCAAATCCTTTAGTTCATGACCGCCGCAGTTCAGATAACCAATCCAACAGCAACGCAATAGCTTTTTTAATGTTCACTTTTAATCTTATTCGCGGTGCACCAAAACGGCAGAAACAGAATGGCTTCCAATGGACGGAGACACCTTCGTAACCAAAGACGGCTTCATACTCAACACTTTCGGATACGAACATCCAGACGACAGGGTTTTCGCGTTCCTCAAGTACATCCCTGCCAAGTTCAAAGAGCTCTTTAACGTTGAAATGCTGGAGAGAACATGGAAGTTTGGTGAGAATCAGCTTTTCAGGGCAGAGAAACTTTACACGGCGAAAAACTACCAATCCTTCATCGAAACTTTCCGCAAGAATTTTCCAGATTACCTGTACTATTGCCCTTTTAGAAACAAGGAGTTAATCACTGCTCCTTTCGATTTAATTGAGCGAGTTTTTGTTCCTAAAGACCGCTTGGTGTGGCTGGAAAACCTGCTAAAACATGACAAACTGCAAAAAATGGCTTTAGACCTCATCCATTTAGTATCCAAAGAATCAAATGTTAGCTTAAGCGATTTTGGAGTTCATGGCTCCATCGCTTTGAACATGCATGCGCCAGAATCAGACATAGACTTTGTTATTTACGGCACAGACAACTTCC
>JBEKHJ010000177.1:0-3262 GCA_050012335.1 Bathyarchaeia archaeon
TAGGCTTTTACGCCGTACTGGTTAGCCATGGTTTTGGCTCTTTCTGGGTTCACATCACAAATTGCAATGAGTTCGGTTGAGGGCAGTTCTTTGTAGACTCTTATGTGATTTTTTCCCCAAGCACCTGTGCCGATTACTGCTACTCCAAGTTTCTTCATTTTTATCCAGTTCCTCTTCCCAGTCCACGGTATATGAAGCCTTCTGTTTCCGCCTGTTGCGGCTCCAAAGCACCTGCTAAATCTACGATTACTGAGGGTGCTTTCGTTAATGGTTTAAGTTTCTTTAGGTTTAAGTGTTTAAACTGCTCCTCCCTCGTGAGTATCACTATGCAGTCCGTGCCTTCCACTGCTTCATTTAAGCTAGTCTTCACTAATCGCGAATCTCGTGGCTCTTTCTTTGATGCAGGGTCGTAGAGGCTGGCTTTGGCGCCTTTCAACTCCAACATTTTAACAAAAACGCTCGTAGCTGTGCTCGGGTTAACTGTGCCTAAAACGGCAACCCTTGCTCTTCTCAGCGTTTTGCCGCAGCTTCTCAGGGCACTTTGTGTTAAATTAACCGCGTGTTTAACCATGTCTTCGTTTATTTGCCTTGCCAAAGCTGGAAGCCTAAGTTTAGCATTAAGATTCTCTGCGCTTTCAAGCAAAAGATAGGCTTCGTTCTTATTTTCTTCCTCGACAGTTGTCGGCCAAAAACTCTGGTCATTGAAATCCAACAATTTTGAAACCTCAAAGTAGTCTATGTTTGCGTTTTCGCAGAAAACCGCCAACTCGTTAGCTAAGGCTGTGTTTGTGTCTTGTTTTGCAACTGTGAAAAGCGTTGCTATTTCTGCTGTTTTGACATCGCTTATTTGTTTAACGTTTTTCGTTATTGTTTTCAGAATGTTTGTTGCTGCGTCTAGGCTGGTTTTTTCAACTCCAGCAACCTTCAACTCCAAATTGGCCATCGGCTTGATGAGCTTTGCGTCTGAGTTGCGTATCGGAATGTAAGCTAAACCGAAACCCTGCCCCACCTTGAGACCTGATGTGTTCTCCAATGTTTCCTTCATTATTCCTTCAATGAAACCGAAACCTGCGACATCACCATAAATAACCAGTGCACTCGGGCGGAGTACGGCTCCAACTTGCTTGCAAGCGTTTACTGCTTCTGAGTAATCAATTTTTTTCTTATCGTCAACTTTTGCTGGTACAGTTATGATTATTATGTCGCCTTGTGAAACAGCCTTTTTTATGTCGCTCGTGACGGTTAATTGCCCTGAGTTGATTAGACTTTTTAGCTTGCCTTCAACTTCTTGTTCTGGAAAAGGTGTTTTTCCTTTTGCAACTTTTTTTATCACGCTGGGGTCGGCATCTGAGCATACAACTTTGAAGCCTGCGTCAGCGAAGGCGTTAGCGAAAAGGATTCCTTTTTGTCCGCATCCTATAACGCTCACAGTGTATTTTGAGCGTTTCTCGCTCGTGTCTATCTCGTCTGGTTTTAGGTTTAGAACTGTGGGCATTAACTGGTTTCTCCAATTTGCAATGGGGCTTGCTATACGGTTTCGAGGATTTTTTTAAGCCTTAAACTGTAGTCTTCAACTAGCTTTAATGCTTTTTCTTGGCTTTTCGCCTCAGCATACAACCTGAAAACCGGCTCCGTCCCGCTTGGCCTAATCAAGATGGCGCTGTTGTCGCTGAACCAAATTTTTACTCCATCTATTGTGCTAATGTTTTCGCCTTTTACTTGTTCAAACAGTTTCTGCAGCAAAACTTCTTTCTTTTCATCAGGGCACTCGATTTTTCCTTTTTCAAGGAAATATTGCGGTTGTTCAGCAACAAGTTTAGATAGCTTCTCTCCAGTTTCAGCCATTATGTTAAGCAGCAATGCGGTTGTCATTGCTCCATCACGAACTGCTTGATGCGGACCATAGAAAACTCCGCCGTTTTCTTCTCCGCCCAATTTAGCGTTTAACTCTTTCATTTTCTGGGAAACCGTAACGCTTCCCACTTTAGTCCAAATTAACTCGCCCTTGTAAGCTTCTACAGTGTCTTTGATTAGCGTAGAAGAGCTTACGGGCGTAACTATTTTTGCGCCCGGGTTTTTGATGAGGAACTGTTTTATAATTACTGCGAAGGTTTTGTCTCCCCAGTAAATTACACCATTTTCATCGACAAATATTGAGCGGTCAGCATCACCGTCGAAAGCGACACCCAAGTCTGCACCGATTGCTTTCACAGTTGAAGCCAAATCAGTGAGGCTCTCGGGTCTGGGCTCTGGCAATCTTCCCGGAAAAGTGCCGTCAATATTAGCGTTGATGCTGGTTACTTTACAGCCAAGTTCCCTCAACAATGGCGGTGCTGTGAGGCCACCCACGCTATTAGCTGCGTCTACAACAACGTGGAAGTGCCTTTCTGCTATTTTTGCAGGATTAACCTGTTTTTCTATGGCTTGGACGTATTCATCGTTAATTCCAGGCAACTCACGCAATGTCCCAAGCTTGTCCCATTCTGCAAACACTATTTTGTTATCAAAGTAAATGTTCTCTATTTCGACTTCTTGCTCATGTGAAGTTTCGATGCCGTCACTCCAAATGACTTTAATACCGTTATATTCAGGCGGATTATGGGAAGCGGTTATTATTACTCCGCCATCCATCTTGTGGTTTTTAACGGCATATTGCAGTGCAGGCGTTGGCGCCATCCCAGCGAAAAACACATTGCATCCAGTAGCGGTTAAACCAGAAATCACTGCTCTAGCAAACATTGGACCGCTGGTTCTAGCATCATATCCTAATAGTAAATTTTTTCTTCCAAAAAAAGTTCCAATGGAACAGCCAACTTTTATGACCATTTCAGGCGTCAATTCTACGTTGACAAGTCCTCGGATACCGTTTGTTCCAAAAAGTTTTCTTGCGCTCATAAATTTTCAGCTCATTCTTAATTAACAGTTAATCTTAGGTTTTAAAATGTTTTCAGAGACTTCATTCGCTGGGCAAACAGCAAACTCTCCCGAAAGGTGAAGGTTATCTTTGATTTTTGCTCGGTCCCCAATTATGCAACCGCTGCTGATTTTAACATGTTTTCCAATTCGTGCTCCTTCGCCGATTATTGCTCCGTTAACTGAGGCAAAATCACCAATTTCTGCGTCTGGAAAAACTACGGAGTTGCTTATTTGCACATTTTTGCCAACAGTTACGTTTTTTCCCAAAATGGCGTATGGACCGATAACTGATTTTTCTGCTACAGAAACGCCCTTGTCAAAGGCAACAGGATTCTTTACCTCAAAG
>JBEKHJ010000178.1:0-3249 GCA_050012335.1 Bathyarchaeia archaeon
GTTGCAAAGCTACTCTTGTGCCCGTACTGCTTGCAGAGAGGGAAAATTGATTAAAAATTTGAACCAAAAATATAACGTTATAACGGAAGTACCTTTACAGTTTAACCTTGCCCCAGAAGGCATGTGGAGCCACCCGGTGCACAATAACATTGACGCCAGTGTAGGAACCGTAGAAAACCTTGCTGATTTGGTGCGCCGAGGAATGAGGCTTGAGTATCTCTCAAATTTCAAATAGGAGCGGTTGTATGCTTTGCCAGCAGTAGAATACGTCACATTTAGAATATTGCGTTTGTTTAGAAGACTCCCCGTTAACGTACTTAGCATTGGGAGCTCCACTGTAATTTTCGCTGATTATTTCAAGGATTTTGAAAATCTAAATGCAGTGAAAGGTATTTTTGGCGAAAAAACCGACGAAGTCCTCCATCACCTCAAGGTTGAGCTCAGCTGGGTTGGCGGCTACATGTACGTGGACGGCTCCGACGGGCACCTTGTAATAAGCAAAAATTACCTTAGCAATGGCAATAAAACTGACATTTACTTGGACTTAATCCACGAGTTATATCATGTTAAACAGTTTCTAGACGGAAGAGAACTCTTTGACCCCCGATACGATTACGTTGAACGACCCACAGAGATTGAAGCTTACCGTTACACTGTTCAAGAAGCAAGACGCCTCGGCTTGAGCGAGGAAAGAATCTGCTTGTACCTTAAAACCGAGTGGATAAGCGAGTACGACTTTAAAAAGTTAGCAAAATCAGTCAACGTCTCATATTGCTAACGCTTCACGGTAAACGTTGAGCATTTTTTGAGCACAAATATCCCAATTAAAGTTTTCAATCACAAATCTTCGACCGCTAGCGCCCATTTTTTCACGTAAAACCTTGTCTGAAAGAAGCTTCAACAACGCATCCGCCAACTCTTCACTGCTGCCCCGCTTAACCAGTAAACCTGTTTCGCCGTTGCGGACGGCTTCGTTGACTCCGCCAACGTCAAAAGCCACAACAGGCCTAGCTGATGCTTGCGCTTCAAGTAGCGCTATGCCTTGCCCTTCCTGAATTGACGGCAAAGCAAACACGTCAGCGGAATTATACACGGCTGGAAGCATGTCTTCTTTAACGTTGCCTAAGAACTTGAAGTTGCCTGAAAGATTAGCCGTCTCAAGGTTACTGAGCAGTTGACTTTTTAATGGTCCTTCACCAACGATAACAAACTTGGTTTCACTGTGTTCTTTGACGATTTTTTTGGCTGCTTCAACCAGAAAAGGCAAGCCTTTCCGAGGAATTAAACTGCCCACAAAAAGCACGCAGGGCTCACTGCCTAACCCAAGCCGTCTCCTACCCCCCTCTCTGTCTGTCTCTGCAACTGGCTTGAATTCTTCTGGGTCAACCCCGTTTGGAACAATCCTGACCTTTGCTGCGTCAACACCATAATAATTCTGTATTTTTTCAAGCGAGTATTTGCTTATTGTGACTATTAGCGTTGCGTTTTTCGCTGTTTCTCCTTCTAATTTGGCAAGCCGATGCATGAAATAGTTAGCAATCCTGCTCCTGAATGATTGATACCCGTTTTCTCTTGCTTGTTCATATTCGTCAGCGAGGACACCGTGAATCGTATGTACGAATGGCCGCTTGATGCCTTGCTTGTTTAGCGCATTTAAAAGTCCATAGCCGCTTACTGCGTGTGCTTCATAGACATCAGCGTTGATAGTGCTGGCTTTTTTGAATAGGCTTCTGTTGAAAAACCAGTTATCCAATGGAAAGAGTTTATCTGTTGAATAGCATGGAACAACGGTTACACCGTTAATATCCATAGGTTTTTTGAATCCTGCTTTAGTGCCACTATAAACGGTGATGTCCGCTTGAGTTTGCAGTCGCTTGGCTGTTTCGATTATCCGCCTTTCCACTCCTCCAAAGTACAAGTGAGGCGGCTGAGTGTTGAAGACGGCTAACCGAAACTTTCCCATTCAGTACACTTCTTTAATCGGTGTTTCTTCGTTTGATTAGCTAATGTTAACTTACTTTTAGATATAAGTTAGATTGCTATTTTCGCTGATTAAGATGACAGCCAGTAGGGGGTACTTTTTGTTTGGTTTTTTTTGAGGCAAAAAGAGGGTGTCCTTCGCTATCGCTTCTATCATAGAGGGGGAAGGGATAGGGTCTATTTGGCGAGTTTTTAACCGCAATACGATGCCTATTCGAATGCTGAATCGCAATAGATTTTGGCCAAATTGTAAACAGAAGAAAAATGGAAAGTAACAAATTACCCTCTGAGGAAAGTTTCTTGCGAGCACTGTAGCTCTATGTGCTCATCCGCTATGACACTTTATACTTTTATATAGTCTTTTATCCTATTTTGCGGTACGGGATGAAAACCGTGACTGCCACTGAAGATAACGATTCAACAACTTTACCAACAAATTACGCTCCGCTTCAATTGGAAAAGGAAATGCGTGAATTTTGGGTAAAAAACCACATCCGCCAAAAGCTTGAGCTTCTTGAGAAGGATGCTAAGGGCATTTTAGGTTACGTGGAAGGACCACCCACACTCAACGGCATCCCACACATCGGTCACGCTCGCGGCAGGGTGATGAAGGATATTCGTTACCGATGGAAAACCATGCAGGGCTACTATATGCCGTTTTGGGCTGGATGGGACTGCCAAGGCTTGCCTGTGGAACTCGAGGTTGAGAAGCTCCTCGGCGTTAAAAACAAGCGTGAACTTGTCGAGCGTGTTGGTCAAGAACGCTTCATTGAAGAATGCAAAAAAGCCATCATGCGCTATCACAGGATGTGGCTTGAAGCCGACACAAACCTGGGCGTATTTATCAATCAGGAGAAAGCTTACTGGACTTACAAAGACGAGTACATTGAGCGCGAGTGGCAAATTCTCAAACGCGCATGGGAACAAAACCTCCTTGAAGAAGGACATTACGTTGTAGCTTATTGCCCCGGCTGCCAAACCTCGCTCAGCAGCGCCGAAGTCGGTTACGAAGGCAGCTACAAAGAAGTTGAAGACCCCTCATTATACTTTAAATTCAAAGTCGCAGGCAGCAAAAACGAGTTTTTCCTTGTTTGGACAACGATGCCCTTCACTATAATAACAGACACTATGCTTGCTGTTCGGCCAACTGCCGAATACGTGAAAGTGAAAGTCGGCGAAGAAATCTGGGTAATGGTGAAGCAACGCGTTGAGCCAGTCATGGCGGAACTCGGAATAACAAAATATGAAATCACCGAATCCATTTTGGGC
>JBEKHJ010000179.1:0-3148 GCA_050012335.1 Bathyarchaeia archaeon
ATTATTGTTAGGTGTAAGACTTGAGAGTTATATCGGCGGATTCTGCAGCAGCAATACTGGACCCACAGTTTAAGCCACTGTACCTTGTTGCTTCTGTTTCGGTGCTGGTTAATCCACCGTATAGGGAACCATCTTTTCGGTTGGCTGAACCGATTTTTAGGGAAGTTGAGAGTGGGTTTGAAGTGATAGTGCATGAGGCTGAGCTTTGCAGAAGTTTGCTTGATAAAATGAAGGCTGATGTTGTGCATTTGGATATGTCGCTTGGGGGTGTCTCAATTGAGGAGTTATCGCCGGTTGAGCTTTTAAACTTGCGTGCGTCAAGAACCGGAAGGCAAAACATTCTCAAGATTTTGCCTAGGCTTAGGAAAATTGCTGGCGAAATCAAACGGCTCTATGACGTGGACACGTTGGCTATTGGTAAAGAGAGTGTTCCTGTGCGGATTGCTGAGTTGACGGCTGGTGCAGAAGCGATTCTTTATGCTTGCAAAAAAGCGGTGGATGAAAAAGAGCCTGTTTTGTTGGGTTTACCTTTATTGTGCCAGCCAATAATTCAAGAAGACCGCGTGTATCTTAGTTCACTCATAGCTGCTGAGCATGATGTGCGCAGTTATGCCATAGATGTTGAAAATGTATTAACAAAGGTTAAATTATCAGAAACGTTAAATCCTTGTGCACGAGGATTCCGTGCATTAAAAATTAAGCCCTTAAGCTAAAAAGAAGGTTCATGTCATGAAGCTTGATTTATCTTTATGGAAGAACGCTTCGCCGAGGCGCAAGAGAATCTATTCTACGATAATAATTTTCGTGATCGCGGTCTTATTAACTATCATTGGATCTTTGGTGCCGCTTAGCGCTCAAGACGCGAAGCAAATAAGTAATGGCGTAAATCAAACACTCACCACAAACCAAGCTAATGGCACATTACCTGAATATATTTTCTTAAACAACTTCTATATCTGCTTGCTAATGTTCGTTCCCGTCATTGGACCAATACTGGGCTTCTTGATACTTTTTGATACCGGCATGGCGATGGGTGCTATTGCCAGCGTACAAGGATACTCTCCGTTCTTAGGTTTTGCACTTCTGGTTATTACACCCGTGTTTTGGTTAGAATTTACATCTTATTCAATCGGCATTACTGAAAGTATCTGGTTGTTCCGTAGACTGCTGCAAGGTCGATGGCGAGAGCTTAAAAACACTGGCATTTTAATTGGGATTTGCGCACTTTTGCTTGTGGTTGGAGCTATCGTTGAAACGTGGCTGATCTCTATTGGAGGTTAAAGGGTTTCAACTTTTTCTTTATTTTTCAGTAATTTCTAAGCTGATATCTAGCGCTTTGACACTATGAGTTATTTCTCCCATACTGATGATATCGACTTTTGCCATTGCATAATCCATACTGTTTTCAGCCGTGATTCCACCGCTTGCCTCCAAAATTACTTTGCCCAAAAAGCCCGCCTTCTTCAGCAAACCTACAGCATCTTTAACCTGCTCGATTGAGAAGTTATCAAGCATTATCGCGTCTGCTCCTGCCTGTGCAACTTTCAAGACATCTGAAGCTTTTGTAACTTCAACCTCGATTTTTTTGGTGAAAGAAGCGTTTGCTTTTGCTTTTTTCACTGCTTCTTCAGGGCTTCCAACTATTGCAATATGATTGTCTTTAATCAAAATCATATCATCCAAATGAAGCCTATGTGGGTCTCCGCTCCCTATGGTTACCGCTTTTTTGTCAAAATAAAGCAATCCCGGTGCTGATTTACGTGTCGCCGCAATTTTCGCTTTCGCACCTGTTTTTCCAAGTTTCTCTGTTAGCGTTCGCGTGATGGTTGCGATGCCGCTCATTCGTGAAAGAAGATTTAGCATAGTTCTCTCAGCCGAGAGAATGGTTCGGGCATCTCCTGAAATTTCCATTAATACCTGCTTATTTCTGATTTTTTCTCCATCAGCAACTTTAGCTTTAACTTTTAATCCTAAATATTCAGCGAGAATGATTGTTTCTTCAATTCCAGCCGCTACGCCTTCCTCTTTAGTTATAACTATTGCCTTTACGTTTAAATTTGGGGGAATAATTGCTTGGGCTGTTACATCACCTTGCCCTATGTCCTCAGCAAGTATTTGCCTGAGCTTTTCTTCCAGAATTTTTCGAGGAACAAACATAACTGTACTTTATCAACTATGCTTTAAATTGCTTGCTTTTTTTCCCTCCGTTCGCAACCAGCATACAAAAGTTTGTTTTGGAAATCCGACCGATCAAAGGGATACCTCATTTTGATATAGAAATTCACCAACAAAAATGACCTTACCCTCCCCCTACCCTCTTTTTAGACCTAATTTACATAGCTAAAAAGAGGACTACCCTCCTCATCTAACGCTGAAAACTCATGCAACCACGCGAATCAACCAGAACCTCGCCTTTCTCCATCCTAAACCGCAATAATTGCCAGGACCCTGGAGGTCGCCAATTAACCAAAAAGAAATTTTCATTTTGTTCATATAACCAGAACACGCCGTTTTCGAAAAACGTTTAGTCCATAGTAATAGTGTTGTTAATTAACGACAAAAAATTGTGGCATAAGCCAGATGATTTCAAGACAACACAGTAACCACAAGAACTTGCATGGTAGTTATTGGCACATTTTTTTTTCAGCAGAATAAGGGATAGTTAAAATAAATCACCAACTTATCTGTAAGCATATGAGACTGCTATTAAGCTGTTCAGAACTTGGCTTAGGCCATGTTTCCCGTATCATACCATTAGGAAAGAGGCTTGAGAAAAATGGTCATGAACTGTTCTTTTTCTCAGGCGGCAAAGCTTACCAGATGCTCCAAAAGGAATTTAGAAATGTTTACAAATGCACGCCAGTATCCTGGTATGAGAACGCTTACGGCATAATCACTTCCGCCTCACTAATCAACGTTTTATTTCCTCTTCCATTGTTTAACATGGAAAAAAATAGGCTTGAAATAAAAAATTCCAATGCAATGGAAACTATACATCGTTACTATGACCTTAGAGAAAACATTCGTGATATTGCGCCGGACATTCTTATCGCCGATGGTGACATAAACGCGCTTCGACTTGCTCATAGATGGAGAATTCCCTCAGTTTACATAGCTAACATGATAAGGCCAAGCTACGGTTTCTCTG
>JBEKHJ010000180.1:0-3120 GCA_050012335.1 Bathyarchaeia archaeon
GGTACGCTGAACAAGCCTTAGCAGCAGGATGCGCTTTCGTTAACACTACGCCAAACTTCATAGCCAGTGACGCGGCGTGGGCTAAACGGTTCGCTGATGCAAAGCTTCCTCTTGTCGGCGACGACTTGGTGGATCAGGTTGGGTCAACCACTTTGCACAAAACGCTGCTTAAGCTGCTTTCAGATAATGGGGTAAGAATAGATGAGACTTACCAGCTTGACGTTGGCGGAGGAACAGAATCCGTTGACACTTTAGACCGCACACGTGATGCGAAACGTACCATAAAAACTGAGTCAGTAGCCGCATCATTACCCTACAAAGCTGAAATTGTGGCTGGCTCAACTGATTACGTGGATTTCCTGCAGAACAAGCGTGATAGTTACTTCTGGATAAGCGGCGTGTACTTCTGCAATGCACCAATGAAGATTGACCTCAAATTCCAAACTGTTGACGCACCAAACGCTGGCTCAGTGCTCTTTGATGTAGTGCGAGCCGTGAAACTTGCGTTAAACAAGAAGCTAAAAGGTGCCGTAGAGCCAGTGTGTGCTTATGCGTTTAAACGTCCACCGCAAATGGTGCCGCTTGGGGTTGCAGAAGCAGAATTTGCCAAGTTCGTAGCTTAAAACGTTCAAGTTAGCTGAGCTTTGATAATTCGCTTATTATTTTCTCTTTAACGCCATTTTCTTTCAGTGCATCTTTCAGATAGTTTATGGTTTTAACAGGCGTCGGGTCTACCCCGTGCAAAACAGCCAAGTACACGCTTGTGAAGTCGCCGATGCAAATGGTTGATAGCATCTTTGCCAATGGGCTTTTGCCTTGAGCTGGTACTTCAAACAGTCCCAAGCCAGCTTGACCTACAAGCTCTTTTGTAATTTCAATTCTGCTGCGAATTTCTGTGGGCTCATCTCTGTCTCTAATGAAGATTGCAGAGAAACATTTGCCAAGTTCACCAGCCCTTTCCCAACCCACAATCTCATTATGGTTCAGCTCAGAGAAAACCTCCCACTTCGCAGGAACCTTACTGTTCTCATTGAACTGCTGCTTAAAACGCTCTGCTACACTACGGTAAAAACCGAAACCATAAATCACAGGAGCGGTCTGCCCGATGTTTAAAGCTAAGGTTTTAGAAAAGTTTTCTTTAGCTGGTTTCTCAAGAGAATTACCCCTGCCAATTTTTTCTAGAAGCGCCAAGGCTTCAGAGAGTTCTTCGGAGGCGCCTGAAACCAAACCCATTTTTTCCATGAAAATCAGCAGAGGAACGAACAGGTAGGGAAGCGCTGCTCGCGGAGGCATACCGCCGGGAACACGCAGGTACGGTACCTTAAGCCTTTCAGCGTTTTCCAGCAGGGCGCCGCCGCTGCTTATGCAGTAAATCATGCATTTCCGCTTCAACGCGTCAAGAAAAGCGCTCAGGGATTCTTCTGTGTCGCCTGAGTAGCTGGTTATTAACACGAGGCTTTTCTTGCCTGCGTAAGCCGGTAGCTGGTATTCGCGGTTAACTTCAATCGGCACAGTTGTTTTGTTTCGCATCCAATCTTTCAGTAGGTCGCCGCCGATTCCTGAGCCGCCCATGCCAGCAACTATAACATTGTCAGGTTGGGAGAAGTTTACTTTGATTTTATTGGCTAATTTAGCGGCTTCACTGTAAAGCTTAGCGGAATTCATACAAAAATTAATCATGCTTGCTTTATCGACAGTTTTTATTTTTTCAATGTCATCTAAAAGGGGTTTTGCCAAATTTTCAATCCTCCAGTAACCCGCAGTTTTATATCTCATCCCCTACTTTTAAGCTCAACGCAGAGAAACAATTAACCAAGCGGTAGGAAGCGAAAGCGTGATGGATAAAAAGAAACTTGCAATCGCCATTCCAGCATCCGTAATCTCAGACACTCCGCATTTGCGAGAGAAAACCTCAAAAATCGGCTTGATTGGAAGGGCAGCAGCGATTTTCAGGGTGGACGAAATCATAGTTTACCCAGACAACCCTAAAGCCAATCAGGCAAGAGACATGGATTTTATCGCTCTCTTGCTAAATTACCTGGAAACGCCACAGTATCTCCGCAAAAGACTCTTCAAACTTGAGCCTCGATTGCAATTTGCGGGGATTTTGCCGCCGCTGCGTACACCTCATCACCCTGTGAGCGGTAAAATTAAGGATTTGAAGGCTGGTGAGTATCGTGAAGGCGTGGTTTTGTCTCAAGCTAAAGAAGGCTTGCTTGTGGACATAGGCGTTGACCAAGCGGCTCTTTTGAGGGAAAAACAGTTCGCTGTAGGCGACCGCTTAACGCTGCAAGTTGTTAAGGCTGGCGAGCAAGTTGAAGTGCAAACCGTTAATCGGGATGATGTTCCCGTTTATTGGGGTTTCAGGGTTCGTGCGGAAAAACGACCTTTCGGGCAACTTGTGACGAGCGGCGAGTTTGATTTGGCTATTGCTACTGCACGGGTTGGTGATAAATTCATGGATGTTGCAGGTGAGATGGGGAAAAAATGGGAAATTGCCGGAAAAATATTGTTAGGGTTTGGCGCTCCATCGCGTGGTTTGCATGAAATTGCCAAAGAGGAAGGCGCAGAGCTTGAGGCGATTGTTGATTTTGTTGTAAACATGATTCCTGCGCAGGGAACCGTGACAGTTAGGACCGAAGAGGCGCTTTTGGCTTCGTTAGCTATTTTGAACATGCAATTTAATTACTAAATAATCTGTTTTTGCGCTTTTGAATTATTAGGGGTACCCTCTTTTTAGCTGTGAAAACTAGGTCTAAAAAGATACCTATCCCTCCCCCTCATTTTGTTACTCAAACGCCCAAACAAATTGTGCCTACCCCTTCTCTTGCAGCCGCTGAAAGGAGCCAGTGCAGCCTCGGGGCATAGAATTAGTGTTTTGTCTGAATGTTTTTTTGGTTTTTAGCTAAAGAAATAAATGCATCGTTGATTATTTTGCTCTCTATGCCGTCTCTTGACATTGCCATGCCAATCGCCTTGCTGATTGTGGTTACTGTCGCTATGCTTCTTAACAAGCGTGTCGAGGGAAAATTAGCTGCAACTATTGAAGAAAAAGAGTTCAAGACAAGAGACATAATCCTTCTTGTTGTTTTCATGGCCGTTATAGTTTCCGCTATCGCT
>JBEKHJ010000181.1:0-3104 GCA_050012335.1 Bathyarchaeia archaeon
CCATCGGGGGAACTCTTTAATAAAAGATAAAACCCACATCGCGCTGTCTTCACAGTACGAAGCAGTGCAGGAAACATCGAAGTATATTGCCGAATTGATTGCCGGGGGGGCTGAGCATGGTGATCACTCACGGCAATGGCCCCCAGGTAGTATCTGTTTGTCAAAATCTATCGGTATGAACTTCCCCTGGGGATAATCAAACTTTTTGTATCTCGCCATATATCTCCTCTTCTTACCAAGCGGTCTCTTGGTTCCCCACCATCAAGTATATGGCGATATTATCATGCTTTCAGGACTTTTCTACAGCCTCAACGACCGGCTTCAGCGGGAGCGCGCCGTTTGCGTGATCCGCTAGCGCCTGGTTAGGCAACACCTTCCAATGAGACTCACGGATCAATAAAGGTCTCTTTCTCAACTGGAGTTAATTTATCAAACTCGGTTGATTCTATATAGATAAGTTCTTCGTTACCAAGTCCACGTAAATCTACCTTTTTAAGAATAAGTAGTTTTCTGATGGGATGAGTTATGTTCTTTGACAGGTCAAACCCTCTTCTTGATAACGCAAAAGATAGACTACTTAATTTTTGAAGCCTTGAAGCAACGTTTATGGAAGAGCCAACATAATCGCTTCCATCGCCAATCGAAATGATCTGTCCTCTGGCAATCCCACAACGAAGCATCTTTGGAGGTTTTGCAACATGTGTCTGTATGTCTTCAAGAAAATCAGTCATATACGCGTCTTTGATGGCCATCAGGTTTCCAACAATATTACATATTCCAGAGAAACCACCACTATATCTTGTATTCCAAAGGAACAATATTCCGTCACCAAGAAATTTCGCAAAGAATGGAAGACTGCCAAAAATACGGACTTTTCCCTCTGATTTGCCTTCTCTAAATTGAGTTTTCAGTGTGCTAAATAACCACTGGAAATATCTATTTAGGAATTCCGGAATCACAAGGTGAGAACCAATTTGATTACAAAAATCAGTAAAACCTTCTAAGTCAAAAAAATGCAGCAAGGGACTGTATATATTCACCATCTATCGATGGATCACCAAGGCCTAGAATTTTATAATTGAATGAATCAAATTGTTCCTCACTTAATGAATTCAACGAAAAACCTTTTCCGTACTTTTCTTCATCAGCTGGTACTCGCACGTATGGTAGTTTGATTGTTGGCATATCTTATCCTTTATTTTCTGTTGCCTAACGGATGGCAACTATCTGAGACCGGGGACGTTGCTTCAAATGCAACATAAATCTTTGTCCATTTGTCAGCCACTTCTCTCGACGACACCGTTAACTCCAGGACCCTCCGCCTCAACCTCAACTCACTCTTATAGCATCAACTCATCTATCATTCATTATCTCATAAACCTCTTGGTTATCTTAGCATCTAGGTGTATCCTACTCCTCCCATTCGGCAATGTCAATTTCTGTTTGAACCGGTATCCGCGTTAGCGAGCAGCAGCTAAGATCTTTTCTTTTGGCATGGAGAGTTGTATTTGACCGAACGTCCCTAAGTAGGGAGCCCTGTGGGAAGAATAAGGGGCGAGTATCAATCCTGACGTTGTCTGGAGTTGAGACTCGACTCTTACTGTTCGCCCTAAGTTAGCGGAGTTTTTGATGCAAGGCTTTGCCAATAATGGAAAGAGGATTTTCTTTTACCTCGAAAGATTCATTGTACAAGAAAAACATATCCTTAAATTCTTTTGCAAAATAAGGAAGTCTGGAGTTCGATGGATATTCGTCTATCCGGGCGGGATTAAAACATTGAACGAACAAAGCATTTTTCTTAGCCTGCCTTCTCCTTAGTGCATTTTCTAGCATAAAATTAATGTACTGGTCCCTAAAAGCAAACCCTATGAATATCGCCGCATAGGCTTTGTCAAGATCAGCTGCAAGATGATCGTGAAATGCCTTAAATGGCTCATCTTCAATAAAGCCTTTAAACCCAGGGTAAATTAATGGCATTGTGTTTGGATCATCAGGAGTTGTGACGCCCCCTGATTTTGTGATGTTTTTCCCACTGTCATAATGCCAGTTCAACGAACCATGTATTTTGACAAATGTCATATCGTCATCATTATCTTTCCTGAAGCCCGTTTTTAAAATAAATCTGCCACGATCTTCTACGAAGAAATCATTTATTTTTTTAATACCGATATCATCCCATTTGGCGGTATCGCTTTGAAATGCATCATCAAATGTGAGATCGTAATTCGTGGTAGAGAAGGATAGTTTATATCCTGGAACTGCAGTCGTTATTTCTTTAAATAAATTGTAGTAAAGAGAGAAAGCTTTTATTCTGTTAAAATTATTGAGCTTATTGAAAATTTCCTTTTTTATAGAGTCTATCGCATTCTTGACCTGAGAATTGAAGGAAGAAATGTTCTCCATAATCTTTACGGTTTCTGGTAGGTTTCCTTCAGTTACTACATTCTTGATTATTTTAAACGTTGAGTTATCTTCTCTATTAAGTTCCTCAAGGGTAAAGAGCAGTTTTTCTATATCATTACTTGATTTACCAAGATACTCAAATACGTATTTTAATATTGGATTATTGTCCCTTATTTTTGTAATTGTCGAGACAAAGTCTGTAGTAGTTGGAAGACCTACCGGCACTCCTATTCCACCCCCAGTAAATAGAATTATTTTTGACATCTTACCTCCTTTCAATATATCCAACGTTTAAGTCGTAACCGCAATGTATCGCTGCATGCCGTAGAATATGTCGTCTTTCTAGTTGATTTCGTTTCCTATCGAACGGCCGAGCAGAACCCGTAGGGACCGCCAACTCGGTCGTTAGCCCCGCGCGCAGCGCCGCGCTAACGACCCTGTCTGAAAAGTCCTTTTGACGAGTGAGACCGGTGTTTTCGGGGGTCACTTTGACCCGTCCCAGGCATGAGATCGTTGATTGTGGCGCATTCTATGAGGTCACTTTTTTCTGCATCTCGCCCGAGAATCTGCTTGGGGACTTTTTCTACAGCCTCAACGACCGAAGTCAGCGGTGGCTATAAGCCATCCGCTGATTTGTTTGGCGACACTATTATGACTCAGGCAGATGGATTTCACCGAGAGTAACATCAAAAGCAGACGCA
>JBEKHJ010000182.1:0-3094 GCA_050012335.1 Bathyarchaeia archaeon
GATATAAACCCAAAGGTACAAGCGCGAGTCCAATTCCTGCTATTGGCGATAAGGCACCGCTTGTAAATTTTATGTTTTCACTTGTTGCTGTGCCACACGCTATAAGCAGCGCAGCTATGAGACTCTTGACTGTGTCTCCCGTGAGTTTTTTGGTAAGCAAGTAAATGAAGAGTGTTTGCAGAACGCCGAAAAGAAAGACGCTTCTTGTCAGAGTAAGCGGATCCACCTGCAACAACATAGCTGTTGCACCCATTAAGCTAAAGTAGCCTGGTGGAAACGGGTTGGGAGACGCCATAATCTGTCCATTTCTAACCAACCAAAGAAACGGCTCAGTAAGTGAGTATCTGCCGCTGCCTAGAAAAGCAATCAGGTGCCCCAGCGAATCCCAGCTGTCAATTCCCACTCTGTCTCCTAGCCCGAAGGAGACAAGTGCAGGATAGCTTCTTGCCTTCAGAGACAGCAATAAGGCTATTGTCAAAACTAGCACTGTTACAAAACCGGCCAGTTTCTTTTCGTTCCGGAACCGATAAATCAGAAGAGAAGTAACTAAAACCAACAGAACCAAATCTGCCAAATTATTGTTTGTGGCAAAGGAGTAAGCCAAGCCGTTGGACTGACCTGACAGAAATGGGTGGATGAAAAAGACAAAACAGACTATACCGACCCATAAAGCAATTAATGCGACCGAAGCAGGCTCAGAAAACTTAGTGCGCTTGGTTGAGGGTGGTTCCTCCCTTTTTGGAAATGAATTGCGGTCACCAAGGCGGAACCATGGTCCTTCGCTGAGTATCGAAAAGGCCAGCGAAAGACCGCCTAAGGTTAAAAGAACTGAAAAGCTGGAAACAACTAAGTACGTGCTTAAGATGGATGTAGCGATAATAACTATGACCAGGCTAAGACCTATGGATAAGCACAATTGCTCCAAAAGATTGTTTTGTGATGGCAAGTATTTCTTGATCAATTTAATAGTTGAATACCCTGTTAGGAAAAAGAGAAGAACTATCCCAGCTGACAGGACAAGAATTCTTGAAGGCAAGTAGTCATTTATCTGAGATGGAAAAACAATCCCTAATGAACATAGTAAGAGGACAAGGAGTGTCAGGCTAAAGGAATATGATGGTCGTGCCAAGTTCGTGTCCTCAAGCTTTTTGCTTGTCTTAGTGCTTCATTATTACTTAAAGCATTTTTCCAATTAAATAATTAAAGCTTTGAGCAAAATCGAATAACCCTCAAGACAGACTGCAATTATTACAATTTAACCCTTTATACTCTCATCAAATTTACTCCAACGAAAACTTTTTCCTATAGCCTCTGACCAAAAGAAGAGGATAGGCAACAATTTCCTTAGATTGGTGGTTCCCAAATTTTCTTCCGCTTGAAATCGAGATTATCGGAACTTCTACTAGCTTTAATCCACGCTTAGCAGATGCTATGAGTATCTCTGTGTTAAGCAACATGCCGTTTTGAGAGTAGCTTACGAGTTCAAACACTCTTCTTTTGTAAACTCTAAAACCAGACTGTGAATCCGTTAATTTCACTCTATAGAGAAGCATGAACATAAGCGTGCTTATTGCATTGCTGGCACGTTTTATAAAGGGCATTTTGACTGCCTCACCATTTCTTAGGAAACGCGACCCGAGCACCACATCAGCATTCTTTTGCTTTGCAGCATTCAGAAGTTTCGGAATTTCTTGGGGGTTATGCTCGCCATCTGCATCTAAAGCAACTATCCAGTCGGCGCCAATCTGCATCGCTTTTTCGACCCCTTTTTTCAAAGCGTTGCCGTAACCTTTGTTTGTTCCATTACTTATGACGTGTGTCGCAATTTCCACTGCTTTTTCGTATGTGTCGTCTATGCTACCATCATCTATTACGATTATCTTGTCAACATTAGGTATTGTTGCTTCAAGCACTTTTGTGATGGTTTTTCCTTCGTTATACGCTGGAATAACAGCAACAACAGTCATGTTATATCTCCCTGCAAAAGTCTCTAATTGAAACAAATTTAAAAGTCCTTAGTAGAGTTTCCAAATACCTTTTAGTTTTACCAACGTTATGAAAAGTGATGAACCTTATTGCAGGATTGAATTTCACGTTGGGAACAAAGGAATCCAACTCCCATGGGTGAATGTATATCGTGGCAGGCCAGCCTTTTGTGTTCATGTTAATTACGGAATTCGCCAATAAAAGCTGCCCAAGAAACCTGAGGTATGCTCCTCCACCAACAGGAATATTAGTATTCAAAAATCTCCGCGTTAAAATTGGAAACTCGATAATTTCGTCTTCTAAGTCATTATTCTTCTTGTCGGAGAAAGAAATAGCATGTGGTTGACATGGCTCGTTTGGAATACCATAAAATGGATGATAAGTCGGAAAAATAGAGCTATCAAAAATGTAACCATATTTCTTAATTATTTTGAGTCCCCAAAAAGTAGACTTAGTTATGCTAAAAATAGGCGCTCTGAAACTAAGTATCGGCGACCCGCAAATTTTCTCCAGCAGTCTTGTGGCTTTCCGAACTTCTTCATCAAAAGCGACCGCCCCAATCTCTTCTATATGCCTGTGTGAGAAGCCGTGGCACCCGACTTCATGACCCTCAGCGACGATTCGCTCTACAAGTTCAGGAAAATTTTGAGCCACTTCGCCTAACACAAAAAAAGTAGCTTTCGCCCTGTATTCTCGTAAGAGATCTAATATTATTGGAAGAGAATACTGCAATCTTGACTTAGGTGAGGGCACTTCAACATATCTAGATATACCATGATACCAGTCTTCAACATCCACCGTAAGTATGTTAGCAGGCGGATTTGACGCGCAGTTCATAAATTTACTATCAGTCATGCATTCTCAATTCTCGCTTCATTTCCAGTGGTTGATTTTTGATAGCCTAACTTGCCTAATCTAAGACTAGCTATGGCGCCGATTAGAACAATAAGCCATACAGCTAAAAACCTGTCGATTAATGCGATTCCAAGCGCTTTTGATTGAATAAATTCGGTTCCGAGAGACGTCAATATGAACACCATTGCGAGTTCAGCCGTTCCATATCCGAATGGCACCATTGAAGCAATAGCTAAAAGGATTGTAAAAACAA
>JBEKHJ010000183.1:0-3008 GCA_050012335.1 Bathyarchaeia archaeon
CTTCCCCGATTACTTTCCGCTTCATTTCTGGGTCAACGACGCCTTTCAGTTTCTGCATGAACCGCTCTTGCGCGTTAGCTATTATGAAGTTGATTGGGAACTTTTGGAACGCTTCTCTGATAGCTTCTGGTTCGCCTTCCCGCATGAACCCATGGTCCACAAAAACCGCTGTTAACTTATCGCCAAGTGCTTTCGCTGCGAGTGCGGTGGCGACGCTTGAGTCTATGCCTCCGCTTAAGCCAATTATGGCTCTGCTTCCACCTACATCTGACTTTAATTCAGCAACCATCTTTCCTATTAGGTCTTCCATTTGCCAGTTAGCTTGGCACTTGCAAACTTGAAAGATGAAGTTGCGGAGCATGCGCATGCCGTTTTCCGTGTGAATAACTTCAGGGTGCCATTGCAGACCGTAAATTGGTTTTTGTTTGTGTCTGAAGGCTGCAACTGGGCAGTTTTCGGTGTGAGCTAACACCTCAAACTCTGGTGGCAGAGCAAAAACTGTGTCGCCGTGGCTCATCCAAACTTTCTCTTTCTCACTTAACCCTTCCAGCACGCCTACTGGCTTGTCGATGGCTACTTGCGCGATTCCGTATTCTTTGCAGGCTGCCGGCTCAACTTTGCCATTGGCTAATTGTGCTAAAAGCTGGTGTCCATAGCATAAACCTAGAATCGGTAAGTTCATATCTAAAATGCGGGGGTCAAGTTTGGGCGCGTTTGGTTCGTAGACGCTTGCGGGTCCACCTGAAAGAATTAAGCCTTTAACGTTGAATTTTTCATTCAGAGCCTTAACTTCTTCAGGCGATATGTCGTGGGCAACAATTTCTGAGTAGACACCGTGTTCTCTGACTCTTCTCCCTATAAGGTGGCAGTATTGCCCCCCAAAGTCCAGTACAAGTATCGTGTCGTATTTTATTTGCATTCTATTAGCTCAAATTATTGGGGTTTGAGCTAGTAATTTAAGATTACTATCTTTTTCCTGTCAAAAGTCTAAGCAGTTTTAAAGCTTAAATGGTTTTTTCCTAACTGTAGCATTCATTGGTCGGCAGAAAAAACTAAACTTTTATTAATATAATCAACTGATAATTAAAATTATGTTTCAAAAAGGCTGGTTTAGTTGAAAGAACGTGCAGGAAGTATGTTTATGGAGTTAAATGAAACGGACATAAAAATTCTCAAAGGCCTTTTAGAGGATGCAAGGTTTTCAAGCAGGCAAATAGCCAAAAATGTAGGCGTTTCAGTTGGAACTGTTTTGTCACGAATTAAAAAGATGGAAGATGATGGTCTCATCAAGGGCTATTCGGTTTTGCTAGATCATGAAAAACTTGGTTACCAATTGACGGTAGTAACGGAGATTACAGTTTCGAAAGGCAAGCTTGTGGAAACTGAAAATGAAATAGCTAAAATTCCCAACGTGTGCAGCGTCTACGACGTAACAGGCTTGACAGACGCCATTATTGTTGCTAAGTTTAAGAGTCGAGAGGAACTGGGGCAGTTTACTAAGCGATTGCTATCTTTGCCATTTATTGAGCGAACAAACACTCACGTAGTCTTGACCACTGTGAAAGAAAACTTCCGCCTGCTATAGTTTAAGCTGTTTTTGGCGGGTCTATAACCAACATGCATGGCAGAAGGCTCTTTTTTTTCTATAGGCTATATTATAGTCACAACTATTGCCGCGTGCTTAGTCATGCATAAATATTAAATGGCACCGAAACAACATTCACCATGCGACCATAGGGTGCCGAAGCAATATTCACCTTTAGTCAAAAAACACGCTTAAAACATGTGACCAAAAATTTTTTGTTACAAACCAATTTCATGGTGAAGTTAGATGAATATGAGTGCGAATGGGATTTATACTTCGAGTGAGGTTTCCTTAAATTTTACAGTGAATAAGCCTGTTGATTGGGTGGGCTATAGTCTTGATGGAAAAGACAACGTAACCATCACTGGCAATACTACTTTGACAGGGTTATCCAATGGCTTACATAACATAACCGTTTATGCGAAAGACTCATTTGGAAACATTGGCGCTTCAGGAACAGTAATTTTCACTGTTGCCTATGAGCCTTTCCCAACGGGACCTGTTGCCGCTACTTCAGGAGCGTCAGTTGCTGTTGCCGCTATAGGTTTAATTTACTATTACAAGAAGCGTAACCATTAACTCTAATTTTTTATCTCTTTAAGCGCTTTTTAGTTGTGGTTTTCTTTTTTATATTTAAGTTCCCGTGCAGCAACGGTTATTTTTGTTCCTGATGCGACTGGCGAGGTTATCCAGACGTTTCCACCTATGACAACGTTATCACCGATTATCGCGTCCGGTCCGAGAAGAGTTGCGCCTGAATAGATAACTACGTTGCTTCCGACTGTCGGATGTCTTTTTCTTCCTTTTATAATGTTTCCTTTTTCATCTTTTGGAAAACTCAGTGCGCCTAAGGTTACGCCTTGGTAAAGTTTGACGTTGTCGCCTATTTCTGTGGTTTCTCCGATGACTACTCCAGTGCCATGGTCGATGAAGAAGTTTTTGCCGATTTTTGCGCCCGGATGGATATCTATGCCTGTTAAGGAATGGATGTGTTCGCTCATTATTCTCGGAATTAACGGTATACCACGCAGGTAAAGTTCGTGGGCTATCCTGTAAGTTGTTATCGCCAATACGCATGGGTAGCTTAGGATGACTTCTTCTGTGCTTACAGCTGCTGGGTCTCCTGCGTAAGCGGCTTGGATGTCTCCGCTTAACATTGATCTTATTTCAGGCAACTTTTCCAGAAGTTCTTTCACTACAACGTAGGCTCTTTTTTGGCATACGTCCTGTGGGCACTCGCTGACTTTTCTGCAGATGTATTTTAGGCTTTTTTCCACTTCATCTGTGAGTCTTGTATAAACTGAGGTTAAGGTGGTGCCGAGGTGGTATTTTATGTTGGCTTTGGTGATTTCTGCCTTGCCCAAGTAGCCTGGGAAAAGAATTGTGAATAAATCTTCTAACACTTCGGTAACTACTTTTTTTG
>JBEKHJ010000184.1:0-2985 GCA_050012335.1 Bathyarchaeia archaeon
CTATGCTGAATAGCGGTTGCAATGCTTGGGCGATTCTGCTGGCTTCTTCTTCGTTACCGTCTAGAATGTAGTGTGTCATGTCGGCTACTGCGCGGGGTGCAATGTTGGATGTAACTGAGATTACGCCACTTGCGTTAATATCTGGCGAAGTCATCATAGCAAAAGTTTTGTCATCATCACCCGAGAGGATGTCAAAGTCTTCACCGCAGAGCCGGCGGGTTAACTTCATGTTTTCCAAATCACCAGTGGCTTCCTTTACGCAGCGGACGTTTGGGTATTGCTGATGAAGGATTGCGAGGTCTTGTGGGTAAAGTTGGGTTCCTGTTCTGCCTGGGATAATGTATGGAATTACTTGGATTTCAGGGAACTGCTGCGCGATTGGTTCGATGTATTCACGGCGTATTTCTAGTGAGCTTGGCCCGTTGTAGTATGGGTCTACGAGTAGGACGCATTTTACACCTATGTGCTGGGCGTGTTCTGTGCCTTCGATGGCTTCTTGAGTTGAGTTGCTTCCTGTTCCAGCTATGGTTAAGCATCTTCCGCCTGCCCATTCATGTGTTCTCTCGATCACCTTGTTGTGTTCATTCCAGTCTAAGGTGGGGCTTTCACCGGTTGTGCCGACGGCGAGTATGCCTTTTACGCCTTCTTTTATTTGGAAATCTACTAGTTGACGTAAGCCTTCGTAATCTACTTCGCGATTACGGGTCATGGGAGTTATTAATGCAGTATAACAACCGCTGAATGTTACCATTTTTAGATTCCTCATTATAGATAATGAACAATCACTAGCACGATATTTAAGCGTTACGTTTTTCTCACTATTTTTACTAAAAACGAAATATCCCCTATATTAAAAGCTAATTTTCAGTCAACAGTTTAACATTTTCAGTAAAGCTAACGCTAAAAAACTAAGCCCGTGCTTTACTCTTTAATGACACAAATAATAAGCAGTAAAAACGCCATCGTAGCCACCGTAAAGCCTACGCAAATAAGCAACAGCATCACCAAGAGTCATAGCAGAAGGAAGAACCAACCTGTAATTGTCCGACCGCACAACTTCCGTCAGCCTTCCCGTTTCCTTCTTCACTATCTTCAGCCTCAAAACGTTTGGACCTGATTGAAAAACAGCAACCTCTCCACGATGGGAGTTGCCTTTTCGGATATCAATTGTCTTTTTACCTATCTTTAACCATTCGAACATTTCTTTCTTTGTAAAAAAAAGGGGCAAGTTGGCACCTTAAATTTAAGATAAAACGACTAAAAGATAAGTTTTCAGTAAAAAAGCGAATAACAAATTTAATATAAATATGAAAAAATGGGTTGGAAATTGAGAAGGATTGCTTGTGGTTTAACCTTTGCCTTTCTCTTCTTTACCGAAGTATTTGGTCCACTTGAGTTTACGTGCGTCTCGTTTGAATTGCAAGGAGCTTTTCTTGCATTTGCCAGAATCGAACCATAAAATAGATCCGTCGTTTTTAACGTACATCATGCCTGTACCAGCTGGGAAATCAGCACCACAGAACGAACATTTTCTTGATTTTGGCATGACAGTTTCTCCTGATTGTTTTATCTTGTGATTTTCTTTGCTTCTCTTTCTGTTTCACGCAGCATCAAAATATCTTGAACTCGAACTGGTCCTTTAACGTTACGTGTTATGATTCTGCCTTTATCTTTGCCTTCCATGATGCGCACTCGGACCTGTGTAATTTCACCAGTGACGCCCGTGCGACCAATGATTTGGATAACTTCTGACGGATTAAGTTCTTCAGATGCTTCTTTACTCATTACTGAGATCCTCGTTTAACCTGGTCAATCCGAGTGACGATTTCTTTGATTAACCCTGCGGCTTCTCCTTCCTTGAGAATGCATGCTGCGGCGCATGGAACGTCTATGCCTACTGCGCTGCCCAGTTTGTCTTTGTTTGGAACGAACACGTATGGGATTTTTCGTTCGTCGCAGAGAAGAGGTAAATGCGCTACGACTTCTGGCGGATCAACATCTTCAGCTATTACAACGAGTTTTGCTTGAGATCGCTCAACAGCTTTTGTGGCCTCGTTTGTTCCTTTCCTAACTACTCCTGATTTAGAAGCAATTGTTAGGGCTTCATAGGCTGCATCTACGATTTCTTTCGGTACTTCATATTTTACATAGAATGGTTTGGACATATTAGCCTCACCCTTTTAAGGCACAGTCTTATCCACACTTCTTATTTAAGAAGCTTTCGACTCTAAAACGCCAGTCTAAACTTTCAGCTTTTAAAGACCTTAGAAAACTTTAAATAAGCTACTACGGTCACGTACATGTTTTTCGAGAGGGGAATTGCGCGTTTGCAAAAATTGGGCAGAGTGCGGGCGTTAACTCCGTCAAAAAACATGATTGTGAAAGCCGAAAAAGCTCCTAAAATTGGCTCAGAAGTTGTTGATGAAAACTTAAACGTTGTCGGTAAAGTTTTTGATATTATAGGTCCAGTGTCCGCTCCTTATGCGGTGGTTAAACCAACCGTTAGTGAACCTGCTAAACTATTGAATAAACCGGTGTACTTGCTTCTCTCGAAAACGAAATGGAGTAAAAAATGAATGAGTAGAGATAGCAAGTTACATGAAGAAACAGACCAATCTGCAAAAGCAGCAGAACCATCCAAAGTACAATCATGCCCTGAATGCGGCAGCATCCGAATTATGCGCGATTATGAATGCGCCGAAATAGTATGCATGGACTGCGGTTTCGTAGTAGCCGCCAAAATAGCTGACCGAGGACCTGAATGGAGAGCCTTCGACGATGAGCAAAGGTCAAAAAGAACCAGAGTTGGAGCACCCTTAACATATACAATCCACGACAAAGGTTTATCAACAACCATCGATTGGCACGACCGAGACATTTATGGTAAAAGTCTCTCGCCCGGGCAGAAAGCGCAGGTTTATCGTCTTAGGAAATGGCAAAGGCGCATCAGAGTTTCAGACGCGACAGAACGGAACTTGGCATTCG
>JBEKHJ010000185.1:0-2928 GCA_050012335.1 Bathyarchaeia archaeon
GGGATTTAGGTGTTTATATTCAAGCTGTTATTGATGCACAGAATTTAAATTTGACCACCACTGATGGCGCTTGGGGTTCTTATGCAAGACTGGATAAGGTTTTAACGTGGTTGGAAACTCGGGAGCTAAATAACGCTAGTTATCCATACTGGTTCTACCAAGCGACAGATGGAGAAGACTATCATGCAGATTCAGATAAGGCTACGGCGCCTGTTGATGTTGTTGATACTGGGAGGTTGTTTGTTGCTCTTAACAATCTTAGAGTTTTTAATAGTAGTTTGGCTTCGCGTATAAATAACATAGTTCTTTATGGGCAGAACAATGGGCGATCTAACTATACTGCTTTAGTGCCCGGCATCAAGAGTGACATCCTTGTCTCGACTAGTATTTATTCTTACTATTTTGATAGCGGGTTTGCAAGTTTTTGGCCTAATGATCTTCCTAATGCAAGTACAATATTGAATAATATTCTTAATGCTGGAAATGTTACAACTCCTCAAGGTGTTTTATTGCCTAAAGCTTCAATTTTAGGTGATCCATTGCTTTGTTCAGTTTTTGAGCTTAATAATAATGATTCTAGATTGATGGCTTTAGCGAATCAGGTTTATCTGGCTCATGAGGCGTATTATAATGCTACTGGTCGTCAATATCGAGCTTTTAGTGAAGGGTCTTCACTTACAACCCAGTGGGTGTATGAATGGGTAGTTTTGCCTGATGGTCGAACTTGGGTTGTTCTGAATGAAAATGGTTCAGATTTTAATATGACTCCTGTAATTTATACAAAAGTAGCAATGGGCTTCCTTGCTATTTATAACACAACCTTTGCCAGGAACATGGTTGTTTATCTTGAGAATGCTCTTCCTACCCCTGCAAACGGATATTCTGAGGGTGTTGATGAATCTGGAACGCTACTTACAATGGCTGGTGACCTTACAAACGGTTTGATTATAGGTGCCGCGAGATACGCTATACAGAATAATCCATAAAACATATGGCTTGATTTTGGGCTTTCCATAGATAACATTTTACGGTTTAAAGGACTTTTCCGTTGTCGGTTTTATCATAAAAGTCGATTATCTGTTATTTACAAGCGCGAGGCATTTAGGGATGGCAAAAATTAAAGTTTTAATAAAAACTGGAAAAAATCGTTAGGTGGGAGGAAGCCCGAATGTCGGATTGGATGAAGGGCTCAAAAGAGCACTTGTGTGGTTCTCAACTAGAAAAGATATCGTTGTTTTCACAGTGCTGGCATTTCTCTTTAATGTTTCGTTCTTTTAGAGGCTATAAATGAGCATTGTGGCGGCTTAGGTTTTTCTTTTCCAGTGTGATGTGGGCATTCTGGGATTCTTCGAAGACTGTTCTTCTGATTTCTAACGAGTGCACCTCTTATGTAATATTCAATATTTCTTAGCACTTCTGCTGGGGCATGGACAAGCCTTCTTGGGCACCTTTACAGTTAGTCACAAACCTCGCAGCTAAGCAATCTATCAGACCTAACAGTCTAATATACAAGTAAGAACAGCCACAAAAATAAAACACCAGAAAACATAATTTCTGGTTGGGGATGAACCCAAATTTATAATTACGGGAGTCTTCATTAATATTCTCTTAGAAGGAATGCCATGGTAACGCTTAGCGGATTAGCTGGAACGCTCTCCGTAGCCAAAAACCCACACACCGCCCTTGCCTTAAAACTCACAAAAAAAAGGAAAAAAATAACTTTCGCAAACGGGTCCGAGTTCCGGTTAACATGGCAGCAATTCAGATTTCTAAGAGACCACTACAAACTGGTAGAAAAATACAATCTACAGCAAATAGATGACGAAACCTTCAAAATCCATACCGATCGCTTCCAATTTGTCGGTTCATTAATCCTAATGTGCTTAGTGGATGAAATGGAATCAGGAATCTATGATTATGATTACCGTGGCAAAGTTGTTTTGGATATTGGAGGATTTGAAGGTGACTCAGCAGTCTACTTTTGGGGAATGGGGGCCAAAAAAGTCATAATATATGAACCTGTTCTCGCACACATTAAATTCATAAAAGAAAATGTCCTATTGAACAAAGTGAACGCCGAAATCCATGAAGAAGGAATAGGCAAAGAAGACGGCGAAATAACCATTGCCTACGATCAAGCAGACAACTGCTTTGGTCTTGAGCGCAAAGGGCTGCCCAACAAAATGAATATAAAAATCAGAGATATCTCAAAAGTCATCGCGGAAAGCGACGCAGAAGTAGCAAAGATTGATTGTGAAGGCGCCGAGATATCCCTAGTTAATGTGCCTAAGGAAATTCTTAGAAGACTAGAATACGTTATAATCGAGGTTCACACGCCCCAAATAAGACAGGTGCTTATTCAGAAATTCAAAGACTCAGGATTTATTCTTGCGAAAGGCAACGAAGAAAACGACCAACAAATCTCAATAATTTGCTTGAAACGAATACAGACAACTTCCATTTCACATAACGTTTTTCAAAACTAAATAAAAAAGAACTTCAAAATATTGGCGTTTCATAAAATATTTGATATAGTCAAGTGAAGCCAAAAACGCTTTTTCTCTATATCTAGTAATAAGGATTTCTATTATTTTTAAAAATTGTTCTATCTAGAAATAATAAAAATTAAGAAAAGTCTCGTTGGGTCGGTTGAAGCCCGAACGTAGGATTAGAGGAAGGAAGGACTCACGAGAGCACTTGTGTGGTTCTCAACTAAAAAAAGGGTTGCTGCGTGTTTTCACAGTGTAGCCAATTCTCTTTACTATGTCGTTCTTTTAAAAGCTAAAACTGAGCATTGTGGCGGCTTAGGCGTTTCTTTTTCTAGGATGAAACTCGCATTCTGGAATTTTTCAAGTATTGCTTTTCTGATATCTGGAGAGTGCACCTCAATTAGGTAATATTCGATTTTTCTCAGGATTTTGTCTGGAA
>JBEKHJ010000186.1:0-2920 GCA_050012335.1 Bathyarchaeia archaeon
GCCCAGTCATTCTGTCGTCAACGCTTGGGTCTTGAAAAACAATGCCGATTGATTTTCGCACCTGCATAGCTTCCTTAACGATGTCAAAGCCGTTTACTGTTGCGGTTCCAGATGTTGGCTTAAGTATAGTGCAAAGCATCGATATAGTGGTAGTTTTGCCTGCACCGTTAGGTCCGAGCAAACCGAAAATTTCGCCAGACTCCACTGTGATGTCTAGTTTATCGACCGCCTTAAGAGAATTGAAGGCTTTTGTTAACTGGTGAGTTTCAATGATATGGGTCATATTTTCGATTTCTCTTTCAGCAATTGAAACGTACGGAAGATTTAAGGCTATTTACGCTATTTAATCATAAAACGAACAATTAATTAGTTAATGCTTCACTGAAGACTTAGCGTATGTCGAAAATTAAACCACCAAGAAAACTCTCACTCTTCGACGTAACAAATCTGGTCATAGGAGCAATAATAGGCGCTGACATTTACGTGGCTTCCTCGTTTGGCGCAGGATATCTAGGTCCGTTTTCGCTGGTTGTTTGGGTAATAGCTGGATTAATCGCAATTGTAATCGCTCTATGTTTTGCTCAATGTGTAATGTTACTGCCGAAAGTTGGTGGACCATATGCTTATGCAAAAGGTGCTTGGGGGCCATTTGCAGGTTTTATCGTCGGCTGGTCCTTGTGGCTGGCGGAATGGATTTCGTTGGCGGTTTTTCCGCTTGCGTTTACTAGGTATCTTATGTTTTTCTTTCCTAATCTTGACTTCTTAACTCAAAGCTTAATCAAAGTTTTGTTTGTAGCTTTTCTTGCAATAACAAACATAGTTGGCGTTAGAGCAGCAGGTAAAATTAACGACGCATTAACCTTGTTGAAGCTTGCACCATTGATTTTCTTTGTTATAGCAGGCTTAGGATGGATTATTTTTAATCCAAGTCAAGCCTCAGCCAATTTTTCCCCATTCGCTCCATTCGGATTCGCCAGTTTCGGGTCAGCGGTTGTCTTGATTTTTTGGGCTTACGCTGGTTTTGAAATCTCAACCATTCCGACAGATGAAATTGATGAGCCAAGCAAAACGATTCCTAAGGCAGTTATCTTTGGCATTTTAATTGTAACAGTTTTCTATTTAACAACTAACGTTGTGCTTTTTGGTGTTCGTAACTGGGCTCAATTAGCCACTGACACAGCGCCTCTAGCAACAGCCTCAAACGGTATTTTAACTTCAAATGCTGTTTTGGCGCTTGTTGGCGGGGCTTTGGTTGGTGTTGGAGCTTTAATTTCAGTTGCAGGTTCAGATGAATCAGGAATGATTGGCACCTCAAGGCTAGGCTACGCACTGGCTGCTGACGGTTTGTTTCCAAGGGTTTTCGCTCGAATCCACAAGAAATTCAAAACTCCATACGCATCTATCATCATTCAAAGTGTAACAGCGCTTGCAGCCTCTATTGTTGGCGGGTTAAGTTTGCTTATTTCGGTTTCAGTGTTTTTTATGGCAATTGCGTATTTAGCGACAAGTGCCTCAGTGTTTCCTTTGCGCAAAAAGAATCCTGTTCCAAATGTTGTTTATGGTAAAAGGAATATGGTAATTCCAGTTCTTGGCATCGTGTTTTCAGCGTACCTGATTACCCAGTGCACTTTAACTCAGATTCTCATCGGCATACTGTTGCTTTTAGTTGGGATTCCAATTTACATAAAGTATTCGCCAAAGAAGGAATTAACCGAAGCGAAACAAGCTTTAATATCTAGCCAGACCATTTTCCGCCAGGTGTATAGGCAGGAACACGTTTTCTTAGCGCATGTTTTACATCATTTGAGGAAATTGTATAGACGATTGACAGGGAAACCTCCGCAAACAGAGGTTCCATAACATTAAATTCCTATAAGCTTTGAACTTAACTTTAAGTAAAAACCTTTGAAACCTAAATTCATAAAAAACATATTTTTTCAGGTTCCGTTCTTTTCCCTTTTTAATTTATGAAGATGTTAATTGGATTATTATTTGTATAAGTAAACAACAGCTAAAAAATAGTGGAAAATACTCATTAGCCTTAAATACCGATGCCTTTCTCTATTTGCAACTCGGTGGCATCGTTTAGCATGTATACTCAGTTCGCGGTTGAACTTAAAGACGTAACAAAACGCTACAATGAAATAGTAGCAGTAAACAACCTTAATTTAACCATAAGTACAGGTGAAATCTTCGGTCTTCTAGGACCCAACGGCTCGGGAAAATCAACCACCCTCAAAATGCTGCTGGGTTTAGTTCAACCTACCGCTGGATCAGTCAACGTTTTAGGATTAGACGTTCAAAAGCAGCCTGTGGAAGTTAAGCGACTTGTTGGTTACGTTCCAGAGTCCCCGAATATTTACGAGTTTTTAACTGGAATCGAATACTTAGACTTCATAGCCGACATTTATGGTGTGCCAACGGCTGAGAAAAAGCAGCGGATAACTGAGTACCTCAAAGCCATGCAGCTTGAAGGGCGCGAAGGTGACATGATAAATAGTTACTCGGATGGCATGAAAAAGAAAATCACTTTAATTTCAGCTTTTCTGCACAAACCAAAGCTCTTGATTCTCGACGAGCCGCTTAACGCTTTAGACCCGCGTTCGGCAAGGATAGTTAAAGAGTTTCTTTACGAGCTTAAAACGCAAGGCGTAACCACGATAATGTCAACGCATGTTCTTGAAATTGCGCAGGCATTATGCGACCGAATAGGCATCATGTTCCAAGGACAATTATTAGCACTTGGCAACATGGATGAGTTAAGACAAAAAGCCAGTTTACCGCGCTCAGGATTAGAGGATATCTTCTTGAGGTTAACTGGAACTGAAGATTTGAGAGCTGTTGTTGAGGAACTCATGAAATGAATTGGAAGAACGTCCTCTTCCTCATGCAGGTTGAACGCAAATCTGGCAGGCTGCTC
>JBEKHJ010000187.1:0-2901 GCA_050012335.1 Bathyarchaeia archaeon
TCCGTATGGTGTCATCTTTGGATCTGTAAAGTTGGGTGAAGAATCTGGTATCATAGACTGCTGCTTTATTCATCTTCATGCCTGAGCTTGTCAAGTAGTTTATCTATTTCTTCCGCGGTAGCAGGGTCTGAATATGCTCCTATCATGTCCCATATTGACTTTTTAGGCTTGAGTAGTATGCCTTCTTCTGTGTCAAGCACTTCAAGTCTTGTGCCTTCTTCTATTTTGTACTTTTTGCGTAGCCGCACAGGAATGGTGGTCTGACCTTTTTTGGTTACGACAACTTCGGTTTCCATCTTTTAACGCCGTATTACTTTTAGTAAGTATTACCTTTAAACTTTGCGGAGAAACTTGCTAAGTCGTCTGTGGGCGGTTGCAAAGGCTTTTTAGCCTAAAGCTTCTCATGTTGACACTTGGTGAGTGGTGTGAGCCAAAGTTTCCTCCTAGAAGCCAACGACTTCATCATGAAAAAGAAAATCCTATCTGCACGAGAACACTACGACTTCGAAGACACA
Source organism: Bathyarchaeia archaeon (assembly GCA_050012335.1). Taxonomy (GTDB): domain Archaea; phylum Thermoproteota; class Bathyarchaeia; order Bathyarchaeales; family Bathycorpusculaceae; genus Bathycorpusculum. The sequence goes on from JBEKHJ010000187.1 coordinate 516, forward strand.
GCAGGCAACAAATTAGGCGAAGCCGACGGCAACTTCCTCCAGGTTCCCGCCAAATTTACCGTCAAGGACACTCATGGGTTAGAGCTTATGCACTTGCAGGGGAAGGTGTTCACGATGCGGAGCGAGTTTACTTTTTACGGTTCAGCTGGGGAAGAACTGGGAACGATAAAGAAGAAGCTAGCCAAGTTGTTTGGGGAAGAATTCTGGGTGGAAAAAAACGGGGTTGAGTTCATGCGCATCTACGGAGACTTCACTGAGCATGAGTATCAGATGGAGGTCGGAGGTGTCCCTGTTGCTTCTGTTCATAAGAAATGGGTATCTGTAAGAGACCAGCTCGGAGTGTCAATAACAGGAGATGTCGATCATCGAGTAGTTATTGGAGCGGTGATTGTGATAGAACATGTGGAAGTAACAGAAAGACAATCTTCACACGGATAAGATTAATGATTTATTTTTTGCGTATGTTGCATTGGAGGACTTTTGGGCAGATTAAGCATTCGTCTTGTGTAAGCATGCTTTCTCCTGGTGCATGTAAGAGTCCGCTGAAGTGAGCGCATTTAGCTGGTGAATCGAAAACTGTGGGGTATTCGGTTGGTTTTATGCTTATTATTTTCGTGTTTTCAGTTGCTATGTCAAGTTTTGACATGCAGTAGGGGCAAGCGTAATGCGTTTCTCTGGGAATCACGGATGTGTCTGTGATAACGGTTGGCTTATCGAATTTTTTCTCGCATCCCTTGTAGGGGCACTTGAGCTTTTCGTCGTGATGCCCGTGGAAAATCTGCAGTTTCACTCGCCTCCCTGATGCGAACATCGAATATCGCAATATTTAATAAACCTTTTCTTTCACCAGTACAGCACAAATACACGAGACAAAAACGAAGATCTTGACCAGTTGAAGCGAAAGAGAGAGCTGGTGGAGATAACCATCTGAAAGTCTGCCATAGGCTTTTTGTAAATGTTACCACTCTGTTACTTTTATTCCTCGAATGAATGTAAAATGCTCATCTCTGGTTATAATCGTTTCATCACACGTTCGTGCGATTGCAGCTATAAGGACATCAAATTCGCCAATTAAGCGACCTGCCTTTCTAAGCTCCAGATAGATTTTAGATGCCTCTTCACATGCTTGCAAGGATAAATCTAAAACTTGTAAATTTGAAATTATGTCTTGAACTTTCAACAGGTTTTCTTTTGGTTTGGACGAGATGTAAGCTCCTTTTAAAAGCTCATACGCTGTCACAATCGTGGTTGCAACTCGGTTGTCTTTTTCCTCTAAACCACTAATCGTTTGAACAGCTTCTGGTTCTCCTTTCAACAAAGCAACAAGTATGTCAGTGTCAAGAATCAAGGCTACATCCCAGTCTTTCTGGAAGCTGACTGCTCTCTATCTTTCCGTATGCAAGAATATACTTCGTCTATGTCGGTGCCTTCCCATTTGCCTGAAAACTCCAGAAGCGATTTCTTTTTGCGTTCTCCTGCAACTCTTAAAACAACATCTGAAAACGACTCGCCTGATTTCTTGAGTTGTTTTAGTGTTTGGTATGCTTCGTTGGAAAGCGACACTACTTTTGTCATGAGCAATACTATATGCATATGCATATATATGCATTTTTTAGTTAGAACGCACTCTACTGACAACAGCTAACTGAATTAGAAATGGAGCCTCGAGCGGGCCTTGATCCCGCGGCCTGCTACTTACGAGGCAGCCGCTCTACCGGGCTGAGCTATCGAGGCACCATAATCGCTAATCAGTGAAAGCCACATTTTTAAATGTTAGTTAAGCGAGCTTCGCGTAAGCGTCAGTTTTAAAAGGCGTAAGTAGCCTAATTATATGATTTGTAGTTTTCATTTAGAGAGTGGTTGTGTGGATAAAGATAAAACTGGAAAAGGATATCCAAGAGAAACAAGCACAGACATCGGTGAACGAAAAATAATCGAAATCGTCGCCAGCCACCTTGAAGTCATGCCTAATTTACCTGTACCTTTCGGAGATGATGTTGCCGCTGTTAATCTTGACCAAAAACAAGTCGCCGTATTAAAAACCGACATGCTTGTAGGCAAAACTGATGTCCCCCGAAACATGAGCCTGTGGCAAGCAGCAAGGAAAGCGGTGGTTATGAACATCAGCGATTTTGCTTCTAAAGGCGTCCAGCCCACAGCAGCTCTTGTTTCTCTCGGCTTACCTAGAGATTTTATGCGAAAAGATATCGAAGAAATCGCGCGCGGGTTGAATGCGGGAGCACGTGAATACGACGCTTACGTTATTGGCGGCGACACAAGTGAAGCTTCAGACCTTATCATTTCGATTTCGCTTTTTGGAACAGCTAAAAGAGCAGCGCTAATGTTGCGTAATGGGGCTAAGCCTGGTGATGTTTTGGCGGTTACG
>JBEKHJ010000188.1:0-2892 GCA_050012335.1 Bathyarchaeia archaeon
AAATAATGTAAACTCCCAAAGCTTTCAATAGCCAAACCAAGTCTTTTTTTAAGAAATTTTTGAGGAAAAAATATAGGCAAATATGAGCAAAGACTAGAAAAATGGCTATCTCAATTTTGTAGACCAAAATCGCGTCAAAACCGTTTTGGAGAAGAACACCAAAAGGTAAGAACAAGAAAATGCTGCCTAACGGGTACAGGTGAGGCATTTCGGGCCATGTTACGAATTTGTAGTATGAATTGTCAAGGCTTGCTAGTTTGCCTAAGGGTTCATCAAAAACTGAAAAACCATTTTTAAGAAACAAGCTGGAAACATAAGAGTCTCTAGCATGGTCGGTGTACCAATTTTCGAACGTTGCAAGTGGATTCGCGTTTACCGCAAGAAGTAAAAGCCAAAACACCAGCGACAACAAAAGTAAGACTAAGATGCATCGACGGTTTTTCTCGCTGAGAGACGGTAGGTTAGACATATTTAACGTGAACTTGGAAGAGTTGGAGAATACTATTTTTAACATTACAAGTATTACTAGGCCTAAACTGAGAAGGAACATGATTTTTGAGACTTCTGTAAGCCACGAGTATGGAAAGACGGCTTTCGGTTCTTGAACAGATACTTGAAAATGAACCATACCGGCGTTAGGTGATTCGGAGAAAAAAACTGCTTCGTAATAGTCAGCGCCTGCAGTAAACGAGTAGGCAATGTCTGATTGTGAAAAATTAGAATAGCGCAAGCCATTATAAGTTATTATTGAAAAATTTTTTTGGAAAGCTGTTGGGCACTGCACTAAAAGTGAAATTTTTTCTCCACCATGAAAAGACCCTAATCCTTCCCTGTATATTTCATTTGGACTTAAACGAAAAGTATCGTTAATCAAAACATATGATTGGTTACCGCCTGTATCTATTGGAAATAAGCTAACGACGGCGAGGACTATGCTTAGCACTAAAAGTAGAATAGCTGCATAAAGAAGCATTTTGGCTATTCTAGGGCGTTTCATCAAGTGTGCCATCCTTTACTCGAAAATAGCAACCAAGGGGTATTTAATTCTGCTATAACTCAAAATAAGTGTTGACTAACCAAGCCTTATGGACGTGAGATTGCCTTTAAAGTGTAAGTTATGTAGCTTTGGATTTCAGTCCAAGTAAGTTTGGATTTTCCGCGTTTTCTGTTAACAAATAAAATAGGTGTTTCTTTTACGTTGAAATTCCTCAGAACCGCTTGTCTAACGGTTTCTATTTGGATTTCATAAGTTTGACTGTGCAAGTTGCCAACGGCTGCTTTTAGAAACGTTGCGGAATAGCAACGAAAGCCACTGGTGCAGTCGTGAAGTTTTAAGCCAAGTGAAAACTTGGCTATAAAGTTAGCAATTCGACTGATTATTTTTCTAGTGAAAGGCCAACCAATTATGTTGCCTCCTCTGCAGTATCTGCTGCCGATTACTATTCCGCAATCAGCCTCATACATGCTTGATAGGAGTTGTGGGATATCTTTAGGGTTATGCGAGTAGTCAGCATCCATTGTAACAATGTATTTTGGTGCTTGTTTTGAGGATAAAAAAATTTTGAAGCCGTCGGTTATGGCTGAGCCTAAACCGCTTTTTTTAGGTCTAACATACAGAAGAATATTACTGTATTTGTTCTGTTTTTCTTGCACGATTTTAGCGGTTTTATCTGGGCTTGAATCGTCGATAACAAGTATTGAAGTGTTTAATTTTAGATTCTCAATGTCATCAATTAATTTGGAGATGTTTTCGGCTTCTCGATAGGTAGGAAGAATTATCCCAATATCGGAGCTGATAATGTTATTGCCAATTAATTGATAATACATAGGACTCTGACTCATTTTATTAGCAGTGCAGTAAACTAATAAATCTTAACTAACAAATCAGCCTGATTCTAAGCAAGCTTTTGTTTCCGCTTATAATAGGCAAGCGGATGATAAATTCGGCGGCACAAATCATCTCTGTTTTTGCACACACCATGCGTTTGCAAGACTGAGCATTGAGGAGGAGTATAGCGTGTTCCAGAACCTCTTTCTCCCGCAATATGCTCGATTTGATAGCGAGTTAACCTTTCATTGTAATCTGAAAAGGTTTTGAACAATTCATTCACACTTTCTGGTGACATTCCAATGTTAACAAGAAAAGAGGTCAAAGTAAACCGTTCAATATGCGAAAGATGATGGCTTGAAGATGCTGCTTCATAAAGTGCGTTTATACACGGTGGAAAAGCGGCTTGAACAACAACCTTTGGAAACTCCTCCGTCTCTGTCGGCCCAATTTTTTCAGCTGCCAGTTTTTTCACTCTTTCAGCTATGACAGTTAATTCAGCCGGATATTTTGGTAGCTTTGCATCTAGTCTTTTTTCAATGCGCCTGCGAATTTCTTCTTCCAGTAATCTTACTACGTCTTTTTTGTTTAGGTAAATATTGCCTTGAGATAGAATGCTGTTTGTTAGTTTCCATTTTTTGTCATGTAAATGGGCTGCGTTTCTCAAGTAATCCGTGAAGTGGATGGTATACTCTAAAGGTGAGTCCCAGTTTTCCTTAGTTGTGAGTTTTATTTTCCAATCAAAATCATGTGCTATTTTAAGGATTTTTTCTTTTGGTTCATTAACTAAATCGCTGGATGCTTGCTTTGCCTCTGCCAACGCATATCTCTTTTTAATAAAAGAGTTTTCAGTAGCAATTACAAGTAGGAGCGCCACGGGAAAGGATAGTATTTCAAGATCTATTTTTTTTATGTTTCTACTGATGCTTCTGTTTACTATTGCTTCGTTAACTCGTTCTTCGGCACGTTTCAGAACCTGGTCCATGCCCATGCTTGTTAAATCATCTATTTGTAGGTCTAAGGGTTTGATGTATTCGGCGGTTTCTTTTAAAAAGGGATATTTT
>JBEKHJ010000189.1:0-2825 GCA_050012335.1 Bathyarchaeia archaeon
CTAAGCGTACAGCATCTAAGGCGTAAGTTGTTGCCGCTTTCTCTAGTTCATTTGAGGCGCTCATTTTTTGTTCTTCTCCTATTCAGGCGATTTTAACTCAATTTTTATTTTGCCCTTTGTTCCCAAACTTTCAAGGGCACGCTCAATGTCTTCATTGGAAGTTTGCAGTTCACTTGAACAGCGACCTAAATCTATCTCGCCATTAGTCTTGCGGACATATTCGAGAAGCACATCTTCCAAGCAAGGATTTTCAACCTTCAACGAAAATTCTTTAATTTCAGACTTCTTGTACGAGAACAAAGTCTTTGATGATTCCATTCCAGTTTCTTCAGAAGCTTTATGTCCAAAAACCTGTGAAGAGCTAGCCGTGAGGGCAACAAGCTCCTTAATCGGCGTTTTCTCTTTCACTTGTGAAGCGACAGGTGGTTCTGGAAGAGTTTCAGCTAATTTCTGCTCCATGAAGGATGCAACTTCTTTCAGTATTTCTTCGCCACCTTCCGTCTTCTTGCCCACCGGAATCAAATTTTCATCTGTTGAAATCTTTGCTGCATGAAGCGTTTCGCAGATTGTTTCATTAACGGTATTAAGTTCTGAGCTGACATCAGGCAAAAGTTGGAATAGCTCTTGAGAAACACCTTGAAGCAACCGCAATGCAGGCTTCAAATCAGCAACAATGTCACCTAGTTCTCTTATTGTTTCAAGACGAAGAATCACACGTTCAATAGCTAACTGAACATTATAGAGAAACTTTACAAGTTTTCGAACTTCAGCAATTTCAGTAGCGCATATTGCAGCTTTTTCTTTATTGTTCTTTTTCAGGGCACCCATGCAAGTTTCAAAAAGTATTCGGTCTCTTTCTTTTAAGCGAAAACTTGCCTGCTCCAGCTTATTTTGCTGAATCTTAAGTGTGGCAATAGATTTGGCAGCGACTTCACGTATAGGTGGAGGGGTTGGGTTAGTTAGACCTTTGATATCTCATCCCTCCACAGAAATGGCATTCTTTGGCTATATGCCAGCTTTACCAATCTCTTTTACGTAAACAACCACTGGAGGCTCAGGCAGTTTTGGAGCATCATTTACATGTTCTGCGTAAATTTTCGATTTCTGCGAGATTTCTAGCGAATCGCCTAGCAGTACGCTTGAAACTTTGCTTTTTGTCAATTCAAAATCTGTTTTTTCCGAGGTTGCACGTTTAAGTGCTTCTTGGAGCAGCGTGAAAGCGGACTTGTAGTTTTCTTCGTCTACTTTTCCTATTTCATGTTCAATTTCAAGATTAGCAATAGCATAGCTGAGTGACGATATTTCTTCTTTGCATCGTTCAATTTCTATGGCAGCTTCATCGATAATGACTTGCGCGTCCTTTTTTAGTTGAGTTAAAACGCTCTGAAAACTATTATGAAGTTCTTGGTAGAGTTCTGGAGCGATTTTTCTTTTTTCATTCAGATCTTTTAGGGCTTGGTCTTTACGCCATATGAGAGGTATTTGGTCACAAAGGATACCTGCTTGATTTTTAATTTTTGATATGAATGTGACTTCAGCGCCATTAAAACTCAAGTTTTCCATGGTATGTTTTGAGAATTGACCGTCACCAAACTCGATAAATACAGCGTCAAATTTCCCGCGTGGTGTTAATGCGAAAGATGCAACTTTACCGATTATACGACCATACTCGTTTTTAATAGGTTTACCAATATAAAGAAAAAGATTGGAGTTAGACATGTGTGTTTTTTCCTCCTATTTTAGAAACTCTCTGTTGATTTCTCTGCTTGTGAGGCTGGGGCTGATGGCATTCCTGGGGGCAGATCTGGGAACTTGTCCTTGATCTTCTGCTCAGCGACTGTTGCTGCTTCTGTGAGAATCTTTGCTGCGTCTTCGTTTACTGTGTCAAAGTTCAAGGTCATTCCTGAACCTTGGCCTGCTTCGATCATTATTCCGCTTAGCATGTTGCCAATTTCGCCTAGTTCGTTTTCTGCTTCTGGAAATACGCTTACTAAGCCTGCTCTGACTGAACGTAGAACTCCCACGGCTGGGCCTAAGGTTGATACTACGTCGCCTAGTTCTGATACTGTTCGTAACCGTAATGTGATTTGTTCGAGTGCAAGTTTAGCGTTCATGATTAACTTTGACATTTTCCGAACTTCAGCTAACTCGTTGGCGAAAACGTTTGCTCGTGCACTGTCATGCTTTGCATAAGCATCAACTATTCTGGCAAAGATTGCTTTGTCTCTTTGGCTGAACCTGTCTGTGGCTTGGTCAAGCTTTTGTACTTGAAGTTCGATGCGTCTGACGGCGAAGTCAAGTCGTGGCTTCAATGGTCCTGGTGGCTTCACGGCGTCTTTAATGCGGTTTGAGAATGGCTCATCTTCCCTTTTGCTTTCCCACTTTTTTGCAAATCTTTCTGACAATTTAAATTACCTCTGCAAGACAAAAATGCGGAAAACAATCTTATACATTGTTAATATGATGGAAATATGCTCGTATATATGTACAGATATACGTCATGTAAAAAATGGTTATAGCCTTTAACTATAAGAGTAAAAGATGATGCTAGCGCTAAAGCGATTAGACAAAAAAATGTAAGTTAGACTAAAAAGAAGCGTGAACTAATGCTAAAAACAAAAAGGTGATTGAATGAACAGCAGATTGAAAATATTCGGCTTAATAGCTCTTTTAGGCTTCGTAGCAGGCGTCATAGCACAGCTCACAGCAGTAGTTATTATCCCATGGCTTGTGGCAGTTTTACCGTTGCTCGGCGGTGCAACAACCTACATAATTTCAGGATTCGCCGGTGCATGCCTAACAGTTGTGCTTGTCGGCGTTTGGGC
>JBEKHJ010000190.1:0-2814 GCA_050012335.1 Bathyarchaeia archaeon
GACGTGGTTGGTATGACGCTGGTTCCTGAATGCGTTTTAGCGAGAGAAGCAGAAATATGCTATGCTTCCATATCAACCGTAACCGATTACGACGTATGGAAGGATCATGTAGTCTGTGTAGATGATATCATTACAACAATGAAGTCAAACATTGAAAATGTTAAGCGCATAATCGCTGAAACCGTTGCCAAATTGCCAAGTGAATGCGCTTGCAAATGTAACGAAGCATTGAAAGGAGCATTCGTTTAAAGGAGAAACGCAAAAAATGAATAAAACTGACAAAACATTAGATCTCAAGTCTAAAGTTCGAAGAATCCCTGAATTTAAAGGGGTAGTTTTCTGGGATATCACCCCGCTTTTGAAAGATAAACGTTGCTTCCATGAATGCATTAAACAACTCGCAGACCATTACAGAGGCAAACCAATCGATGCAGTTGTTTCAAACGAAGCCAGAGGTTTCATCATTGGTGCTGCTTTGGCTTACGAATTGGGAGTCGGTTTTGTTCCTATACGGAAAAAAGGCAAGTTGCCTTTCAAATGCGTTGACGTTACGTACAAGAAAGAGTACGAGTGTGATACCATCGAGATTCATGAGGACGCTATTGAGAAGGGTCAGAACATTTTGCTAATTGATGATTTGCTGGCAACTGGCGGAACTGTGAAAGCGAATATCGAATTAGTAGAGAAGTTAGGCGGCAATGTGGTTGGCTTAGGCTTTTTGATTGAGTTGGGTTATTTGGAAGGCAGAAAAACGATAGGCAATAAATACGATGCGTACTCAATCATTCAATTAAAAACTACTAACGGATAAAAACTCGGTTTTTTTGGGCTTGGCTTTTTAAAAAGCACAAGTTAAGCACCATTCATTTTCTTCCTCCAGGATGGCAAAAAATATAATTGCGAATGGGCGCGGTTTGCTCTCGTTATGCTTTTTGTGGGGAAAAAAGCCGGTTTTGCCAAGCCCCAGCTTCTTCCAGCTGCATGTTTATGCATAGTGTTGCGGATTTTATATTGATTTGTTGTTGTGGCTAGACAGTAACTCGGGTTTAATAGCCTGTTTCGAGATTACTTGAGACATTGTGTTTAATCGGATAAATAATCTGAGTGGCATTAAGTCAAATATGGCTTGGTAATTTAAGCCCTTTGGCAGTAAGCATTTTGCCAAAAAAAGCGTTTCAGGCTTGAGACTCTAAATAACGTTGGAAGCAGGAAATGAACTCGGTAAAATTTAATTCATCATTTTTTGTAACGTAATAGAAGCCTTTGTTTTTCGCGTGAAGCTTTTCGATTATTTTTACTTCAATCAGTTTTGCAACTGAACCAAAAGTCTCTTCGATTGCGTGGGCAAAGTCTGCAATTTTAAAGGAAATCTCCTCTTTCTTTATGCCATACCTATTTTCTAGATGGCGATAAATGGTTTGCTTGTTGGCAACTCCAAAAGCCGAGAGACTATCATCAATTGCCTCTGTTACCGCTGTTTCAAATTTGGTTCCGAGCGGTTCATTGGCTAAAAGTGAACACGGACTACTTAAGTCGGTTAATTGTTGTTTCATTTTTCATCTCAGTTTCCTTATTGTTGTTGTGTTCTGCTTGACTACAGTTATGTCTTGACTATTAATATATCACTTATTTCACTTTTGGATATATTCCGAAAATCGATATATCTAAAAAAGAAATATCCTTTCTTAAAAGCGAAAATTTTGGAAGTAGAAAGAATTAACGCCTAAACAGTAATTCAATTCTCTATTGCCTGATAAAGCTTATACTCCCTTTTATTTAGTCTAAACCTTCGACAATAAGCTCATATAGTTCCTATCTCTTAGCGAGCTAAAATTGACTTTGCCGTTTCTAAATAAATTTCAAAGTCACGCTCAGAAAACAAAACAAAAATAACCTTCTCAAGCTTATCTTCTTTTTCCAAAAACTCTTTAACAGTTCTCACGGCTATGCGGCTGGCATCTTCAATGGGGTAACCGTAAGCTCCAGTGCTAATTGATGGAAACGCAATTGTCTTAAGTCCTTTAGCAACTGCAAGCCTTAACGAATTTTTGTACGCCTGTTTCAAAAGTTCAGCTTCAACATGGAATCCTCCAAGCCAAACAGGCCCAACAGTGTGAATAACATGTTTAGCCTTTAAGTTGCCGCCTGAGGTAATGACCGCTTTTCCTGTTGGAAGGCCATCAGGCCACTCTGTAGCCCTTATGCGTTTGCATTCTTCAAGAATTTTGGACCCACCTTTACGATGTATTGCACCATCAACTCCGCCGCCGCCCATAAGCGATGAATTTGCCGCGTTAACAATGGCGTCTGTTTCGACATCTGTTATGTCTCCCTTAATTAGCTGCAGGATTGCTTTTCCAACTTGAAATTCCATGAATACTATTTTACTCTTTGTTGCTATATAACTGTACTAAATCACTGACCATAAAGCTGAACCCATAAAGTATGCTCCGAAACCGATGAAAACTGCCACGCAAAAAAACATAATTCCCATTTTTGTGCGCTCATTCCAGAACCGTTGCGACTTAAAAATCACCAATGCGGCCACCGTGTACCATGAGAAATCGCAGAGCCAATGGACACCCGCAAAGACTGAAAAGCCAACAAGTCCAAACAGTTGAGCGTTGAGTATCAGTGTTGTGCCAATGGTTAACCACCATAAAATAAAACCGGCATTCACCGCAGTTGTATAAACACCCGCAAGCACTGAATCCCGCTTTAAACTTACCTGCGCTTCTTCACTTTTATGCCTGTTTCTGAAAGTTTGCAAACCCATAAAAATCATCAGGAAACCACCCACCAATCCTACGGCAA
>JBEKHJ010000191.1:0-2813 GCA_050012335.1 Bathyarchaeia archaeon
AATCACGAATGTTTTGCCCAGACCCGTAAATCGGTATCGGAAGGTCCCTTAGCGCACGAATAACGATTTTAGGAATCAGCTTCTCCGGAAGTTGATAAGGACCAAAATTGTTCGTGCAACGTGTGATGGACACGTTCAAACCGTAAGTTTTATGGTAAGACAACACAAACATGTCAGCAGCCGCTTTAGAAGCCGAGTAAGGATTAGACGGCTTAGGCGGATTATTCTCCGTAAATGACCCTTCAAGTGCTTCGCCGTAAACCTCGTCAGTGGACACCTGCAAAAGCCTAGCTTTATGATTATGCTTGCGCATGACCTCTAAAATCGTGAAGGTGCCAACAGTGTTGTTCTGCAAAAACACGTAGGGATCAGCTATGCTCCTGTCCACATGAGTCTCCGCCGCAATATTCACAACAGCATCCACTTGATGGATTAGCCTGTTCATAAGCTGCGGATTGCAAATGTCACCTTTAATGAAAGTATACCTCTTGTCATTTTCAATGTCATGAAGGTTAGCTGGGTTAGCGCCTATGCCTATTTTGTCTACATTTATCAATTCGTAATCAGGATAATGCGCAAGCATGTACCTGCAAAAGTTGCTTCCGATAAAGCCTAAACCGCCAGTAACTAACACTTTCATAGTTCATCACTTGTGGGGCGGATAATTCCAATCCCAAGGTTTACCAACACGTGCATCATCCTTTTTGCTGTTGATAATTTTAGGGATAAGTGTCGGGTCATTCCAAGGTCTGCGCTCTTCATCCGGATTAGCTGGGTCATACAGGTTAGTGGTGAAGTACAACAGCATAGCCGGTTCATTACCGAGTACTTTAAAGCCGTGCCAATAATGACCAGGAATACGTACTACTTGCAGGTCTAAGGCGCTTGAGATAATCTCGTTAATTTCCTCTGTTTTCTCATCGAACGCGCAAATTTTTATTAATCCTTTTAGGACCAAAAAATAGTCCGTTTGTCCTTTAAGGTGCCTATGCCACGCGCGAATAATGTCAGGATATGTTAATGAAAGATTTGCTTGTGCAATTGTGTCGTCTGCAAATAAGTCTTTCCAATCTTTACGCATAACTTCAGTAAAGAAGCCTCTCTCGTCTGGAAACCGATCTATTGATTTAATTCTTATTCCTTTTAACATGATTATTCCTTGTCTTATTCCTAACATATTTTCTAAAAATATTTATAATAGTTGTCATGTTCTCGGGGTTACACTTCCACTTCCGAGTAATCACCCACATGCAACTTGATGGTTCTGTTCCTTTGGTTTCTTGTCACCTTCGCATTTTTGCCAATTAAACTGTCTTCTAACCGTTCCACATCTTTAATGGTAACGTTTTCTTGTATAACACAATATTCAAGGTTAGAATTAAAAATTATAGAACCATCTCCAACGCTTGTGTACGGTCCAATGAAAGAGTTTTCAATCAACACGTTCTTTCCAATTGCGCATGGCCCCCTGACTATACTATTTACTATTTTTGCTTCCGGTTCCACCTTAACCCTGCCGTCTATAGTGCTGTTTGTTACTGTTCCCTTAACGTCACGCTGAATATACTCATCCAGTATTTTCGCGTTAGCAGATAAAATATCATCTTTTTTGCCTGTGTCAAGCCACCAAGAATTCAGGATTTCGGCTTTAACTGAAAATCCCATGTTAATCATTTCTTGGATTGCGTCGGTAATTTCCAATTCTCCCCGCCAAGACGGTTTTATCCTTTCTATAGCTTGATGGACTTTGTTGGAAAAGAGGTAAGTCCCAATAATGGCTAGATTCCCCATTGGCGTTTTAGGCTTTTCCACCAATTTGATAATGTTGCCCTTTTCATCAAGCTGAGCTATACCAAAACTCGACGGGTTCTCAACTTCTTTGAGAATAATAAGCGCATCAAGATGCCCACTCTTAAATTTCTTGACAAACGAGTTCAAACTTTGACCAGTAACGTTATCCCCCAAACACATGACAAAAGAATCCTGCCCCAAAAAACGCTTAGCAGTCTTAACCGCATGTGCCAAACCAAGCGGCTCCTGAGGAATATAGGTGACATCAAGATTCCAGTTTGACCCACCATCAACATAATCCTTAACAAACTGCCCAGTCTCTGGCGCAGTAATAATGCCCACCTTTTTTATGCTTGTTGCCGCTACCTGGTCAAGAACATATCCCAATATGGGCTTGTTAGCTACTGGAATAAGCTGTTTAGCGCAGGTGAAAGTTAAAGGCCTAAGTCTAGTTCCTTTACCGCCGCTTAGAACAAGTGCTTTCATGTCAATCCCTAATTTTATTAAGTTCTGGCTTTATTATGACTTGCTAATTATCACTTAAATAAGTTTACATTAAATCCTAACCGCGGTTTATCTTTCATTTAATTTATAATCTATGCGTGAAGGATTGTCATCAATTTCTCGATGAGATTAAGCAGAAAACGCAACGGTTTACGAAGAGGACCAAGTTCATTAACAATTTCCCGAAGATTACTCACCTCAGCTTTGTTAACGGTTCGAGTAACCAGCGCTGCAAAAATGAAAACAACCATGAAAGCAATTACGCCAATGACTAATTGTATCGGACTTGAAAAAGCCAGTTGAGAAATAAGAACATATGTTAAGACGGCGGCTATTGCTGACGAAAACAGAATCTTTGCGGAAGAAACCCAATCCACCGATACTCCAAAGCGCTTTTTAATAAAACGTAAACCTATGAATAAGCTTGGAAGACTAACCGTTAACGAAGTAACGATTAAACCTATGACACCAAACTGAGAAATCAACACGAAACTTACAGGAAAACCAATCAAGGCTGT
>JBEKHJ010000192.1:0-2790 GCA_050012335.1 Bathyarchaeia archaeon
AGTTTACTATTAGAAAAATGACCCAAAGTGACATAGGCAGTCTTAAGCAAATTGTAGACTTGTCTTTTCCAAGGTTCTTCCGCTTCTTCGCCACCCACAGCCTAAACGAAGAGGGGGAAGTGCTCGTAAGTGAAACGCGTGGAACAGTTGTTGGCTTCGCTAAACTAGTAAAGTTCCAAGTAGGCGGCGGCGAGTTCGGTTGCATACTTTGGCTTGCAGTTCACCCGCAGTTTCGCCGAAAAGGTTTTGCCAGTACACTTGTGAATGCCGGAACCGAATTGTTAAAGCATGATGGTGCAAAAGCGGTTTTTGCTTCCGTGCAAAGGAGAAATGTTGCTTCCTTAGCTTTTTTTAGCATGCAAGGTTTCAGAAAAATGGGTTTTCTGGGTTTATGGCGGCTTTTCGGTTGGCGAGTCTTTGAGTTTTATAGGGATATTTGGTTTGCTCCTGGAGAAATCGTGCTGATGCACAATTAGTTAAGGCTGCATCGAGAAAATTGGCAACAGGTTTATGTATGCAAATGCTATCATTTGTATACGAGGAATGTATTTGACACTTAAACCATTAGCAGTCCGAATTCCTGCAAAAGTAAAGGAAGAAATAGACGAAATCGTAGAAAAGGAAAAACTAGACAAAGCAACCGTGGTAAGAAACTTGCTTGAAGTAGGAATTACTGAGTGGAGAAAACAGACTGCATTGGACCTTTTGCAGAAGGGCAAAGTAACATTTACGAAAGCTGCAGAAATCGCTAGATTTTCCTTGTGGGAGTTTGCTGATTTAGTAAAGCAACGCAATATAGAATGGGTAAGGTACACGCCTGAAGAGTTAGAGAAGGAATATAAGGAAGCGTCAACGGCGAAGCATAAATGACACCGCTTGTTTTCAATTCAACACCGCTAATTTACTTGACAAAAGTTGGACTAAGTAATGTGCTTGAAGGGTTAACTTTTGAAAAGATGACGTCGCCCTGCGTGAGAAAAGAGGTTGTAGAAGAAGGAAAACGCAAGGGTGTTCCAGACGCAGTGGTCCTAGAAAAACTATTTACAAAAAACGTATTCAAGGTTTGCACGCCTAAGGATAAAAAATTTTTAATCCAGCTATCAGAAACAAAAGGGCTTCATATCGCAGATGCTGAAGTTCTCGCTCTCGCTAAAGAAGGAAGTTATGTTGCAGTGATTGACGACGAGGTTGCTAGAAAGACCGCGAAGATTTACGGAATCCATTATGTGGGCACACCGTATATCCTAATGCAAGCTGTTTATGAAGGTCTTATCTCAAAAAATGACGCTAAACAAGCAGTAAATGACATGGTCTCAGCAGGTTGGCGATGCAATGTGGAAAGCTATGCCAAAATAATGGAAATTTTTGAAAAAATTTAATCTGCAAGTTTGAAAGCATAAATGTTTTTTTAATGGTCGGGAGAGCAGGATTTGAACCTGCGACGGCTCGGTATCTGTGGCCTGTGCAGGCTAGAATGAAGCCCACCATGGGTAGACCTCTACAGCGTCTCCACCGGCTAAGCATGTTAGCCAGTTCGAGAGCTCTGCCAGGCTGAGCTACCTCCCGACAAAGACCATAAGGATATGATAAAAGAATTTATGTTTTTTGGCATTTTCGGTTATGTCCAGCCATATTAAACATTTTAAATCTTTTATCAAGCGTGTGTTTTAGATAGGTTTTTATGTTGAAAAACTGTAACGCGTTTTAAGGGCAAAAAGAAGCGGATGTAATTGGCAAAAACTATCGGCATAGTCACATCTGGTGGAGATGCACCAGGCATGAACGCTGCCATCCGAGCTGTTACGCGAATAGGTCATGCGAAGGGTTTTCAAGTTGTAGGTTTCGAAAGAGGATGGGACGGATTATTAACTAACACCTTCAAAAAGTTAACTCCACGCAGTGTCGGCGGCATTATCCAGTTAGGCGGCACTATACTTCACACTCTGCGGTGCCCAATATTCGAGGAAGAAGGCGGTGTCGAAAAAGCAGCAGAAACATTGTCCATAAACAATGTTGATAGTTTAGTGGTCATTGGCGGTGACGGTTCATTTAGGGGCGCCTTAGACCTGAGCAGAGAAAGCGACGCCTTAATGATTGGGGTACCTGCCACAATTGACAATGATGTTTACGGAACAGATGAAACAATCGGCTTTGATACAGCAGTCAACACTGCGGTAGGCTCAATCGATAAGATCAGGGATACAGCGATTTCTCATGAACGAGTATTCATCGTGGAAGTAATGGGTCGGAAAAGAGGATTCTTAGCGTTGGAAGTAGGCATATGCGTGGGTGCAGAGGTGATTTTGATTCCAGAAAATCCAATGAGCCTATCTGATGTTGTAAAGGTGATGGAGGAAAACGCTAAAAAAGGCAAAAGAGCTGGAATAGTAGTTGTTGCAGAAGGCTTCGGCAATACAAGTAAATTAGCTCAGGAAATGCAGCGGCAAACAGAATCAGAAGTCCGATTATCCATTCTTGGCTATGCACAGCGTGGTGGAAGTCCTACAGCACGCAGCAGATTACTAGCTAGTTTATTCGCGGAGAAAGCCGTTGACTTAATTTGCCAAGAGCAGGGCAACATGGCGGTTGGATTACAGAACGGTGCAATTGCGGGTGTTGAGCTTGAGAAAGCAGCTAAAAAAAGGAAGCCTTTGGATTTACGCTTGCTGAAAGTAGCTGAAATGCTTGCAACATAAACCTTATCATTTTTATTAGCATTCTTTTTTAGAATTTTAGAGTAGTGACTCGTAGATTTTGCTTGTTTCTTCAGCGACTTTTCGCCAAGTAAAA
>JBEKHJ010000193.1:0-2784 GCA_050012335.1 Bathyarchaeia archaeon
ACGAAATAACCATGCGGACCAGCTACGGCGCAGCCCCTGTGGATTTAGAGGATTCGTTGCGTGTCTTAGCGACAAAACAGTTCAACGTTAAGGACATGATAACGCACAGGCTTCCTTTAAGCAAGGCACAGGAAGGCTTCCGCTTGGTGGCTGAGGCAGGGCAATCTTTGAAGGTTATTTTGGAGCCTAACAGGGTTTAGTTGTAAGAGATAAAAAGAAAAACAAACATATAGATTATCATGTCAAACGTGTTAAATGCGCTTAGAGAGCGGCGAAGTGTCAGAAAATATTTAGCTCGCCCTGTTCCGCAAGCGGTAATTGAAGAGGTTTTGTTGGCAGCTGGTTGGGCTCCTTCAGCGCATAACGCTCAGCCATGGCGATTCGTAGTTTTAGCTGGTCCGTCGGTGAAGCAAGAGTTGGCTGAGGCTATGGCTGAATCTTGGGCTGTTGACATGGCTAAAGACGGCTTAAAAATTGAAGCAGATAAACGTAGGATTAGTGTTGAACGGTTCGCAACTGCACCTGTGCTAATACTTGCTTGCTTAACCATGGATGGCATGAGGAAATTTTCCGATAAAAAGAGACAAAACTGCGAGCGAGATTTGGCAATGCAAAGTTTAGGGGCAGCCTTGCAAAACCTGCTGTTGGCGGCGCATGCGAAGGGGTTGGGTGCATGCTGGTTTTGTGCGCCGGGTTTTTGTAAAGAAACTGTTAGGAAAGTGCTGAAAATTCCAGGAGAGGTTGAGCCTGAGGCGTTGATTGCGATGGGTTATTCCACTGAGAAACCGCCTGTGCCACTTAAAAAACTGCTTGGCGATTATTGTTTCAAGGACAAGTGGGGCGGGAAGTTTAGTTAGATTTTATCATTGTTAGAAGCATTTTGAACTTTGTTTTTGCGGTTAAAGCATGCGGCTCGTTAGCAGGCATAATGGTCATTTCACCCTGCTTTAGCCTGATAGGCTTGCCGGATATGGTAACGTCCACTTCGCCGTCAAGAACATAAACCATTGCATCGTAGGGTGCAGTGTGCTCGCTTAAGCCTTGATTTTCGTCAAACGCGAACAGCGTGATGGTTCCTGTTTTCTTGTCAATTATTGTGCGGCTTACAACTGAGCCTTCCTGATAATCAATTAAGCCCTCAAGATTTGAGGCTTTTGCGTCGAGTTGTTTAGATGCTTCTTTTTTATCCATTGCTTAAACCCTTTAGTCTTTTTATTATTTCACGCTTACATGAGGATTGCTGGGGGTGCTTATTCTTTTTTGTCAGGGATAAAATCCATTGATATTGAGTTAACGCAGTGTCGAGTGTTTTTTTCCGTGAATTGTTCGCTGATGAAGACGTGCCCTAAGTGGGCGCCGCAGTTTGCGCATTGAATTTCAGTTCGCACTCCATCAGGGTCAGGTAATCGCTTAACTGCGCCTGGAATCTCCTCATCAAAGCTTGGCCATCCGCAGTTTGCTTCAAACTTGTTTTCTGAACGATAAAGTGGTGTTCTGCAGCGTTTGCATACGTAGGTGCCTTTTTCCCAGAAAGCGTAGTATTTGCCGGTGAAGGGCATTTCTGTGCTTTTGTGAACTATGACGCGTTCCTCTTCGGGAGTTAGTTTCTTGTAGGTTGTTTCTTTTTGCGAAGTAGTCATAATTTACCATTATAACTATATGCTTTTGGAATGTTAAAAAGGATTCTGCAGCTTTCATTGCTAATAAACAAATATAAGATGCGCTTGCTAATTTACTGGTGAGGTTTTTGTATGGTTGAAATTAGCAGGTTATTTTGGAAAAAAGCTTTCACTTCTGACGCGGTTTTGCTGGGCGAAGTGGAAAGTGCTGAACTGGACATGAATACTTGGCAGGTAACGAATTTTTATGTTGGTTTAACTGATGAAGCGACGAAGAAGCTGGGGTTCAAAAGGCCTTATCTCGGCAAAGTGGTAGTTTGTTTGCCAGTTTCTGCCATTAAATCGATTAAGGACACAGCCTTACTGAACAAGACAGTGGATGAGCTTCGCAGCCTCAAAGAATGTAAAGAATAACTAATTTTTATTTTTCTTAAAATAAACCAGCAAACTAGCGGTGACCATAACAGTCGATGACCCAGAAGCGTTCGCCAGTTGTGTTTCTCACAGTTTTAGTTTTGCCCCGTTTTCTAAGATACAACGACAGAACTGCGCCAAACACCGCCACCAAAGCTACTATAGAGGCAGCTATTATGAATGGTGATGGAAAGGGAGATGGCTTTACAGTTGGGGTGGGCTGTGACTGCTGTGTTCCTTGCTGGGGAGTCAGCTGTGGGGACTGTGACGAATTCGGTGTTGGGCTTGGTGTAAGGTTGGGAGCGGGATTTGCTGGTGAACTTGCGGTAAGCGTTTCTTCAGGAACAGTAATGGTTCCGGAAATAGCTTTAACCGATGAAGGCAAGGCTACGCAAGACGTCATAACCAAGACTAAAACAAGCAGCAGAGTGGCAATTTCCCTCATTTTTTCACCGTTTTTTACTTGGCTGATTTCACGGATAAAAGACTTCTTGTCAACATTCCTTGACTAAACGCGAATTTTTAGTCAAGATTTCTTGACTAAAAATTCTTCAACGCTAATTCTTTGCGAATTCAAACTTAAAACTGGTTCACTTTCACTTACCTCTCCACTTAGCAAATAATCCTGTTTTTCGCTTGTTTTAAATAGCCCAAATATCACATCATCTTTAAAGTGTGAAACGTAATGACTGACGCTGCAGACGTTGAAAACCAAAAAGAAACAGAAACCGAAACAGAACCTGAAACTGAA
>JBEKHJ010000194.1:0-2782 GCA_050012335.1 Bathyarchaeia archaeon
GTCCAACCGTAGCAGGCCAATTTTATGAAGGCGACGCCGAAGCGCTTAGAGCACAAATTAAAACTTGTTTTCTCCACGAACTCGGTCCAAAAAAACTTCCAACCGTAAACTTGTACAGTCACCAAAGAAACATAGTTGGCATGGTTTGTCCCCACGCTGGCTACATGTACTCTGGTCCTGTGGCAGCATCTGCTTTTTACGAGTTAGCCTTAGACGGCAAACCTGACACAGTAGTGCTTATGGGTCCAAATCATACTGGTTACGGCAGCGCTTTAGCGTTGATGCGTGAAGGCGTTTGGCGTACACCGCTTGGCGACATTGACGTAGATACAAAAATGGCAAACGAGATAGCCCATGAAACCAGCATCATTGATGTGGACGAGCTTGCGCACCGTTACGAACACTCTATCGAGGTTCAATTGCCCTTTTTGCAGTTCCTTTACGGCAACTCGTTCAAGATTGTGCCAATCTGCTTCCTGCTGCAAGATTATGATTCCGCAGTTGAAGTTGGAAGGGCACTTGTAGAAGCTTTAGACGCCACAAACGCAGTGGTTATTGCTTCTTCTGATATGACGCATTATGAACAGGCAAAAACTGCAGCCGCAAAAGACCAAGCGGCACTCAAAGCGGTCACAGACATGGATGCAAAACGCTTCTACGAAACAATCGAAACACAAAACATCACAGCATGCGGTTACGCGCCAATAACAGCCTTAATCACTTATGCAAAAGGAGCCAACGCGAAAGAAGCTAAACTTTTAAACTATCACAACAGCGGCGACATAACAGGCGACTACTCAAGCGTAGTAGGATACGCAGCAGTAAGTTTCAAAAAATAGATGCTCAGAAAAAACTAAAGCCCATTTTTCTTTAAGCTGAGTCCCATCGTGTGAGAGCTTCTTGCCTTTTTTTTTCTTCTTTGAGCTTTTGAATTTCATTGTACAACGTGATTGCTTCCGTGAATTGCGCATTGTATTCTCGAATGGTGTCTTGCATTTCTTCTGTCCATTCAAGAAGATGCGGAAAGTATGGAATTGTTTGTTCGCTGCCTATTGGGTGTTCAAACCAGAATTCTTGGAATGCGCCTGTGTCGCCGCTAGCGGTAACCTGAAATCTAAATTCTTCCAGTATTATACCTAAGTGTCCTAGCGCATGTCTCACTGCGCGGTCAAGGATTTCTGGGTATTTATCGGCTATTTGCTTGTACTGATCAATAGAGTCATGCAGATGCGGCTTCTGATGCCACCACAAATCAGGATTGTCCAACTCGCCTTTAACTATTTTTTCACTATTTCTAACCAGTTCATTGACTTTAGCTTTCATATTAGCTATTTTTTCTTCACTCAAACTTAAGATGACTTCAGGATACTTGGTGACGTATACTTTTGCTGTTTTTCTGTACCATTTGGAAGCAAAATCCACTGTTTCCTTGATAAATTCGAGTCTAAGTTCTTCCATGCGTGAGCAAAGAGGCAAAAGCTCAGCCTCTTTTCTCTCAATTAAAATGTCTATCTCTTCACTCATACCTTGAACAACCTTGCCTTTCCCCTTTGCAAGCAAATGTGCCTGCATGTTTCTATTCTGCTTTATATCATAAAAGACTTTGCAAAATTTTGCTTTTTTGATTAGTGCCCTCAACTGCAGATACATTCCCTACTATCGATGAGTCGGTTATGGAGTGAATGTACATAAAGAGCAATCAAGGGAAAAGTTGGTGTAACTTAGCACTTGTTGCATCAACTTGTTACAACATTATTTTTTATTCTGTTAAATCGTAAAGAAGTTACCGAGGAAAGGATGTGAGAGGTAGCCAACAACAGTTGGGCGGTCTGGCTGCTAATATAAGATAAGGCGTCTTTGCCCACCATCGTTCTATGCCTTATCTATATTAGCGCATGGCTTGACCTACCTAACACCATTTTGCCTATTTGCCAAAGAACATTAAGACTTGTATTAGTCTTATCTGAAGTAAACGAATGTTTTTATTTGGTTGGTGTAATAGCTTCCTTTCAAGGTGCTTTAGTAATGGGTAAAGGGTCAGGTTATGGAAAAGTAATTTTGTTTGGAGAGCACTTCGTTGTTCATGGCGTACCAGGCATTGTCTCCGCGATTGATTCCACAACCGATGCGGAAGTAAAAAAAGCGGCAAAAGGAATCAACGTTAAAGATGAGAGGAAAACCGCTAAAGGCTATAGTGAAGAAAAACGTCTTCAGCAATTGGAATCAATCGAAAGAATGCTAAAAATCATGGGTATCGACCCAAAAATTTCGTTGAGCATTCGGATAGGTGGAACTCTCCCAGGTTTCAGTGGCTTAGGCGCTTCGGCAGCAAGCAGCGTCGCCATCGCAAGAGCCATCGCCCAAGAGCTTGGCATGCAAATTTCAGATGAGAAAATTAATCAAATTGCGTATGAGGCTGAGAAAGCGTATGCTGGCAACCCTTCAGGCATCGATAACACCGCTGCAACTTACGGCGGTTTAATGTGGTTTAAAAAAGACGTGGCTGGCGGACCAGACAAGATAGAAAAACTCCATATACGCAGACCAATCGAAATTGTCATCGGCAGCACGGGCAAAGTCGCCAACACCAAAGCCATGGTGGAAGGCGTCGCCGACCGCAAAAAGAAAAACCCAGAAAAATACGACCCACTCTTCAAACAAGCCGAAAACGTAGCGTTCGCAGGAAGAAAAGCCCTAGAAAATTATGACCTTAAAAAAGTCGGCGAACTCATGAACGAAAACCACCGCCTGCTCCAAGAAATCGGCGTATCCAGCAAAGAAC
>JBEKHJ010000195.1:0-2764 GCA_050012335.1 Bathyarchaeia archaeon
CAAAGGAGCATTAGGGTCCACTTTCGCCATGCCTTGACCTGTTGGACTGTTGACATCTCCTGGCCAAATCTGAGGTTGTCTGTACGGTTGCGCTTGAAAAGGATTAGGTAAGTGCTCGCAGAACATATCTAGGACTGGTTCGTGCAACGGTGCTCTCTTGCTTAATTCATCAACTTTTCTTCCCACATCTTCCGGCGCACCAGTGTAAGCTTCAATAATGTCTTTGAAAGTGATTTTTTTCATTTTCATGTGTGGAGCGTTTAAGCCCCATTTGTGCAATGCGGAACCGAAAGCTACACGTCCATCTTCAACCGAAACTTGCCAGTCTTTCTTATGTTCAGCTGGCGCATACTTTTCAATAAGGCTGTTTACTCTGAGAAGAATCTTTGCGAATTTGCGTTGAATTTCTTCCGGTGTAAGCTTTATTTCTTTAATTAAACGATCAACCTTGTTTATGAAAAGAACAGGTTTAACGCGTTCGCGCAAAGCCTGCATAAGCACGGTTTCCGTTTGAGTCATCGGTCCCTCAACAGCATCAACAACCACCAGTGCACCATCAACTGCACGGAGGCTTCTTGTGACTGCACCGCTAAAGTCAATGTGTCCTGGAGTATCGATGAGATTGATTAGGTAATCTTTTTCTTTGTAAGTGTGAGTTAAACTGACGTTTGAGGCGAAAACGGTCATTTGACGTTTCTGCTCAAGATCCCATGAGTCAAGGAACAGTTTTTGTCCAGCGGTTTGCGTGCTGATAATGCCTGCTGCAGCTAAAAGACTGTCTGAAAGAGTGGTTTTTCCATGATCAACATGGGCGATAATGCTGGTGTTGCGAATGATTTCTGGGTTGTTCATCAGTTTAACGATTTCTTCTGTTTGCCTGTAACGTGCCATAATTATGCAGTCTCCTTTTTGATTGTGTTTATTACTTGAAATGTTTGTTTTTTAATTAGATGTGACATTTTATAGTTCTAATAACCTCTTTATTGAGATTTATAGCTCTAGTCATAATGACTTTGGCAGTACCTTAAACTGTAATCCTCTAATAAAAGTATTTTGAGCAATTCTTGATAAAAGTAAGGTCAAAATTATTTCTACTACGTACATTATATCCCTTAGGCTATGTACGTGGTAACCAAATGTTCATGGCAATTCCTTAATCAGAAATTCTAAGTTTCGATTAATCTAAACTCAAAGTTTACCGAGTACATTCCTCTGGCTAACAAGTAAGCGGTTGATTAACTTCGCAAATTGGTTAAGCCCAATTCGCAAAAAAGAATAAAAGAACAAAAAATAAATTTCAAAGGAGAAAAAAGAATAAATGAGTAGAAAAACTATTGCTAATTCACGATTTAAATCAACTATGTCTCCGATTAGTTTAAATTCAACAAAAGCAACAATAAGCCAAAAATAGTCATTTAAAATGACTACGTAATTAGGTTAAAACGCTGAGGATATGAATGTGCTTTCAATCCATTTCGGCACGAGGATATGATTCGTTGTTTAACGGTTCCTTAGCGTTAATCATGTTCTCTTACTGTTGGGGTTGTTCATAACTTACTTGTTTCATTGAGGTTTTGGCGGAGTTTATTTGGAAAAAGCTGCTTCTATGCCTATTGATGAGGTCTTCGATGAATTAAAGACATCAATCAATGGTTTGACGAGCGAAGAGGCTAAACTTCGCCTAAAAAAATATGGATACAACAAACTTTCTGAAAAAAGGCAAATTCCCTTTATTCACAAATTTATTAGCCATCTTCGAGACTTGTTTGGCATTTTGTTGCTCGTTGCAAGTATTTTATCTTATATAAGTGGCAGTCCAGGACTTGCCTTAATCATACTTGCAGTTGTTTTTGTAAACATTTTTGTAAGCATGATCCAAGAATCACGTGCAGAAAAAGCGATGGCAACCTTGAAAAGCTGGATGCCTGAGTTTGCAAAGGTAATTCGTGACGGAGAACTCAAAAAAATCTCAGTTAGAGAAATTGTTCCGGGCGACATCATATCTTTGGACGAAGGTGACCGTGTACCAGCGGACGCGCGATTGATTGAAGCTTTTGATTTATGGACTAATAACGTTCCCTTAACAGGTGAATCTGAACCGCAACCACGCGTTGCCGAAGCAGTGAAAACGGTTGAGAAAGCCTACATGTATGCAACTAACCTCGTTTTCATGAGCACCAGCGTCGCCAAAGGGCAGGGAAAAGCTATTGTTTATTCAACTGGCATGAATACTCAGTTTGGGAAAATTGCTAATTTAACTCAAACAATCCGTGAAGAGGAAAGCCCACTTCAGAAAGAAATCGCGTTAACAGCAAAATACGATTTCATAATTGCTGTTGCTGTAGGCACAGTTTTCTTTGCTGCTAGTTTTCTTTTCTTGCATGCCTCTCTTGCCACAAGCATTTTTTTCATGATTGGCGTGATGGTGGCTTGTGTTCCTGAAGGGTTACAGGTCACCGTTTCCAGCGCCTTAGCCATCAACGTTTTGAAAATGGTGAAGCAGAACGTTTTGGTAAAGCGGTTATCAGCTGTGCAAACTTTAGGCAGTGTAACCGTCATTTGCACCGATAAAACAGGCACAATAACCAAAGGCGAAATGACTGTAAACAAGCTGTGGGTTTACGACTACGTTGTGGATGTCTCCGGCTTAGGCTATAAGCCTGAAGGCGATTTTACCATAAACGGTCAGCCACTACAGGAAGGGCAAAGAGGTTCTCTGGAGAAGCTTCTTGAGATTGCTTCACTCTGCAACGGAGCGAAGCTT
>JBEKHJ010000196.1:0-2687 GCA_050012335.1 Bathyarchaeia archaeon
CGTTTGTTATTGTTATGTCGCCAAGAGAGTCGATGAGCATTTTGTCCATGCCTTTTGGGCCTAGTGTGGTTTTGAGTACTTCGCCGATTACTCGTGCGGCCATTATGTTGTTTCTTTGGGCTTCTTTGCCCCTGCTCCGGGTGGTTCCTTCTTTAAGAATCAATACCGGCTGTCCTGAACCTGTTGTTGTTAAATACGCCATATTGTTATCCCTACTTTAACAGAACTTTATGTTTTATTTTCGGAAATAAGCAAAAAAGGTAACGGCAATATAAACTTTTAGCTTTAAAGTTGATTGGTTATGTCGTTTGTTTGGTGGTTGGATGTGCTTTTTAGTGCTGTGTTAGTGATGGTTGCGCTATTTATTGTTGAGTTTAACTAGTAAATAGTAGCCCCCTCCCCCTATCGGAAGAATAAGCGTCCTATTGATGTTTAATTTGGTTAGTTGTTTTGGTGCATGGTGTTTTGTGGAGAAATTTTTTTTGGGGTTATTGACGTTTGTTTTTAGGTTACTTTTTGTGAGCAGCGTTTGTTTTTGGTTGTTCTTATACGTCACGCATGTTCATTGTTACTGGTCACGCATGCTCATGCTTATACGTCAATGTAAAAATCTTCTTGCCGCTTCAGAATGTCGGCTTACCTGCGGTATATCAACTTATTATTGCCTGTTTTCTATTTGCAGAAGCAATAGGTTTATTTGTATATTTTGAATTATACAATTTTAAATTATACGAATTTGGTGCGCGGCTTGTTTGTAGATAGGAAAAAAGAATGTGAAGAGCTCAGGAAAGTACTTGATGCTAAAGGATTTGGATTTGCAGTTCTATATGGCAGGCGGCGGGTGGGCAAGACGCGACTTTTGGTTGAGAGCCTTAAGGAAAGAAACCATGTTTACTATCTTGCTGTCGAGAAGGACAACCTAAGGTATCTTTCAGCGGTGGTAGCTCAGAAGTTTCCGGAGGTAAGGAATCTCCGAGAGGACTGGGAGGTGCTGCTAGGTTTCCTTAAAGATCGTGTTGATGTGCTTGTGATCGATGAGTTCCAGAATCTGGTGAAGGAAGACAAAACCGTGCTTTCGCTTTTTCAGCGTGCCATAGATAGTGATTTGAAAGATAGCGAGCTAAAGGTGGTTGCCTTGGGCTCTTCGGTGTCTATGATTACGTCTGAGGTGCTGCAATACCGAAGCCCTCTTTATGGCAGGAGAACATACACTAAAAAAGTCGGCGCGATGAGCTTTCTTGACATTAAAGGATTTTTTCCCAAAGCGACCTCATTGGAGCTTGCGGAAATTTACGGGTTTGCTGACGGCATCCCCTACTACCTTGAAAAGATCAGTCCGCCGTTTTGGACATGGCTTGAAAGTGAACTGCGGAATCCCACGTTTGTGAAGGATGAGCTGGATTTTATGCTTAGGTACGAGTTTGACGACCTTGGCACATATAAGATAATACTTGAAGCAATAGCGAAGGGTAAAACGAAGGTTTCTGAAATAAAGGATTACGCCAGGATGCAGAGAACAGACATAAGCTCTTATCTAGGTAAGCTTATCAACACTGGTTTCGTACGTAGGGAGCTACCGTTGACTAAGCCTGTTACCTCAAAAATGGGTAGATACTTTATAGCAGATCAGTTTGTCGCTTTCTGGTTTAGGTATGTCTACCCGAGCCTCAGCAACATCGAAGAGGGCATTTATTCGGCAAGCACTGTGAAGAAGGATTATTCGCAGTATATGGGCTATGTTTATGAGAAAATTTGCAAGCAGGTTCTCGTTGAGTTGATTAGGCGAGGGAGCCTCAGCTTCGATAAAGTTGGGAAATGGTGGTGCAAAGATGCCGAGATTGACTTGTTAGCCTTGAGCGGTGAGAAAAAGGAAATTCTGTTTGTTGAATGCAAGTGGCGGGACAATGTCTCTCCATATCAGGTTCTTACCGAGTTAAAGAAGAAATCGGGATACGTAAGATGGAATAACGAGGACAGGAAAGAGAAGTATGCTATTTTTGCAAAGTCGTTTAAGGAGAAGAGCTTGGAAGAAGAGAATGTGCTCTTGTTTGACTTAAAAGACATTGAGAACCTTATGGAAGCTTGAACTTTCTATTAGCTAGCGGTTATGAGTAAAAACAGTGTCATAAACTGCTCTATTCATCTTCATGCCTGAGCTTGTCGAGAAGCTTATTCATTTTTTCTGGAGTGGCAAATTGTGAACCTGAACCAATCATATCCCATATTGTTTTAGGTTTCAATAATATTCCCTCGCTTGTTTCGATGACTTCAAGAGCCATGCCTTCCTCTATTTTATACTTCCTGCGAAGCTGCACGGGAATAGTGATCTGACCTTTCTTAGTTACGACAACTTCAGTTTCCATTTTGCTCTAATCTGTATATTTCTAATTATACTATTTTAAATTATACCAGCAACTGGAGTGTAAGAGTAGATTTGATGAGGAATTTCTTGGGTTGTCAGCGTTTGTTTCAAGTTTCTTTTTGTGAACAGGCATTGTTTTTGTCTTTTCTTATCTGTCACGCAAGTTCATGGTTACTCGTCACTTTAGCCTAAGATCATGCTTGCCCGCCTGCTTTTTAAGTTAAAGCTACCTTTTTCAAAAATTATGCTGATTTGTACAACTTGCCAGTAATAGGGCTTATTTTCGTGCTGTAACGGTTAGATCCATGCTGTTTCGATTTCTTTG
>JBEKHJ010000197.1:0-2647 GCA_050012335.1 Bathyarchaeia archaeon
TTAATTATAGTTTTATCTCCAGAACTAATACTCCTAAACATTGAAGGCTGATAATCAACCAAAACCAGAGCACTGTTCTTGTCTGTTAAAAATTCTAATTTTCCATTTTTTGACAACATTTGAAAAATCACCATTTACGTAAATTAAAATTATAAATATAAAACTTTCTGCCAACCGCTAAACTTTAA
Organism: Bathyarchaeia archaeon; assembly: GCA_050012335.1. Taxonomy (GTDB): domain Archaea; phylum Thermoproteota; class Bathyarchaeia; order Bathyarchaeales; family Bathycorpusculaceae; genus Bathycorpusculum. Next base: position 189 of record JBEKHJ010000197.1, read on the forward strand.
AGTTTAACGCTAATTTCCAGCCCGTCGCCGCGGCTTAGCCTTCCGAACTTCCTCAGCCAAAATTTTCCCCTTATGTGGTCCAACGATTGGGAGAAAATTCCTTTTCTGCTGCCTTCTCAATTTGCCTTAAAACTTGGTCGGCGCTACTTGAGACGGGCTTTTCGGTAATCATAGGGGCACCTTGATTTTATCCAAAAAACGCTGCTGTAACTTGGCAATTTTCGGGGCAATGACGGCTTGGCAGTATTGTTCTTTCGGGTGTTTCTTGTAGTAGTCTTTATGGTAGGTTTCAGCTTTGTAAAACACTTTCAGGGGCTCAACGCTGGTAACGATGGGTTTATTCCAAATGCCCTCTTTGTTGAGTTCATCAATCAGTTTTTCAGCCGTGGCTTTTTGCTCTTGGTTATGGTAGAAAATTGCTGACCTGTACTGCGTTCCAACGTCTGCTCCTTGACGATTCAGCGAAGTCGGGTCATGCATGGCGAAGAATATTTCCAAAATTTCACGGTAACTGATTACTTTCGGGTCGAAAAATATCTGTGCAGCTTCAGCATGCCCAGTCGTGCCTGTGGAAACCTGCTCGTATGATGGATTGGGCACTGTGCCGCCAGTATAGCCAGGGTCGATTCTTTCTACGCCTTTTATTATGTTAAATGCGGCTTCGGTGCACCAGAAGCAGCCGCCTGCAAGCGTTGCAACCTCCAAACTTTTGTTATCGTTAGGTTGTTGGCCCATACTTCATCTTCCTTAAAAAACGGTTTAATGCCTCTTATAATGCTGAGTACCTTGCACTACCTTGCACTTAATTGTTTGTGGCTGTCATGACACAGCCACTAATTTGCGGCTAAAACAGCGGAATCCATTTTACTTCCCATAGCGTTAGCTTTTTAACAAAGTTTCTATGGGTGAATGCTAACATGGAAAAAGGAAAAGCGAATAATCCGTTAAGCAAGATTAAGGTGACTCCGTTGGCAGCGGAAAGCTTCGGCGTCCGTTCCATGTGCACATTAGTAGAAACGCCTGATGTTGCTGTGCTTTTGGATGCTGGAGTATCGCTTTGTCCATACCGTTTCAGTTTGCCGCCGCATCCAATTGAGTTTCAAACAATCGATAAACTACGCAAACGAATAGCAGAAGCCGCAGACAAGGCTGAGGTGGTAACGATTAGCCATTACCACTTTGACCATCACACGCCTTCCTATGAGGACTGGGTTGTAAACTGGACAGAAGCAAACGAAACCGCACGCCAAATCTACCGAGACAAAACAGTTCTAATGAAAAACCCGAGAGAAAAAATCAACGCCAGTCAAAGGCAAAGAGCATGGCTCTTCCAAAAAACAGGAGGCAAATACGCAAAAAAATTGGAAGCAGCCGATGGAAAAACATTCACTTATGGGAAGACTGTGCTGTGTTTTTCTGAACCTGTCGCTCACGGCTCTGAAGATTCAATGCTCGGCTGGGTTATCATGGCAGTTGTGGAGCATGAAGATGAGCGGTTCATGTTTGCGCCTGACGTTCAAGGACCAATGTCCACCCATACGCTTGATCTGATTAAGAAGGCAGAGCCAACCGTGATTATGTTGGGTGGACCGCCATTTTACCTTGGAGGTTTCAGAGTTGACATGGCTCAGTTGGAGCAAGGTTTGAGGAATCTGGAAAGCATTGTTCAAGCGGTGCCTGTTGTCATTCTTGAGCATCATGCGTTAAGAGATGAATCGTGGAAGCAAAAAATAGGCGAAGTTCACCAGCAAGCTTCCAAGGCTGGACATAGCGTTATGACGGCTGCAGAGTACTTGGGCAACGAGAACGTGCTCCTAGAATCCAAGCGTAAGCAGCTTTACCGTGACTTTCAGCCTTCCACCGAGTTTAAGCAGTGGATGAAAACCCTAAACAGCAAAAAAATCGCTAAGCCACCAATATAACATGAAAAACTGACTTCAATGACGGAGAAAACTATTGTTTGATTTCAGCCTAGCCGCCTTCGTTGCTTCACTGCTTTTTGTTACTTTGGCAGAAATGGGCGATAAAACGCAGCTTTTAGCCATGTGTTTTGCCGCACGATACAATGCCTATAAGGTAATTTTTGCGGTTTTCTTAGCAACAGTGGCGAATCATGCACTTGCAGTAGCTGCAGGCCAATATGTGTCTGTGTCAAGCTAGAATCAAATTCAATATTCGTTTGAAAACAGCATTTTTAGAGGAGAATAGCTTTTTGGGCATGCACCGTGGAAGGATGAGCCTCAAATGCTGATGTTCTAACGTGTACTCTCGAAAAGTATAGCTACATTTAAAACATCGAAGAAAAGTTGAAGATTTGTTGGCAAATAACGGATTAACTTGGCGCAAGCTAAAAAGATTTTTTCGGAAGAGAGAGAGGGAACATGACTTTGTCGCTTGCGTTTCAGTTAACCGTTGATTTGCCAAACGCTTTCGGATTTACAAATCCTAGGCGTTTATTA
>JBEKHJ010000198.1:0-2599 GCA_050012335.1 Bathyarchaeia archaeon
ATGGAAGAGCGAGTCATCGGGCAGGCATACAGAGGCAGGGTTAGAAATTTACCCTGCCTTTTTTGTTGATTTCCTTCGGTAATCATCAACTCTGAGATCATCTCACCATTGCAGAGTAGTAGGTGAACTAAACGACCTCCTGCTAACCTCTTCCTTCCCGAAATTCAAAATCTTCACAGATAGGCTGGAGAGTCCTGCCAGGATTCAAGGGAAAAGGAATTGAGAGATCCAGAAAACATGTTTTTAAGATCGTAAAAACATGCCTATTTAACGTCTTTTCCACCGGGGCTATATTCGGATATATTGATTAACTTACCAATAGGAATTATTGAACAATTTCAATAAATTGTCTTGACATCCATAAAGAACCTTTGATATAATATTTCTTTAAAAAGGAGGGAAAACCGGGCCTGGAGGGGGCGTAAAGATTATATAAATTTATTTGAAGGTTGTGAGAAGTTCTCGTCAAAAATGCTAAGTCACAGGAAAAAGAGACCCTTTTAAACCCTCCAAAAAACCCGGAAACCAAAAAACACGTAACCCCTAACTTGCAATAGCATCGCCAAGCAGCGAGTAAAAGACAAAACGAAGGGAGCCTTTAACGAGGTTCCCTTTCGTTTTATTGGGCCAATGGTGGAGGTGATCGTATGAGTATTGAATTTAAGAACGACCCTGATGAAAAAGTGAAAGGTCTCGTCATCGAACCTTATGGAAATCGTTTTTATGCCCTTTATGATGGCAAAGACCTGGTTTGCGTCACTGTCTATAAGAAGGGAGCAGTGGAGGTTAAACGGCGTTTGGAGGCGACACAGAATTTGATTCAAAAGCAGACAGAATGCCTTACATGACGAGGGAATTGGTCGAAAAAACTCAATACTTTGATTTTACTTGTCTGTCATCCAAAGGGATCGTTAGGCGACATGGGTGGTTTGACCCTCAAACTAAGTTGATCACTCAGATTGGGTGAAAAAGGCTTAATATGAAACCCATCAACGACATTTCGATTTCTCAAATAATCCCCGGTAAAAATGACCGAACAATATTCGATGCAGGGGAACTTCGAGAATTGGCAGATAGCATCAAGGAGCACGGATTGATCCAACCTATCACAGTCCGTTATGCTGAGGACTGCAAACAATTCGAAATCATCGCAGGCGAAAGAAGGTTTAGAGCCTACAAACTTCTTGGATGGCAAACGATCCCGGCAATCGTCACGGTTCTTGAGGATGAGGAGGCCTCCGCAATTACCCTTGCTGAGAACATCGCCCGTAAAAGTCTTGATCCAATCGATGAGGCTTGCGCCTATCAATCCAGAATCGAATCTTTTGGATGGTCTATAGAAGATCTCAGTAAATACGCCGGGACATCGACGATTCACATTCAGTTCCGGCTTAAACTATTAAAACTCATCCCTGAGATTCAAAAACTTATCCGAGGTGGGAACATCCAAATTGGATATGCCCAAATCCTCGCCGATACTAATCTGGATTCTCATTTTCAATTAATTGCCTTTTCAAAATTAAGAGACAATCCAAAACCAACAACGGGTTGGTTCCGGTCAATCGTTTCGGAACTTAAAGAAAAACAGGATCAAGGTATCCTCTTTAAAGGGCCTCTTTTTGATAAAACTTATGATGCCAATGAATTTAAGACTGAGAATATTCCACAGCCTCCTCATCCCGACACGACAATGCCGCCAAAGGTTGGCCGGAATTACAAAGAGATCATGCTTAATCAGATAAACTTTTGGGAAGAAGCAGCCAGTAAGTGGGATGCCATTGGTAAACCCTTCAAGAGAAATGAATGCAGATCCGCCGCCCAGGCACTGACGAAAGCCTTGAGCAAAGGATTCACAAAGCGACGATGAAATCATAGAATGAGGAGTAAATTATGGTTCTAAATAAATCTCACGGGAACATGTATCCCTGGGTAACCCACACGTGGAATCCCATCAAAGGATGCAAACATGCCTGTTGCTATTGCTACGTCAAAGAACTGGAGACACGATACCAATACGATGCCTCTCCCAGATTTGTAGAAGGGGAATTAAAAACGAATCTCGGAAAAGGTAACGTGATCTTTGTCGGTTCTGCATCGGACATGTGTGGAGAGTGGATGAGTTCTGTTCATATTATAGAGGTTTTGAATCGTTGCCGGGAATTTGACAATGAATACGTATTTCAATCTAAGAACCCGGCAAGGTTTTTAGAGTTTATAGGACGCTTCCCCAAGAAGTCAATCTTCGGGACAACAATTGAGACTGATAGATATATTGAGCAAGTATCAGAAGCCCCGGACATTCCATGCCGGGTTGAAGCAATGAAGAGGTTGGGAGGCAATAAATTTGTCTCCATCGAACCTATCCTTCAATTCGATCTGGAAAGATTGGTAAGGATAATTTTTCAGATCCAGCCATCCTTCGTAACGATTGGGGCTGATAGCAAGAATCACAATCTTTTAGAACCCAATGGAGAGCAGGTAAGGCAGTTGCTAAAAAGATTAGGCAAATTCACCGAGGTAAGGCCCAAAACGAATCTTAGAAGATTATTGAAAAGAAGCTCTTACTAAATCCAAACCTACCAAAGATCATCGTTAAGCC
>JBEKHJ010000199.1:0-2556 GCA_050012335.1 Bathyarchaeia archaeon
GGAGCCCTCCAGAAGCTTATTTGGAGCTTCGCCTCCGAGTTCTCTAACAAGCGTAAAGATGCTACTGGCATCAAAAAGCAACGGACGCTTCATTAACGGTTCTCCCTGCTCGCCCGCACAGCTTCAACGATCTCTTCAACTGGAACTTTTTGAAGAATTTTACTTGCCTCTTCACATAGATTCCTAAGCCTTTCTCTCTCTAAACGTTCCACTTCCCTTTGCAAAGCTTCCCGCGTCAATTCACTCACGTTTACACCCAGCTTGGTGAGCTTCTTTTTAAGTTCAGCAGGAATTTTAGCCGTAACAGTAACCTGATTACCCATTTGGTATTACCAAAATAATAATACCTATTCTATTATAAAAACATAGCAGCACCAAACACAAACTTATCTAGCTGCTAACCAAAGTTACTTATCCTACGTTAAGTGCCGCCTACTTCTTTTGTGAAAACCACGTTACCGTTCCCTTTAGCCCTTCTTCGAAGCTCACGGTTGGTTTCCACCCTACAAGCCGCTCCAACTTGTTTGTGTCTGGGCAGCGCCTTTTCGGGTCATCCTTTGGCAAAGGATGGAACTCTATCTCTGATTTGCATTTTGTTATTTCTTTGACTTTCTTGGCCAACTCAAGTATGCTTACTTCCTGGGTGTTGCCTACGTTTACAACTTCTCCCTTCGCCTTCGAGCTTGCCGTCAACAACATTAACGCTGTTACCGTGTCTGTTATGTAACAGAATGACCGTGTCTGCTTTCCATCGCCGTAGACCGTTATGGGTTGATTAGTCAAAGCCTGCAAAATAAAACGAGACATAGCCCTACCATACAATCCATCCTCTCGCAAACGCGGACCATAGGAATTGAAGATTCTCGGAACTCTAACATCCAACCCATATTGCTTGCAATAAGCCATAAGCAAAGCCTCAGCAAAACGCTTTCCTTCATCATAACACGACCTAGGCCCAACGGGGTTAACTTTTCCCCAGTAACTTTCAGGCGTAGGTACAATCTCCGCATCGCCATAAACCTCCGACGTAGACGCAAACAATAGCGTTGAATCATTTTTCCTTGCCAATTCAGCCATTTTCTCAGTGCCAACCGCACTAGTCTGCAGCGTTTCAATTGGGTGAACCTGATACTCATCTGGAGACGCATGCCCAGCCATATGAAGAATAAAATCAAATTTAACCTTACTTTCGAACATGCAGACGTCGGATTTTACAAGCTTAAACCTAGGGTTTTTGGTTAAGTGGTCAATGTTTTTAATTCTTCCTGTGGACAAGTCATCCACAGCTGTCACGTCAGCGCCAAAATCTACTAGCACATCGCAAAGCCAGCTGCCAATAAACCCTGCGCCGCCCGTGACGAGCACTTTTTTTTCTGCGAAAGCATCTCCTTTAACAGCGTTCTTTGTCTTTTCAAGGTCTTCGCTGATTATGTTGTCCATCATAGGTTTGGCCTCTTGCAAAATTGTTGATATGACAGTTCTAAGGCTTCCCAGTACCTTTCAGGGCTGCCAATATCCAAATGCGCATGGCTCTTATCCAATTTTACAGCGTACACCTTTAAGCCCCAGTCAACAAGCTTCTGGATAGCATCGGTTAACTGGATTTCCCCGTTCTTCCCAGGCTCTGTTTCTTCTAAGGCTTTGAAAATAATGGGGTGAAAAACGTACATAGCCATGATCGCCCAGTTTGTCTTGGGCTTTTCAGGCTTCTCAACTACCGATTTTACTTTTATTATTCCCGGTTCTACCTCGTCCCCTTCAACAATTCCATACTGCTTTGGATTCTCAATTTCCAGCACAAGAAATGCCGCATCCGCATTAAACCGCTCAAAAGCCTCAAGCAGCTTCTTTATGTAATCCATGTCTCTCGATATTATGCAGCTATCTCCAGCATGAACCAAGCAACTCTCATTCTGCACAAAGGGCTGAGCCATCAAAACTGCGTTTCCAAACCCCTTCGGCTCAGGCTGATTAACGTACATGGTGGTTGATGTATCGAGTTTTTGATAAAAATCCTCTAGATCTATTGCTTGACCGTTTTTACCCATGCCTTCAAGATTTCTGACACAGTTAGCATCTGGAGTAAAATGGTCTTCTATGCCCCGTTTGCCTCTGCCAACAACATAACAGAACTCGCGAAGTCCTGCATCGTATAGCTGCTCAAAAACCACTTGTACCACGGGTTTCACTGCCATGTCGCCATGCGCTGTTTTAGAGAAAATTGGAAGCATCTCTTTAGGCTGCTCTTTAGTAGCTGGAAACAAGCGCGTTCCCAAGCCTGCAGCAGGAATTATAACCTTGCGAATCATCAAACTCCTCTCGCCTTCCTGTTCTTATGTTAACCCATATATATTTAATATAATAACTTAATCCAAATTAACATTTAATTCGAGGTTTACCTTTGAAAAAACAACCAAAAATATCCGTTATAGGCATAGGCTACGTAGGCTTGTGCACCGCCGTTGGATTTGCCAGCAAAGGCTACAACGTCATCGCTTCGACTCATGACGCCGAAAAAGCAGCCAAAATAAATCAAGGAATCCCACCATTTCACGA
>JBEKHJ010000200.1:0-2542 GCA_050012335.1 Bathyarchaeia archaeon
CGCGCTTGTACCTTTGGGTTTATATCTTTTAACTTTAGCTAAAACCAAGCTTACACGTATTCTAGTAGTTCTTGTGGCATTAGGCTTACTTTATGTTCACCTCGCATCTGCTATCGTCTACATTCTCCTAGTGATCGTATTTTATTTCAAACCAGAGGGTAAACCTGTACCCATCAAGAACTATGTAAAGACGCTTTGGGACAAAATCGCCAAAAACAGGACATATGTTATATCTGCATGCATGGTTGTTCTTGCTATCTCAGCCCCTATCGCTATCTTCTGGTATCAAACTTACTCTAACCCCAACGCGCAATACAGCGTTCATTATTCAGAGCGGTTTACCTTCTCGCTGCCATCTGCCCAAGAAATCGCTTATGTTCCATCCTTTACGGAAAACGCCTTGTTTTTCATATTGTTAGTCTACGGCATTGCTTCCTACTTTTTTGCTTCGCGCTACCGAAAAGAGGGAAAGTTTCTCCTCTACTGGAACTTAGCTTTAATTGTCTTGTACCTCCTTCTATTCTACACGAACCCAAAAATCGCCTACAGAATCTTAGCGTACCTATACCAGTCTGCATCCGTGATTGCTGCATGCGCATTTGTTCACGACGTGCTAGAAAGGCGTTCTTCAAACTCGTTTAAGTCATTAAAGAAAAGATTAGCGGCGCTGTTGCTGCTTTCAACTCTGCTTTTTGCCGCCTTTTACCCAGTTTTCGAGGAGCCTTCAACGCCAGACGGGATATTTTTACAGCAGTCAACGCAGCAGAAACCATATTTTGATTTAGCCAACTGGATAAACGCTAATTTGACGACTGATAGTGCTGTTATAGTAAATAATTGTTCATCTTTTTCTGACCCTGTTAACATCCTAAGAGATATGGGTATAACGATGATTGTTGGGACAAACTTAACAGCACAAGATTACGAAAACATAAACGGAAACTTCACGAGCTCTTATGTTCTTGATGCGCCAAACTATTCACCTGGAATTAATTGTACACAAACGGATACCATTTACTCAAGCCAAATTAGCAATTCAAGCAGTTTCATCAAACTATACAAACTGACTTCAGTACTGAACAGTTAAGCTTGGATGATTTAAAATTAGTTTGAAATTTTTGGCTTAGAGGTTCGAGGACCCAGTGTGAAGAATAATACCAGTTCCCAAAGTCTCTTCAATAGGCTTCAACAGACCTCTATCTTAACCCAATCTGCTTAACTATATCCCTGTGGCTGGTGATCTGCCATCGCTTAGGGCCGCTATTACTTTTCTTTGCGAGGACCAAGTGTCATTTGTAGTATCCAACTCAATCATTATCGTTAGCTATATAAAAATGGTTTCAATCGCGCGCAACAAACCACCAACTATGGCAAAAAAAAGCAAGAAAAGCAGCTTCTTTGCCAAAAATGGTGTTCCGAAAAACGTCAAAGTTCAAGTCAAAGTGCAAAAAGAAGCAGGCACCGTAATGGCAGATTCGGATATACTAAAGCGTATTTTAGGCAACCTAGTAACCAACGCAGTTCAAGCCATGCCAGAAGGCGGAAAACTCTCCATACAAGCCTACAAAGAAGCAAATGACTCAATCATAACCGTAGCGGACACAGGCGTAGGCATACCTGAAGAAGCCCAGGAAAAACTGTTTACACCATTGTTTACGACCAAATCTAAGAGGCAGGGATTTGGCTTAGCTGTGGTTAAGCGCATGACTGAATCGCTAGGCGGAACTGTCACATTTGAAAGTCAAGAGGGCAAAGGCACTAAATTCATGATACGTTTGCCCCCCCCGAAGAGATAAACGGTAAATTGGTCTTCAAAAAATGAATTAGCCTTTGACGCAAGAATTTAATGTGTCTTTACCGCAAGTTAAATCGGATTCTGGTGGTGGCTTAAAGAACATATTCTCGAAGTGAAGTTCCATCCACTCGCTTCTCGACCTTTTCTGGTTTGAAGCTTGATCTATTTATGGTAAGATGCCATTAAACATACTCTGCTATCTTGCCTGAAACAAATAACAATTCAAATAAGCTAACTTAAACTAATACAGGCTGCTTTGGAAGCTTCAACATAATATAAATAGTTGTTGTTTTATAGTGCTATTATGGTTTCAGATTTTTTAGAGGCGGTCGAAGAGGCTTTTTTAATTAAAACAGGCGCCTTAGACCAAATCACAGATGCCATAATAACAGTTGATAATGAAGACAGGCTTATTTATCTAAACAAAGCCGCTGCAGAACAATACGCTATAGATAAAAACAAAGCCCTTGGCTTAAAACTAAAAGTCCTATATCGACAGTTATGGTTTACGCCCGACGCTGAACAGGAAGCTGCTTTGTCTTTAAAAGAGAAAGGCTACTATCAAGGCACTAACGTTCACGTTAGACCCAAAGGCCAAAAGGCTGTTATTGAATCTGTTGTTACTGTGCTTAAAGACAAATCAGGCAACAAAGTTGGCTTAATGTCTATAATGCGTGATATTACCGATAGAGTAAACGTAGCAGATTGGCTAGTTGAAAGCAATCAGCGACTAAACTATGCAATTGA
>JBEKHJ010000201.1:0-2496 GCA_050012335.1 Bathyarchaeia archaeon
TCTCCATAATCCTAGGCAAGACTTTAGGGCAAACTGCAAGGGGACTTATTCAAGGAATAATTATACTCATATTAGCCGTGGGCTTGTTTGGAGTAGCAATCCAAGGAAGCATCCTCCTCGTATTTGCGCTGCTCCTGCTAGGCGTGTTCTCCTTCGTCGGCTTAGGCATAGTCATAACTTCCTTTACAAAAGACCAAGAGACCGCTCAAATGCTCATGATGACACTGATGTTTCCAATGATGTTCCTCAGCGGCGTTTTCTTCCCCATCCAGCAGATGCCTTGGTACATGCAAGACATCTCAAAGATCCTACCCTTAACCTACGCTTCAGACGCACTTAGAAAAGTCATGGTGCTAGGCGCTGGAATCCCGCAAATATCTACCGACCTCATCGTGCTGATAGTATTCGGAGTCGTCATGATAGCCATTGCAGTGCCAGTGTTCAGAAAAATGATGACTAGATAGGAGCATAGGAGAAGAAAACTTGAGTACCCTTTGCTCCAAATGCCCTTTCTTTCAGCTTGCCCCACTGATAAGGCGCAAGAACGCGCGCAAAAGATGCCGCATCGAGCCTCCAAGGCAACTGCGAATCTACGAATGCAAAGACTTCCCTAAAAAGGAGTTTTTCAGAAGATCGAATTGAGTCATTTTCTTCTTTTACCTGTTTTATTGGCGGCTGTTTTGAACGATTGCCCCGTTATGGTTTTATATGCTACAAGCATACAACTGAAAAGAAGAGAAATAAGCTATGTCGGACACTGGAGTAACCGTAAAGAAAAACCAAGACTTCTCCGAGTGGTACGTGGAAGTCGTTTTGAAAGCTGGACTTGCAGATTACGCGCCTGTTAAAGGCTGCATGATAATCCGCGAAGACGCTTACGCGATATGGGAGAAAATCCAAGAAATCCTAAACAAAAAAATCAAAGCCACAGGGCATCGGAACGTGTATTTTCCAATGTTTATCCCTGAAGGCTTACTAAAGAAAGAAGCGGAGCATTTCGCTGGATTCACCCCAGAAGTTGCTTGGATAACGCAGGGCGGAGACACCCCGCTAGAGGAGAAGCTTGCCATTAGACCAACCAGCGAAACCATAATTTACGCTACCTTTGCCAAGTGGATTCGCAGCTGGCGAGACTTACCCGTCAAGATTAATCAGTGGTGCAACATTGTGCGGTGGGAAACAAAAGCCACAAGACTCTTTTTGCGAACAAGAGAGTTTCTTTGGCAAGAAGGCCACACAGCGCACGCCACAAGTGAGGAAGCAGAAGCGGAAGTCATGTACGTCCTAAACGAGTATAGGGACATAATGGAGAATTACCTTGCAATTCCAGTGCTCGTGGGCACAAAAAGTGACAGTGAAAAATTTGCTGGCGCCCTCTATACTACAGCATTAGAAGCGATGATGCCTGATGGTAAAGCGTTGCAGATGGGAACCAGCCACAATCTTGGCCAGAACTTCGGGAAAGTCTTTGATGTTAAATTCATCGGTAAGGACGAGAAGGACCATTATGTTTGGCAAACCAGCTGGGGCATCACCACGCGACTTATTGGCGCTATTGTAATGGTTCACGGCGACGACAAAGGCTTAATCATACCTCCCAAAGTCGCACCCACACAGGTTGTTATTGTTCCTATTCCTTACAAAGGCGCAGAACCCGCTGCAATAGCCGCTAAAGCCAAAGAAATCGCTGAAACGCTCAAGGCTAAAGGCGTAAGCGTTGTTTTAGATGACCGAGAAGAGTACACGCCGGGCTGGAAATTTAATCAGTGGGAACTCAAAGGCGTTCCAATCAGAATAGAAATTGGTCCGCGAGACCTCAAACAGCAGCAAGTGGTAATGGTAAGACGGGACACCTACCAAAAAACCGCAGTTAAAGAACAAGAAATACCAGCCACCGTAGAGAAGCTTCTGCAAGAAATTCAGGATAACCTGTTTGCTAAAGCCAAAGCCTTACTGCAAGAAAAAACCAGCACCGTGCAAAGCTATGAGGAATTCAAAAAAGTCATATGTGACAAAGGCGGCTTTGTAAAAGCAGCATGGTGCGGCAGCGCTGACTGTGAAGCAAAAATTAAAGATGAAACAGGCGCAACCATCAGAGTTAGACCCTTCCAGAAAGAAGAACCGACGACGAACTGCGTTTACTGCGGGCAAAAAGCTAAAGAAATGGTGTATTTTGCAAGGGCGTACTGACAATAGGCTGGTTACTCTTCTAATTTAACGTATGTATCCAGTTGTTTAGCCTCATCAACCAAACCTAGCCGTGCCAGAGTGGATTTCTTTGGTATTCCCCGTTCATCCCACCCTCTCTTCTCATAGTAGGTGTTCAGCATATCATTGTATTTTTTAAAATCAAGCACAGAGCCCTTTAATGTGCCTTCAGTTAGTGGTTCTTTAAACCATCTCATAGGCGGAACATCCAAGTCTCTGGTCCATTTTTCCTTGTACTCTCGCACCCAGAAAGCGCGCATTAAATTGAGTATTCTATCGCTTATCTGG
>JBEKHJ010000202.1:0-2425 GCA_050012335.1 Bathyarchaeia archaeon
GGAAACAGAAAGGAGGGTTTAAGGTGAAAAAGACTATGAGACTTTTTATGGTATTACTTGTAGGTGTCTTCCTGTGCCTAGCAGGAAGCATTGTTCCAGCCCAAGCTGCGCCCTATTCCTTGATAATGGATGAATATGGCCCCGGGTATTACAAAGATATGAACCCTAGTATTAATGATGTATGGCATGTCTGGAACGGGGCAACAGGAACTGACCCAGTGGAGGGAGGAACAAGTCTAATCTACATTGGGATACGTTCTGGTACTTTTACAGGTTATGATGACGTCCTTGTAAAGGACCCCAGCGGTACGATATCGGATGTCATTCGCTTATATGAGGGCCCAATCCCACCTCCATACGTTTTTGTAATTTTATACTCAGCGGTTGGCGGTGGGGCTCCAGCTGACAGAGGGATTCCTACAGACCTCAACCCAATTGCAACTGTAACCGAAAATCCTGACGGGACGTTTAATTGGATGAGTCCATCAGGTTCTGAGTTTTTTGGATATAGTGATACAAGAGCCCCTAACCCCGTCCCCGAGCCCGCCACTATGCTGCTTGTTGGCTCTGGTCTACTTGGTCTTTGGGGAGCAAGAAAGAAGTTTAAGAAGTAAATCAACACATAATTTTGTGGTAAAAAGGCAGGGTCAATTTGGCTCTGCCTTTTTTGTTTCAGCTTATACTTGCTTTCTGTCGGTAATCTTCAACCTTGATGGTTAGCTCGGAGTGAAGAGTAGTAGGTGTTATTCGCACCCTCTTTTCTCGAGGACTCCTTCCTGAAATATTGTTTTTGGTATCTTCCTTTAGAATGCAACCTTTCGAATGGAAATCCGCAATATGGGGTAAATTATGGATGGAATTTTCCCCTTGACTTTCCATGCACATGAGAGTATGTCGTATTTATAGTATTTCCCACCTGGCCCTAATTAACCTCATAACTTAACCTCTAACCTTCTTGGGTGCCGTATGAAGAGGAGTTTCCAGAAGATGCCCTCATTTTGGCTCCAGGGGGATTCTTATGCCCCGTGGAGCCTTTTTTTCTGCCTTTATTAAATTGCGCTTTCTTTATAAAAGTCAACTAAATCTTCAAAACTAAAAAGGAGGAGACGATTATGGCTACAAAAAAGTCAATGTGGGTTCTATTAACCGTTTTTATTATTGCAGCATGGCTTCTGGGATCTGTAGCTCAAGTGATGGCGGAAACCTGGAAGTTGAAATTTTTCAACCATGTTACGAAGCTTGAAGCTCTTCCGGTCCCTGGTGCTGAGGGACACTTTGTCGGCACGATGGTGAGAGAAGGGGTAAGTGTATATGAAAACGGAGAGTTGGCCTGGCACAAGGGCGTCATCATTTTTGACATGGTTAAAGGAATAGGGCCTTTTACCCAATATTCTACGACGACTTTCCAGGATGGATCAACAATAACATCCTATACTAAAAGCACGGCTGGCAGTGCAACGGCCGAATGGACTGCTGAAATCATTCATGGAACGGGTCGATTCCAAGGGATCAAAGGAACAGCAACGGCCACTACAAAGTTCCTTCCCCTCGAAAAAGGAGAAATACGTTGAGTTTATGAAAGAACAGGGTCAAATATTTCAGGCGAGATATAAGGGATTTGCAGATCGCTTTGGTTTTACTGGTAACGACGCCAAATCAGCGGCTGCAATTCTCCCGGCCATGGTTGCTTTTTCTTTTGGCCCGCGACAAAAATCTGAAATTGAAGAAGCTACAGCGGAAAAAGCAAGGGTGAAATGCATTAATTGTGCATTCTGGGATACTGTGCAAGCAAGGAAAATTACTGACGATCTTTGCTCTAGTTGGTCCCAGTACGCGTGGGATGGCAGGGCCAAAGCTATCAATCCAAAGCTAACTTCAACCCTGGTTAAAGCTAGGCCTCGGGGCGATTCGGTTTGTGAGTGGGTTATTGAGCTAAAGGCGTGAGCAGGGGTAAATCGAATTAGCGAGATAGATATGAAAGGCAGGGTCATCTGGCTCTGCCTTTTTTGTTTATTTCTTTCGGTAATCATTGACTTTCAAATAGACTCTCCACCGAAGATTAGTAGGAACTCGTTAATCCTCCCCATCGGTTCTTTTTGAAAAATTGGTAAAGGGAAATTTCGTTTGTTCCTTCCTGTAGTCCTCAAGGCGAGTATCCACATTACTATACCAGATTACAAACGATAATCCTTATTCAATCGAAGCAGCTGTCAAACAAATAGGGTTCCTACTCCCCCAATATTTCCATTTTGAAAAAACTTTCATTTGTTGACAAAATTTGGCCTTGAAAGAAAAATCAGAAACTCATTAACATAACGAATGTAATCAATAAAAATGCACTCTACTCCCTTGGCATTAATCTTGCTCGTGTATATTCGACTTAGGTCTTTTTTGAGCTTTCCCCATGTTCCAAAGTATCAGGCTT
>JBEKHJ010000203.1:0-2420 GCA_050012335.1 Bathyarchaeia archaeon
CCTTGATTATTCTGACCAGCAGTGGAAGGCGAAAGCTAAAGAAGTAGTGGCTCAAATGGCGATTTACCCTGACTCAGCCAAGCAATGGTTCAACGTTGTTATCGACTGGCTTAAAGAGTGGGCTTGCGCCAGAACCACAGGTTTCGGAACCCCACTGCCCTGGGGAAAAGGCTGGATAATCGAGACACTAAGCGATTCCACAATTTACATGGCATTTTACACCATAAACAAGCACATAAAACAAAGCGGAATTAAGCCTGAAGCGTTAAAGCCTGAAATCTTCGACTACGTTTTCTACGGCAAAGGCAACCCTGCCGAACTCGAAAAAGCAGTTGGAATAAATGTTGATTTACTAGATGCAATGCGAGAGGAATTCTTGTACTGGTACCCCTTTGACCTTAGAAACTCAGCCAAAGAACTCGTGCCAAACCATTTAACCTTCTGCATCTTCCACCACGCTGCCCTGTTTCCGCCCGAACACTGGCCCAAAGCCATAAGCGTAAACGGCATGCTGATGGTTGAAGGAAAACAAATGCACAAGAGCAAAGGCAACTTCATAACAATGAAAGGCGCCGTTGAAAAGTATGGCGCTGACGCCACTCGCTGCGCGTTGTTACTGGGTGCAGAGGGCATGGATGACCCCGACTGGCGAGCAGAAAACGTAAGCGACTTGAAAAGCAAATTTGAAGCACTATCTGGTTTCGCAAGCGGAATAGTCGCTTCTGCCAAAAACCAAGAAGACACGGCACTAGAGAGGTGGCTGCTAAGTAAACTTCAACATCGAATAAAAGAAGTCACAATAAGCCTAGACGAGCTTAAAACTCGAACCGCCTTGCAGATAGCATTGTTTGAAACTTGGAATGACCTGCGCTGGTACATCCAACGAAAAGGCAGCACTGATGCTAAAGCGCTGGGTGAAGCGGTGAAAGTTTGGCTTAAAATGCTTGCACCTTTCGCACCTTTCCTTTGCGAGGAACTTTGGAGCCAAACTGGCGAGACAGGCTTCATTAGCATTGCTTCTTGGCCCGCGTTTGATGAAGCAAAAGTGGATGTGGCTGCTGAGGAACAGGAAAACCTAATCGTCGACGTCATGTCAGACACTTCCAATATTCTAAAAGCTATGAAGATTACGCCGAAACGCTTATGCTACTACACGGCTGCATCATGGAAGTGGCAAGTATACCTAAAAGTCTTAGAGAAAACTTTAGCTGGCGAGGCAAAAATTAACGAGTTAATGAAAGAATTCGCGGCAGACAAGGATTTGAAGCCGCACATGAAGGATATTGCAGGCATGGTTCCCAGAGTGATTAAGGCTTTAACTAAACTGCCAAGTGAGAGAAAAGCTAACATTCTAAAAATTAAAGCGGTGGATGAGAAAGAAATCTTGCAGAGTGCACTTGGCTTTTTGAAGGAACGCTTCAACGCTGAAGTATCCGTATACAGCGAAGACGACCAGAAACGCTATGACCCTAAGCGTCGTGCAGTGATGGCTATGCCTTATCAACCAGCAATCTACATCGAGTAAAAATCTTTTTTAATCTCGTAAAACGAACATTCAAACTCGTGGGCTAAGAAAGTTTTCAGCAGCTAGGATGAGGGCGCAATTTTGTCTGGGCGTTTGAGGAGCAAAATGAGGGGAGGGGTAGGTATCTTTTTTGACCTAGTTTTCATAGCTAAAAAGAGGGTACCCCTCCCGTAGGAGTAGACGCATTTTTTCTTGTACGTTTTAGTAGCGAAATTAGGGTATCTTTGGATCAGCCAGCTTCTCAAACAAGCCTTTGTATACTGGTCATGCACGTATGGTTTTAAAAAGCGGTTAAAGCAAACAGTTTCAAGCGCTATGTTTTAATTGCTTACTTC
Organism: Bathyarchaeia archaeon; assembly: GCA_050012335.1. Taxonomy (GTDB): domain Archaea; phylum Thermoproteota; class Bathyarchaeia; order Bathyarchaeales; family Bathycorpusculaceae; genus Bathycorpusculum. Next base: position 1,861 of record JBEKHJ010000203.1, read on the forward strand.
GGCTGGTTCTTCCCGGTTTTTCAGTTTCTCTTCCAGAAGCATCAGCAGTTCCTGAGGTTTCACAGGTTTAACCAAGTAAGCATCTGCGCCTTCGTCAAGTGCTTTAACGCCAGTTTCTAGGGACGGGAAACCAGTAATCATTATTTTCACGGTGTGCTGAAGTTGCTTTTTGAGTTTAGCTAGTAAATCTGTGCCATCCATGTCTGGAAGCCTAATGTCAACTAATGCAAAGTCATAACGATGATTTTCAGCTTTTTCCACGGCTTCTTTTCCAGTTTCTGCTACATCAATTTCATAGCCGCTTTTTTGAAGAATACGCGTGAAAGTTCGAAGTATCGACTTGTCATCGTCAACAACAAGTATTGTTTTCTTTGATGCTGCCACTTTAACACATTCCTTTTTTCAATTTGACCGCTGGCTTTCTTCAACCTTTGCTTAAGGTTAGTTATTATAAGGCATCAGCGGCATTGCGACGCCAAACCAAACTTGTCGTGATTGATTTGGCAACAAAGACTTACCCTTGACCTTTGGGTAATTCTACAAATGTTTTTCGAGACTAA
>JBEKHJ010000204.1:0-2384 GCA_050012335.1 Bathyarchaeia archaeon
ACACACCAATACGCATAGGCAAACACGTAGTCGTCATCGGCGGCGGAAACGTTGCCATGGACTGCGCAAGAAGCAGCATGCGGCTTGGCTCAGACGTATGCTTACTCTACAGACGCTCACGTACAGAATTGCCAGCAAGACACGAAGAAATCGAAAACGCGGAAGAAGAAGGCTTAGTCTGCAAGTTCCTCGCTGCACCACTCGAGTTTTACGGCGACGAGAAAGGCTGGGTTAAAAGCATGAAATGCATCGCAATGGAACTCACTGAACCTGATGCAAAAGGCAGGCGTGGCGTAAAAGAAATTCCAGGTTCAGAATTCACAATGGACGTTGACACAGTAATCGTTGCCATCGGTCAAACACCAAACCCAATCATACAGCGAACAACAGACGGCTTGCAAAGCGACCCAAGACACGGAACAATATGCGTTAACGAAGTAGGCAAAACAAGCTTGGACGGCGTTTACGCAGGCGGAGATGTCGCAACAGGGGCAGCAACAGTCATCAGCGCAATGGGAGCAGGCAAACGCGCAGCAAAAGCAATGCACGAATACCTAATGAATAAGAAATAGCTCGCTGAACTAGAAGTCTCTTTTGAGACTTACACCCATTATTAAAAGCATCAATTTTGTTTTTGATTTTTCATTTTTTCTTTTAGTCACAATTAACTAATTTTTGGATTACAAGTAGCTTCAAGCAAGAAGCTTATCCTACGCACCATCCGAAACGCTTCACGTTATTCGGGTAAACATTCTCTTCTATCATCAAGTCGCGCAAGCAAACAGGGTCAGTCTCCAAATAGTCTCCTGTGCAACCATAAGCTCTGCCTCTGCATCCTCCGCATGTTTCTCTGTATTCGCAGGCTCCGCATTTTCCTTTCAAAGCGTTTCGTTGCCTTAGGGTGTTGAAGATTTTTGAGTTGCGCCAAATATCAGTTAGGCTTTGCTCCCGGATGTTTCCAGCTTTTATCGGTAGGAAAGTGCAGGGGTAAACATCTCCGTCTGGGCGCAAACTGAAGTATAGTATGCCTGCGTGGCATCCGACTGCGTTGTGTATCCAGAACTCTTTAAGCAGTAAATCCTTTGGTTTTGTGTCGTGTGATTTGTGGATTTCCATGGCGATTTCTGGATAAAGTGGTATTCCACCTGATATGGTGAAGACCATTTCTGTTTCTTCCTGCTTCGCTTGTAGGTACCGTATTAGGCTAACTCTTTGCTCTTGAGTCATGGCTTGGTCCATAACGTCTTTTCCTCGTCCAACAGGAACCAAGTCGTAAACGGCAACTTGGTCCACGCCTAGGTTGGCTAAGAATTCTATTCTTTTCGGCATCTCATTAAAGGTGTCTTTTAACGCCATGGTGGTGACGACTACTTCTAGGTCCATGTCTAAGCAGGCTTGGATTGCTGATACTGCTTTTTTGAAGGTGCCTGGCATGTTTCTGAGTTTGTCGTGGCTTTCAGGGTTAATTGAGTCAATCGGTATTCCTATCGCTTTAATTCCCGCATCTTTCAGTTCTAAGGCTGCTTTATGGTTGATTAGCAAGCCGTTTGAGAGCATGGCTGTTATAATTCCTCTATCATCGCAGTATTGGGCAAGTGTTGTAACGAAGTCTTTTCTGAGCATAGGCTCGCCGCCGCTGAAAATCAAAGCTTCAGTTCCAAGATTTACCATCTCGTCTATGGCGTGCATTGCTTCTTTAACGTTAAGCTCGTTTGGCATGACTTCATTGGCTGAAACATGGCAGTGAAGGCATCGAAGGTTGCAGGCTTTCGTGACAGCGTACGATACAATAAGGGGAGTGTTGGGTTCTCCTTCCAGACCCTTGCCTAAGAGTTTTTGCCGAAGCATCAACTCAAGGAGTTTAAGTCCGGTTCCCACATCAACCCACCGTTTTTAACTTAAATTTTGGAGCCTTTAGAGTTTGGGTCGAATCAGCCACAATTGAATCACTCTGCGCAATAGCCATGCTACTGCAAAAATTACTGACACCACTATTACTGCCATCATGATGTTAGGTCCAATGTCAAACGCAGCCTCTGAAACTTGTGGACCTAAATCGACAATGCGAACGTCGTCGATGGTTGCTAGTCCATCATGTCCAAAGTAGTATTCTGTTCCATTAACTATGCTGCCTTGCGGGTTTTGAACTCCATGAATCACGTTAACGCTTTGTTCGTAGCCGTTAATGTAGAGGTGCATGCCTGTGGAAGTCCGAGCAAATTCAACATTAATCCACTGGTTCAAAGAAACTGGTTGGGTTGTCACTATCTCGTTGAATCCTCCAGTGTCAGTTGACACAAAACCGCTAAGTGCTCCTTCAACATATTGTACGCCGTTTTCAGGTACGCCTGCTCTTAGGGCTAGTCCAAGGACTCTGGTGGTGT
>JBEKHJ010000205.1:0-2379 GCA_050012335.1 Bathyarchaeia archaeon
TGGATCTATAATAACTCTGATTTTCTTGCCCACGTTTCTCTCCAGCATGTGAAATATTGAAGGGGGCAAATCTTGATCTGACATAGACTTCGCAAACTAATATGATTGTTATTCTAAAGATAAAACAATTTCCCCTGTTAAAGCATGTTAACTTCTGTGGCTATTATGGCAAGATGGCGTTTTGTTTTCCTTGCGTTTTGCCTTTTTTTGTGCTAAAATGTCAGGGTCTCTACTGTGTGTTATTAAAAAATATGTATTTAGTGTCGAAAAAATAACTCCTTGACTTGGCTAAATTTTAATAAGCCTGTCCAGTTCCATAAGAAACCCCATTTGAGGATGGAAACATGGCGACTGAGGATTCCCTTAATCATTCAATGAATAGTGCGCTGAAACACTATTCCTCCCTGTTCTCCCTTCCCTCATACAAAAAATCACTTCTAGCAATTGCTATAATCTCTATTGTTGTGGTTGGGCTTTCAACTTTTGCTCTTTTCCCATCAATTCAAGGGTTAACTAGTGGCTTGGTTCTTGGCATTTCCCTTTTCGCTTTAACGCTTGTCGCTGATTCAGTAATGAGCAGGATAATTCTAAAGGGTGATCCAATTTACTTGTTGAGACGCACTTTGGCGCTGTCCTTCTTTTGTTGGCTTCTCTGGCTATTTTTCATCGCCATAGGCGTTGTTTTAGGCTTTGCTTTTGGTTGGTTATTATGGGTTAAGCTTTGCCTTTTAGGATATGCCGCCGTTGTAACTCTAAGGGGCGTCGTGTTTATTGCAACGTCTTCCGCAGCTATGTGGCGGAAACTGGTGTCTGTTTTGCTTGATCCTACCCTTTGCATAGTAGCTTTTCTTGCTTTTTGGGCTGGCATTTCAAGTGCTATTCTAATTAAAATTCTACCTTTCTTAGTCATTTCTCCAATAATTGGTTGCGTTGTAGTTTTCTTGTTCCTTTCATCCCTGGACCGTTTAGGTCAGAAAACCTATTCGATACCTTCTTTGCCACTGTTTAGGGCGTTTATGCTTAACTGGGTAGTTGGTCTTAACGCGCCGCTTGAAGAGTTTTTTGAAAAGATGGGTGAAAACGCGGATGTGGAAGTTACTCTTCTAAAGTTTGACTCTTCCAAGCCTAAAGCTGCAGTCATTGTTCCTCTTGTGCATCCAGGCCCATTCAAGAATGTAGGCAGTAGCCTTTTGCCCTCTCTTCTCAAGCATGAATTTGAAAGAGAATTTGGATGCGACACCTGTGTTCCTCTCGGCATTCTTGGGCATGAGCTTGATTTAGCGTCGCAAGCACAGAATCATAAAATAGTTTCACAGGTAATAGCTTCTGCAAAGTTTAAGGCATCGTCTGATTTAGCTTCGCCTTTTGTTAAAGTCACTGAAGGTGCCGCTACCGCTTCATGCCAAATTTTTGGGGACACTGCGCTTCTTTCTTTTACGCTTGCTCCAAAAACCACTGAAGATTTACCTCAAGAGTTAGGACGCATTGTCTGTGAGGAAGCAGAAAAGTATGGATTAAAATCTGCTATGGTTGTTAATGCCCACAACAGCATCAACGACATAGTTGATACCAAAGAATATTTAGATGCGTTGCAAATGGCGGCTTCTAAATGTCTTCAAAAAGCAGTTACGCTGCCAACTAAACAGTTCATGGTTGGCGCCGCCACTGTTTTCCCTAAAGAATTTGATTTAAAAGATGGCATGGGCACAGGCGGAATCACCGCAATAGTTGTTCAAGTAGAGAAACAGAAAACTGCTTACGTGGTAATCGATGGAAACAACATGATTTCCGGTTTGCGTGAAAAAATTCTTGCCGCTTTAACTTCTGTTGGTTTTGATGAAAGCGAAGTTTTCACTACAGACACTCATGCCGTCAGCGCCGTAGTTACGGTAAGGCGTGGTTACCACCCGGTCGGTGAAGTTATGAGCCACGAAGTACTGACTCGTTGTATTTGTGAAGTGGCAAAAAAGGCAGAGGCAAACTTGGAAGCTTCAAAAGCTGGATGTCTGCGTCTTGTTGTTCCCCAAGTAAGAGTAATTGGTAAAGCCCGGTTGCAATCAATGTCGCTTCTTGTGGATAAGGCGATTCAGAAGGCGAAACAAACGTTGATTCCGGTCTTTGGGTTGGAGGGACTGTTTTTAATCTTGCTCCTATTGCTCCTGTAAGTTAAACCGCTGTATTTCTTGGCGCGTAAAGGTTAATATTGCTTCTTTACTAGTCGCTTTTGATTGGAGTTATTTCAAAATGGTTGTTTACCCTAAAATTGTTGTTTCTCCACCTGGACCTAAAGCTAGAGAGCTTGTTCAGAAGGATGAACGGTTTGTTTCCCCATCGTATATGCGGTATTATCCGCTTGTTGTTGAGTCAGCAAACGATTGC
>JBEKHJ010000206.1:0-2335 GCA_050012335.1 Bathyarchaeia archaeon
ACTATGAAGATTGCTAGGTCGTAGACTCTCAGTCCGCCGACTATGTCAAAATACATTATTGCTGCTACTAAACCGAAAAGTGTGAGTACTCGCAAGCCAAGGGCTGCTACTACACCAATTAAGGTGACTGCTACTCTACGCTGCATAGCTTTCAGTTCACGTTCGGGCGCTGTGTAGACGTCGGCACATTGTTGGCTACAGAAATAGTAGGTTCGGTCGCCTATTTTGCGGCTTATGGCTGTTTCTGTGTCTACGTCCATGCCGCATACGGGGTCTCGTACTTTCGTCATAAATTTTCTCTCATTATATTAGAATATGAATTTGGTGTTTATCAATATAAACGTGTCTGAAAAAGATATATCTTTTAATCAATCCACAATCAGGAAAATAATTAACCAAGCAAACTCTCCACCATAACAAAAACTGCAACAACAATAGCCACAACAAAGAGAAACATAGCAATCGAGCGAAATCTTCCCGATTGAAACTTACCCATGTCCTGCAAGAGCTGGAACACTAAAACGGCAAAAGACAGCCAGAAAACCCCAAGCATACCCGCGCCAAGAACATCACTAAACCAGTGAACGTTCAAATATACTCGACTAAAACCCACCACAGACGATACTGCAAAGACTCCCATTCCAACCAATGCTCGCGCTCTTGTACTTTTCCAGTGCTGCCAAGCAAAAAAAGCAAGGAAACCACAAAAAACTATACTTCCAGCAGCATGACCACTTGGAAAAGAAAACCCAGAATAAACAACTAATCCATTCAAAGGCCTAGGAGACTGAACTAAACCTTTAACAACCGAAACGATTAATGCATCTCCACCCATTGCCCCAAGCAGCAACAAGCTCTCAGCTCTATACTTCTTGATGAAAAGATAAGCCGCAAGCACCAAGGAAAATAGCAGTAGACTCGTAGTGTCAAAAACAACAGCAATTCCTTTGGCTATAACAGTGAATGAGCTTGACTGGATTGATGGAATCCAAACGTTAACTGCAACGTCAAATGTGTGAAAGCTTGATCTAAAATATGTAACAAGCAAAAAACCTGCAAGAAACACTATGCAAATAAGCATTAGCAACTGTTCGTTTCGGGATAATTTTTGGTCGTTCACTTCTAATTCGACTCTAATTTTAGTGCCAATGTTATAGATTAAACTCTGCGGTATAACAGGCGCTATAAAGCATTAACCTAGTTATTATGCAATGGGTTACTCTAACCGTTTAATTATATGGTACCCAAACTGCGTCTTAACCGGACCAGAAGTCTGACCCTTCTCAAGCGCGAAGGCAGCTTTCTCAAACTCCTTAACCATCTTGCCCCTTGTAAAAGTTCCCAAATCTCCGCCATTCTTTCCGGATGGGCAGAGGGAAACGTTTTTGGCTATGGCGCCGAACTTTTCGCCTTTGTCGAGCCGGGCTTTGATGTTTTTTGCTTCTGTCTCTGTTTTGACCAGTATGTGTGCACAGTGAATTTTATCTGGCATAAACAGAACTAAGCATAACCTTTAACATATAACTTTTACCTCAAAATCACAGGTTTCCTTCGAAAAACATCTTCACTTGTACAGTGGCAAAAACATTTCAAATGCTGTAAAAAGCATTGAAATAAACGGTACAATTTCACTTTAACAACATGCCAAAAAAATACATAAAACCGTTAAAATGCTTAGCCACACTTTTCCCGCTACTTCGAAGTTCGAAGTAACTGCCAACATAATTGTTATAACGAAAGCAACCAATACGTTGCATATGGTAATCGCTATTCCGCTCAAGAACATAGAAGAAGAACAAAAAGTCGACCGTGCTACAGTGGAGCAAATTTCAAAAATTATGCGATTTTTAAGAAATATTGAAGATTAACAAACTTTTTTTAATTAAAAGAGAAAGCGATATTGAGTTTACATTTAAAAGTTAGCTAATAAAGAAGAGAATAATCTCTCAGCTATCGATTGGGAGATACACGCGCAATTCAATATAAGCTTCAAATTTACTCGATTACTTGAATCGCACCTTCAGGGCATTGAGCTTCACATGCTCTGCAGACTAAGCACTCGCTTATTTTGGTTGGTGCAGATTTGCCGTCTTTGATTTCATATACGCCTACAGGGCAAGTGTTTACGCATGTTTCGCATCCGGTGCATTTAGGATCAACAACTATTTTTACCATTTTTGTTTACCTCTGCAATTTTTATTGAAAAACTATTGCGTGAAATAAAAGGGTTTAGGTGTTTTAGCGTGTTTTTTCACGTAGTCTTAGCAGGATTCCGTTAATGGTTGATTCAGCTTTATCTTTGCGTTTCTGGTAGTCTCCAATATTTTTCTTGTAC
>JBEKHJ010000207.1:0-2276 GCA_050012335.1 Bathyarchaeia archaeon
CCGAAGAGCCAGGGAACCAAAATTAAATGGGCTGAGCTTGATATAGGCAAAAACTCTCCCAAACCTTGAGCCAACCCAAGTATTACAGCTTGTAATATGGTCAAATTTCTCCCCCTAATTTACAATGATCTAAAAGAGATATGGATGGAGGCTAACCACTTCTTCCATATTCAATTTTCCCTTGATTCCTTACTTTTACTGATAGTGTAGGGAAATATAGACATTGAGTCAAGGAGCAAAAAATGTTGATGGTGATTTCCAATGAAAATATTGTAAGGGTTTATCGAATTTTTTTAAAAATCACGGCTATAGGGATGGAAGGGGTGAGAAAGGGGGTTGTTTGTTTCACCTACAAATGTTCACTCTAAGAAAGCATCGCAGGTCAACGATTACGAGTAGAAACATACAATAAAAAGGGCAGGGCTAATTAGGCCCTGCCTTTGCCCTCCTCAAACCATATATAGACTTACTTTTTAAATTTCCTTCTGAGTTATAGAGAACGGAATAGGTCGAAAAATTCTAACAGTATTTTTGTCTATCGTTACCTGAATGGGAAAAATATCTTTGGTATCAAAATCTTTACCAAAAATTTTTGCCCCCCAATTCATAACCGATTCTTTGGTTATTCTTTCGGGGTTCTTTCTCCTTTCGGGGAGAACCCCGATTATCTGGTATCCCCCTCTTGGGTCAAGCCAGTAAAATTCGTAAGCCTCCATACTACACATTCCTTTCAATTCTTAAACTTCTTCCTGAAACCCCAAAGACCGATTAAGCCCGAACCGAGAAGGAGGATAGTGGAGGGCTCGGGAACACCGGCGTTCGGCGGCGTGGAAAAAATGGTCATAGTCCAGTCGCCCACTGGGCTGGCTCCAATGACTTCTGCGGCCCACCATAACATAGGCGGATTCAGGGTATATGCTTGCTCAATGTCATCGTAGGTGGATGGGGGCGAGATCAAGTGGTAAGTGTGAATGTCGAGGGTGCCGGGTCCTTCGTATGGGGGGTTGCCTATGTTAGTGCTGAACTCGATGTCCCAGTACGTAATGTGTCCAGTGTGATCGGTGGTTATAGCGAACGTCGGCTGCCCACCGGCTGTGGTCATGAGATTATTCGCATCAAGGGTGCCGTTCAATCCATCAGTAAATGAGATGGTGACCGGATGCGGGAGTGATGTAAGGGGAGTGAGGTAGGGGACGTCGAGCAATGGGCCGTCTGGGAAAGTGAAATAGCCCGAGATGTTTGTCCCGGATGGATTTGCGGGCACGTTCAAGAAATTGTTGAAGTTGCTGCCTGTATAACTGTACATAACTTCGGGAATGGCTGGCGAAGGCAGTATAACAGCCAACAGGAGAGAGATTATCAGCGGAATCACTTTATAAGAAGCTTTCTCTTTGGCCATGTCTATTCCTCCTTATAGCTTGTGACTGCAATATGAAATGCTTGTTAATAAACAAAACTAAAACCTCCAAAGGGACGAAATATCCCCTGGAGGCTTCATAGTGGCCATTTCAAAATACTGCCTTTCATAACTTGCCTTAAATGGTTATCTAAAATCATTATCTGCAAAAATAAAAAAGCCGAACATACCGCAGGTTCATCCTTCGGCAGCTCGGCCATCTTTCCTAAAAGACCCGCCGCTTTCCGCCCCCTTCTCACGGAGAGTTAGGCTTTGTCGGGATTTATACGTACCAAAAACTTCCTTAAAATACAGCATTTCTTATGCCAAAACTTTACCATTTAATAATATTTCACCAATATGTAATCTATTCAAATTGTTATAATTTTTAACATAAATGTTCGTGAAATCCTACACAATTAAAAAGCGTAAAGTTTCCCGACAGTATTTTTTCACTTGTGGCCTAAATAATTTGATTTAATTAAGGAATTAGCCCATTTTTAAAGTTGTAAACTTTTCCGACGATTTCCCTTAATTTTTATTGATTTCGGATTGAAGTCTTCTATTTGGCGGGTAGATTTAGAAAACTGGATTACAGGAAGTAATTCTTGGTCGTGAATCTGGTCGGGACTTACCCCTCCCAGACCGGGCTAAAGGGGGTTAAAAAGGTCTAAAAATGGCGGAATATGCATTTTCAGTAACTCTCACGTCGGTAACACGGGTTCGAATCCCGCTGAGGCCACCAACTATTACAAGAAAAGCCCTGGTCATCGACCAGGGCTTTCTTATGTTAAGCTTTGCCTGGCATAAAATGATGCAAAACGTTGTGAAATCTCTGTAAAACTATGCTTACTAAGGAAAGAAGGGCAGGGGAGGGCTT
>JBEKHJ010000208.1:0-2257 GCA_050012335.1 Bathyarchaeia archaeon
TCAAAAGGGGGTATATGACGCAGAAGGCTAAACGATTATTCATAACGGCGCTCTTCGGCTCAATAATCTTTGTGGTCAACGTTTTTCTGCCGCCCCCAATAAACTACCTCCTAATCGTGGTTCAAGCTGTTCTTCTTGCTTTGAGCGGATTATTCATCAGAAAACTAGGCGCTACCTATGTGGGTGCAGTTGGAGGTCTCTTAACAGCGCTGGGAAGCCCTGCTTTGGGTCCATTTACCTTTTTGTTTACCTTTCTTTTTGGAGTTTTAGTCGATGCGTTCTTGTTCATTTTCAGAATTACTGCTTCTCGCGAAGGAGTAAACCGTAACAGGCTGATGGCTGCGATGGCTTTTAGCACAATGCTAATTGGTATAATAAGCTACTCAGCGTTTGCGCTGTTTCCACAATTCATTCCCATTGCGTCAGGCGCCGGCTTATTCGTTCAAAGAAGCACTATGCTAGATGCGCTTGTATTATTCATGGGTCCAGTTACCGGCGCAGTGGCTGGTTATGCAGCATCATATCTGTGGAATAAGTACTTGAGAAACATCCGCATCTAAAGCAGTAGCTGTTTGATTTTTTCATCAACCAATTTAGCAATCATCAAATTAGAAATAAAAACACATTTGACACCGGTTAATTCAGCTAGCTCAGCAGGCTTTTGATCCTGAGTTACAAGAATCAAGTTATGCTTGCCCGCGTAATCCACAATGTCTCGGTCTTTAGCGCTCTTTAAACCTGCTTCCTGCGCAGTTAACACTTCGTAACCCAAGGTTTCAAAATATTCTTTTAAGCCAGCGTACATTTCGTCTAACAGAATCTTCATGGAACTTCCGTTTTCATTTTTACTGTTTAAGTTATTTAGACTTTCCCTTTAGGCACAAGCGTCTTAATCTATGAGGAGCAAAGCGAAAGACTCAGGATTCTTCGCAAACGGAAAACTAACCTGAATTCCAGCGTTATTAGCAGTTTTTCTCACGTTCACTCCAACAGCATCTTCAGACCAACGCGCCAAATTTGGATGCACACAAATCCGCGTTTCTGTGTTGCATTTTTCGCAGAGCTGGCAGTGCCCAGAAACAAACGCTATTGCTAGGGAGTAGCCTTTGCTCATCGCTGCCTTCTCCAAATCAACCACGCTTTGGAGCATTTTCCGCTTGTCGTCTTTCCAGTCCGCCCAAAACTTCGCCGCTTTCTCCTTAACTTCTTTCGGAACGGTAGGGTCGGTTTCAGCTACCATAATCTTCTTTAACACTTCGGGGTCAGCTTCTGCCTTCGACTTAAACTTCATAAACAAAGCGTAACTGTACTCGCTAACGATTTTTCTAAATTCCTCAGCCGACGGCGTGTATGGCGGGCAAGCCAACGTTTTTCCATAATGAGTGCAGCCTAATTTGCACTTGAGCACGACTCGGTCCTCGATCACAACCTTGTTTGCAGGGATGATTTTGGCGTCGGCAGCACCATTTTCCAAGGCTAACTTGACAAGAAACTGGAATTTTTCAGCGTCTGTTTCTGTTGACATTTATTTCTCACTGTTCTGCTTGCGTGATAGTTTCTTTTGATATAAACATTTAGCAAATATGTTGAGAAACTTTTGTTAAAAGGCTCAAGTGGACTTTTTTTTAAACTAGCAAGCACAAGGATAATATAGAGATTCATTGAATCATCTTTGAACTGAAGGTGCCGTAGTCATCAAAAGCAAAATCAGCAGCATTGGATACGTCAACAAAATCCAAGAAAACATTCTAAGTATCAAACGAAAAGAACTCTCACCTCTGTACGACGCACTTAAAGCGGCTGACTGCGTAATCTGCGGAGGGTCAGGCAGATCCCTTTATTCGTTAAATGCTGCCCTGAGCCAAATTGCCCTCAGCCAAGCCGGCTGGAGAAACAAAGTTGTCTTAACTCCTGATGACCCGGGGTTTCCAGGCAAAAGCATGTATGATGCTGCAGCCGACCTTGAAAGGCGTTACAAGAAAACCTTGCTTTTGATAAATTCTGGTAGCGGTTATTCTGATGACCCGTTAGTTATGGCTCAGGACCTAGTCAAATATATTGAAGAAAAGAAAACAAACAAGTTCTCAATGGGTCTTTTTACATCAGCTTATGAGTCACCTTTAGCGGAGATAGTAAGCAAGCATGGTCAAGTGGTCCAGCTTAAAGGACGGGGCAAATCCAAGCCGTCCTTTGAGTATAGTGAAACGGGCATGATGGGCGACATATTCGAGTTAGGCACTCTTGAACTGTTAAACAG
>JBEKHJ010000209.1:0-2248 GCA_050012335.1 Bathyarchaeia archaeon
CGACCTTGGCCTTAAAAGCAGCATCATGTCCTCTCCGCATGTTACGCATCGTGCCATTCCTCCTTCTCGGTTATGGCAGGCTAACATGCACCTTATACCTCTGTCCAGTTTTTGGGGAGTATTATAACCCTTGGGTTTCCTACGGATGGCCTTCGTGGATTAGGCTTGGAAAATAATGGATTCACTTGGGCAAAAATCTAAAGCCTCGACTATACTTGAGTTTGAAGTTCCAGGGTTTCTAATGAAGGGATGCGGCATTAGCTTTGGCTGCATCCCTTTTGTCTTTCCGTTTGATCAAAGGTTTGAGGCCATATAAACATTTCGACCAGTAATCCTCAACTCTCAGCTCAACTTTACATTGAACATTAGTAGGTGTAACCTTTATACCACTTTTCTGAGGACTCCTTCCTGAAGTCATCAAATCGAGATTCCCTAACGGAATGCCAGATTTCAAGTAATAATCTGCAAAAAGATAATTTTCACAATCTCATCACGGGCTGACTTTTACGAAGATTCCGTCTGCGAATCAGTAAAAAAGAGAGAAATCGTCGGAAAAGTTTACAACTTTAAAAATAGGCTAATTCCTTAATTGGAGTCAGCTGGTTAGGCTATCAACACTAAAACTCCTGTCGGGAAACTTTACACCATTTAATAGTGTCGGATTTCACAAACATTTACCTTAAAACTATAACAATTTGAAAGGATTACAAATTTGTGACATTCTGTTAAATGGTAAAATTTTGGCATAAGAAATGCTACTATTTCTAGAACTAAGGGGTACGGATAAATCCCGACAAAGCCTAACCCTCCGTGAGAAGGGGGCGGAAAGCGGCGGGTCTTTTAGGAAAGATGGCCAATCAGCCGAAGAATAACTCCTTGGACGGCCGGGTGTTTTATTTTGGTTTAAAGTTTAGGAATAAGGAGGGCCTAGCCATGATGATAAAAGCTCAGTTAAGTTGTTTTTATTCCGTTGTTCGTTTGATTGGTCGCGCGTTCATACCCTTTAGCTTTATCACAGTGTTACTTGTCATAGCGGATGCCCATGCCTTGCCGGTTGCAACATCTTCTGTTAGCGCCGGTGGCGAGATAGGGGGAACTACTAATATAGGTTCCACACCGGGGAATCTGAGCCTCTCATACGATCAACAACTTTCAGGAATAGTTAATTACGGTGGTTTATACTATCCATGGAGTGAAACTGAAATAGCCGATGTAAGCACAGACATTGGTCCCGGTATCCCTTTAGTAGGCAGTGTATACACAGAAGCACATGCGAGTGTTTCCGGCACCCACGGAAATATTAGGGCCCAAGACGGCGCATCAGGTAATGTAGGGTTCTATTTTAGCGTCGACCAAGTAAAGGTCCCTGGAGCCCCTCCCATCACCCTACCCGTATATTTTGAGGCCCAAGGACAGGGTACAGTAGAGAGCGGTTACGGATATTACGCAGCAACCGTGGCGTTATTGAGCGTCCCAGGGGCGGCGTGGTCATTCAAATGGGAGGGAGGCCCCCACACAGACGCATTTGACCATTCAATAACCGTCGACTTGCAACCCGACCACCAATATTATGTCGAGTTAGGCGCAGCGGTGACGGCCCTGGGCGAGCTGGTCGCCGGCGGTACCGCAAGCGTGGCTATAGCATCCATAGATCCCATCATTCGATTGGACCAAGCGGCATTCGACGCGGAGCACGGGATTGATTCCTTTCCTCTCGCTGATTATTACCGGATCGATTTTAGTCCGAATGTCCCAGCGGCAATCCCCGAGCCTTCCACTATGCTCCTTCTTGGGTCCGGATTAATCGGTCTTGCAGGATTGTGGAGGAGGTTTAAAAAATAAATCCACATTCCCATTGGCGATACATCTTGCCCACCTTTCCCACCGCCGCACATACAGTCCAAGCAAGGGGGAGCCGAAAGGTTCCTCCTGCTCTTGCTCATAAAGCCGGACCGCACGTGCAAGAAATTTCTCTATTGTCTTTTTAGCCACTGAAACCCCTTCAGGGCTGAAGTGATATCCCAGAAAATCAAACCCTTTCTCTATACGCCCAATAATGCTCTTGTCCGAGTCATTGATGATTTCTATCCATAATCATTTATCCCTCGCTCCTATCAAAGGTGAAGAGTAGTAGGTGGAAGTCGCATCCTTTTTTCTATCACACCCAGCTATTCGTAAGCTATCTTGGCTCTCCATCGGTATCGACTGAGAACTTGCGAATCCAAAACAACTCAGAAGACTTAGACTT
>JBEKHJ010000210.1:0-2242 GCA_050012335.1 Bathyarchaeia archaeon
TTATAATGCAAATTGAAAAACACAACGTTAACGTTTACCCGTCATTCAAGATTCTCATGGTTTTGGATGTGTGGGAGCACGCTTATTACGTTGACTACAAGAATGAACGCGCAAAGTTCGTTGAAGCATTCTGGAACATTGTCAACTGGGATTACGTAAACAAAACCTTAAACCTTGTAAAGTAAGCCTTCGCTTACCTTTTTCTTTAGTTCATAACACTTTTATTAATAAAAATAGAAGCGCCCCAAAAATCAGCGCTTGCCTTTTAGGGTGGCGGAGTTATTTTTATCGCTTGCGCTGGGCATTGCAATTCGCAGGCTAAGCATTGTATGCAGTCTTTTTCGCGGGCAGGGTCAGATTTTCTCTCAGAAAGCGGGTGCCCAGGAGATTCAGCCCAATCATACAGTGACACTGGGCAAACGTCGATGCATACTCCGTCTCCGATGCAGGAATCCCAGTCGACAGCGCTGGTTGTTCCATGAATTCCCAGTTTCTGTGGGGGTTCAACTGGTCCCCAAACTTTATGTCCGTTATGTTCGCCGACAACTTGTCGCTTTGTTTGAAAATCAGGGTCTATTGGCAAGTTTTCACCAGTTTTTTTATGGAAAAGGGCAAATATTAGGCTTTCTACCTAACGGTTTTCCACAAAACATTTTGGGCAAGGCAGCATAATCTAAAGTGGTTCGAATGGCTAGATACGATTTGCCGGCTGGCATGAGATACGCCAGTCTTGAAGAAAGAAAACAATTCTACAGTTCTGAATTTAACCTGGAAAAGGTTGCCCAATGGTTTGACGCCCAGCAAGGCAAAGTGAAGTTTGCAGTAATCATAGGCAGGCACACAAGAATTTACCCGGAAAAATACAAAGAAGACGCATCAACCACAATAATAATCGACGAATACGCAAACTTAGAAGACGTGCACCAGCAAATAGTTGAGTTTTTGCCTGAAGCAGTTTATTATGACCGAAACGTCTACGACGAAAACGACCGCATAACGGGTCAAGAACTCGCTTTTGACCTTGACCCAGAAAACATAACCTGCCCAATTCACGGTAGCCTGGCGGATAAGATGAAGCGTGGTCAAGGTTTGAGCTTTTGCGAGTTAGAGTTTGATATGGTGAAGCGTGAAGCAACAGAACTCTACGAATATCTTGCGAATCGCTTTTCAGAATTAAAGGTGGTTTATTCTGGCAGAGGCTTCCACCTGCACGTTTTAGACCAGCAAACCTACAAGCTGAACAATCAAGAAAGGCTTAACCTTGCACAACAAGTAAAAAAAGAAGGGTTCCACATCGACGAGTGGGTGACTTCTGGAGAAATGCGTTTGATTCGGCTTCCCTACAGCCTAAACGGTTTAGTATCCAGAATCGTGTTGCCACTAACAAAAGATGAACTGGAAAGCTTCGACGCTGTCCACGACGAAAGGTGCCTACCAAAATTCCTGAGCAAAAAGCTTACTTTTTAACTTCTTTGGCTTTTTTCTCTTTCTCGGCATAGTAGGCTTTCTTTTTCTTTTCTTCTTCTGCTTTTGTTGGTTTTGTTGATTTTGCCATGAAAATCCCTAAAAAACACTATCTTGGAAGCAACATAAAAGCGTTTCCAGAAATCAACCGTTGAAAAGTTTATTTGCCTTTTAACGCTTCTCTTTAAACCTCATTGAGGGTTTATTATGGAGCGATTCGACGTAATCGTTATAGGTTCAGGCTCTGGAATGATTGTTGCTTCTGCAGCAGTTGAGCAGGGTTTCAGAACAGCATTAGTTGAGCATGGAAAAATGGGCGGCACCTGCATAAACGTAGGTTGCGTCCCATCAAAAATGCTGATTTACCCAGCAGACGTGGCTGCCACCCTTAAAGATGCAGAGAAACTAGGCATCCATGCAACCATAGATTCGGTT
Source organism: Bathyarchaeia archaeon (assembly GCA_050012335.1). Classification (GTDB taxonomy): domain Archaea; phylum Thermoproteota; class Bathyarchaeia; order Bathyarchaeales; family Bathycorpusculaceae; genus Bathycorpusculum. The sequence continues at coordinate 1,900 of JBEKHJ010000210.1, forward strand.
GATTTCAACAATATAATGACTAGGATGCATACGCTCGTTAACCATGACTCAGGGCATCAGGCAAGAGCAGTTGAAGCCACTCCTAATCTTACATGGTTTAAGGAAACAGGCGAGTTTATCTCAGATTACACCATGCAGGTCGGCTCACACACGATTACGGCAGAAATGATTTTTATTGTTTCAGGCGCACGTCCTGCAATACCGCCAATCAAGGGTATAGAAAACATAGGTTACCTGACAAGTGACACTGTCTTAGAACTGCAAACTCCGCCTAAAAGCATACTCATCGTTGGCGGAGGCTACATTGGCATGGAGTACGGGCACTTCTTCTCAGGCATCGGCA
>JBEKHJ010000211.1:0-2191 GCA_050012335.1 Bathyarchaeia archaeon
AGAGATCTGCGCATAAGATTATGTTTTCATAGCCTGTTAAGTCTTCGTCTGCAGTGTACTCTTGCGGGACAACGCCGATTGAGCTTCGTACGGTCATGCTTTGTTTTGAGATATCGCCGCCTAGAATTGTGGCTTTTCCTTCAGTGGGTTTCGTGACTGTTATTAGCATGCTTATAGTGGTGGTTTTTCCAGCACCGTTAGGTCCTAGAAAACCAAAGATTTCCCCATGTTTAACACTGAAGCTTATGTGGTCCACGGCGGTTAGGCTATGGTTGTAAACTTTGGTTAATCCTTCAACTTTTATGGCTACTTCGTTTTCACTCATTTTTAGTTTCACCCTTTATTTTGTTGCTTATTTCTTCAAGTTTCTTTGAAGCTTCATCAAGCACGCTTAGAGCTTCATCTAATTCCTTTTCAGAATAGTTTTCTCTCAAAGTTTTAGCAAGCTTTATCGATGAGACGAATAGTCGTTTCATTGAGGCGCGAATTTGCTGTGTTTTTTCCTGCGGTATCTTCTCGAAGAATCTGTCAAAGAAGGGATGTGTCATAAAGCCTACGTCTCCTCTGAACTTTTCTCTAATTTTTGTCTGTTCTTCAAGCAAGTCTTTGCCGTTTTTTGTTAACTCATAGCGTTTGAGCCCGTTTTCCGTCGGCAGTTCTTTTATGTATGCGTTGTCTTGGAGCCAGGCGAGCAGTGGGTAGATTGATCCTGGACTGGGTTTCCAGGGTCCGCCGGTGTGTTTTTGGATTTCTTCCATTAGTTCTGAGCCGGACATTGGTTTTTCGTTGAGTGCATCAAGGACGTGGAAGCGTAGGAATCCTTTTGGAACCATGGCGTTGTGCCGTAACCAGTTTCGCTTGTGGAACATCAAATGCTTTTCTTCACGCATTGCATCTTTCAATTGCTTTTTTTGTTCTTTTTCTTCATCCATTTAATATCACTATCGATATCGTTATTGACTTCACATGCGATATCAAATGTGATATTTAAACTTGTTGCAAAATTAAAGTTAGAGATACATGAGGGATGGAAAAAAACTAACTAATTACCGTTCCAACATTCTCGCCATTAACCGCAGCCAAAATGTTCTCAGGCTTAAAGCCATTAACAACAATCAACTTCAAGCGCCGGCGCTTCAGAACCTTAATGGCTTCAGGATCAATAATTTGGTGCATCCCGGCTTTGTGTACGCTCTCTTCGAAAATCTTTGGCAAATCATCCAAGGACAAACGATCAAGCTTGACTGCATCTGCATGCTTTCTTGGATCTTTATTATAAACGCCATCCTGATCGGTGCCTTTAACCAGCAAATCAGCATTAACCCGTTCAGCAACCAACGCTGCAACCGCGTCAGTGGTGATTCCAGGCTTCAAACCGCCCATCACAACAATCTTCCCTTCGCTTAGGCATTCAGCTGCGTCATCAAGCGTTAACGCCACTTCACTACAACCTGCGTCTCCAAGCTTTTTGAGGAAAAGCTGAGCAAACAAGCGGGAAACAGAAATGGCAATCTCATCCTGCGCCTGCATATCCAACCCCAAATCCTTAGCAATCTGGATGAATTCTCGTGCCAAAGCTCCGCCGCCAAGCACTACCGCAACTTCGTGGCCTTGAGATTTTACGGTTTTTAATAGGTCAGCGTATTTGCTTATTAATTCAGTATTAACTGGTGATGCTACTACGGAGCCGCCTATTCGCACTACTAGACGCATAATTAACCTTCCTTTTGTTTGCTTATAATACAACTTTCAGGTTAAAAATCTTTAATATTATCAACAAGCAGCAGTTAAGACAACGCTTCAAGGATGAAACCAGATGACTTTCACTGAACCCTTTACAATCCAAGCATTGCCGCTATGTCGTGGGGCACATGGAAAGGGTTAGCCGCTTACTACCTTATAGTTGCCGAAATTAAAGGCATCACGGTTTAGCATAAGGTTATCCTGTTAACCGTTTTTTCATCAGGTTAATGCTGACTATAAAGAAGAATATGGCCACTAACACTATCCAAGCTATGCTTATGGGCAGCAGCATTTGAGGGTTAAGTCCCAGGATTGCCTCTGTATGCCCAGCAACAACTCCTCTGGCTATGTTTACAATGTGGGTCAGAGGCAAAACAGCCATTGCGGTTGCTTGTGCGGCAGATGGCAATGATGTCAACGGGAAGAAGGTGCCACTTAAAAAGAGCAT
>JBEKHJ010000212.1:0-2163 GCA_050012335.1 Bathyarchaeia archaeon
TGGAGGTGGAAAAATGAAAGAAGAAAAAGTAAGAAAAGCAGTAAGGGAACGTTACGGCAAAATCGCCAAGACAGAAACGTGCGGTTGCGGCTGCACATCAACCAGCCAACAAATAGGCTACAGCAAAGGTGAATTAGACTCAGTTCCTGAAGGCGCTGACTTAAATCTTGGATGCGGAAACCCAGTAGCACTCGCATCACTCAAGGAAGGAGAAACAGTCATTGACTTAGGCTCAGGCGGAGGCTTAGACTCCTTCTTAGCGGCAAAAAAAGTAGGCTTAACAGGGAAAGTTATCGGCGTAGACATGACTGCGGAAATGCTTGAAAAAGCGAGAGCAAACTGCAAGAAAGGCGGCTACAAGAACGTTGAGTTTCGTCTTGGAGAAATCGAAAATTTGCCAGTTGCAGACAATATGGCTGATGTTATCATCAGTAACTGCGTAATCAACTTATCAACTAACAAGCAACGGGTTTTTCAAGAAGCCTATCGAGTGCTAAAACCTAAAGGACGACTAATGATTTCAGACATAGTGCTACTCGGCGATATACCTGACAAAGTGAAAAGCAATGTTTTAGCGTATGTTGGATGCATTGCAGGCGCAGAAAAGAAAGATGAATATATCAAGAAGATTAAGCAAGCAGGGTTCCAACAGTTGCAAATACTGGATGAAACTCATCTGCCCGAAGTAATGTTTGACCAGCCAGATGCCAAAGAAATAATTGGGAAAATGAATCTGACAAAGAAGGAGATATCAGAAATCGCTAATGACGTTGTAAGCGTGAAAATTTCAGCGGTAAAACCATAATTTCTTTTTTTGCTAACTGGGTCTTGTGCAAGAGTGCAATAAATTTTAAATCTGCATAGCCTAGAAATAGCCTAAACATGACAAAAAGATTTACAGCTATCATTATCATTGCCAATATCATAATGGGTTTGCTTCTTTATCTTTCCAGTCAATCAGTGCTCACTACTCTCAGTAGGGAAGAATATCCTGTAACATTTGTAGTTCATATATCCTCAATTGAGATAGCGTATGCACCATCACTGACACCTGTTCCTGCACTCGCTTGGTTAATGCCTAACTACCCTTTCTATGTCTTTACCCTCTTTTTGATAGTAAATGCTTGTTTCATAATAAAACTGCTAAGCAAAGAAACAAAACAGAACCCTTCTTAGAGGAGAATCACAAGGAAAAAGCAAGTGTGAATGAATCGATATCACAAATGACCTAAGCCAAGAAAAGAAAACGCTTTAAGTAGAACGGAACAATTGGGTCTTATGCCAAAAATTGATGTTCTTGATGAAGCCGTCATAGATGCCCCGCCTATGGTAGTCTACAAGGCTATTTTGAACGAGTACGCAGGGGTCACACATTGGTGGATGCCTATTCTTGAATTCAAGCTAAGAGGGGATATGCCAATCGACCGTGAGGGTGCAATTTGTGACATAACTGCTCATGGCCATGGAGCAACCGCCAAGTTTTCTTGCAAGATGACAAAGATTGTGGAAGCCAAGTCGATAGAAGAGGAGATTGCAGGTGACTTTGTAGGAACTGGGAAATGGACATTTGAGCCAACAGATGGAAAGACGAAAGTGCAATATCGATTTAACGTCAGAACTAATAGACTATTATTTTCTCTTGTCTCTCCATTCGTGAACATTGGAAAAGGACATTCAGACGGGATGCAGAAAGGATTCAAAGCATTAAACAGTTACCTGAGCAAGAAATGAACAGGATAAAATAGAACTTAACTCCATTTTCTTTTTAAGCAACTTTTCCGATGTTCAAAAGTCTTAAATCTGCATAGCATAGAAAGTGAACTGAGTGATTATGAAATGTCCTGCTTGTAGTCAAATACTTAAACGAATAGAGGGTGTATGTGGCGAGTACATCTGTATTAATCCTGAATGCCTTGAAAACAAGAAAGCACGCGTGCAGGCATACGCAGAGTTTTACGGGCTTACCCAAGCAGAAATATACGAAAACTATCGCATAGCACTTGCCAAAAAATAGGAAGGAGAAATAGCCAAACACCAAAATAAGGTAAATAAAATATAAATAAGGTGAATAAACAACCTGTGAAAAACTGGAATAACGTTTTATGTCCAAGGTGTTCTTATTGTGGTAGCACTCGCCTTGAAGAAGATGAAGATGTCGTTAAG
>JBEKHJ010000213.1:0-2140 GCA_050012335.1 Bathyarchaeia archaeon
TACTTTATCCCTGGGTTGCTCTAATGCTAAGCCGAAAACGTCAAAGCCTGACCCAAGATTAGCGCTTGTTGCAGGCGACTTGATTGTTACTTGTTTTAGGGGCATCTTGTCACTTCTACTTTAGCCCAAGTTATGGATTGTGAAATTATTAACATTGTTGTTTCGTTTGAAACTGTTTTGTTGCATTTTAGCCCACCATGTTGGACAAAACTTCATAGGTTTTTAGGCTGTCTTTTTTCTCAACCACGATAATAGTTTCAGTCCAGCATGAAATAAACTCAATAATGTTCACGTTCTGCTCTGCCAGCAATGTGGCTAGGAATGCGACAACTCCCGGCGTTGCCTCCAGTTCCTTGGGCGAATGAATAACAATCATCGTGCAATTGTCATGTTTGACGAGGGCATTTATGCGTTCAGGCAAATCGCTTCTGTCGAGTAGGTAAACGAATTTGCCCAATAAATCAACTTTCATACCATTTTTCGAGGTAATTTCTTTGCCTGTTATCATGACGGATTTTCGGTCATAAACTGCTATGCCGCTGCGTTTCAGGAGTTGGAGGACTTTTTCTTCTCTTTTCTTCTTGTGTTTTTGCAGTTCTTCTGAATAACGGCGTAATGCGGCTTTTATGGCGCTTGTGTCATCGGTTTTTAATTCTTTTTGTATTTGTCGTGATAACTCGCTTAGGTTTACTATGCCTTTTTCTATGGCTTCCAGTAGGTATGGTTTGTTTCGCAGGTGGTTTCTCACGTTTTGAGCTATAGTCATAATGACACTGAATGTATCAAATGGGACATTTAAATTTTATTAAGTAACAAAAAAGTCACAAGGTTTAAAAATGCAGCATTGAAGGTTAGGGGAATAATTCGAATCAAAAAATGGGGGAGCAAAAAAAATAACCGAAAAAATCGTGCTAGCATACTCAGGCGGATTAGACACATCCGTATTAATCAAGTACCTCCAAGAAAAATACAACGCACAAGTAATAACCGTGACCGTAGATGTTGGCCAACAAGAAGACCTGAAAGCTGCTGAGGAGAAAGCCAAAAAACTCGGAGTTCTCAAACATTTTTCAATCGATGCAAAAGACGAGTTCGCAAAAGACTACATATTCCCCGCCATAAAAGCCAACGCCTTATACGAGGGAAAGTATCCGATAAGCACAAGCCTATCTCGACCACTAATCGCATCAAAGATGGTTGAAGTTGCCGAAAAAGAAGGTGCCACAGGTTTAGCCCACGGCTGCACAGGGAGAGGCAACGACCAAGTACGCTTTGACGTTACCCTTGGCTCCTTAGCACCAGACAAAAAAATTATTGCTCCAATACGCGAGTGGGGAATGACACGGGAAGAAGAAATCGCTTATGCAAAAACCAAAGGCATCCCAGTCTCCAACGCAGCCAAAAAGTACAGCATAGACGCAAGCGTCTGGGGAAGAGCAATCGAATGCGGACTGCTTGAAGACGCAAGCCAAGCGCCGCCCGAAGACGCTTACGAATGGACGGTTTCAGCTGAAAAAGCGCCGAACACGCCAGAACTGGTCACTTTAAAGTTTGAGGCTGGAGTGCCAGTAGCAGTTAACAATGAAAACATGAAACCGCTCGAACTTATTGAAACAATGAATAAAATCGCTGGCAAGCACGGTGTCGGGCGCATAGACCACATTGAAGACCGAATAGTAGGCATAAAATCTAGGGAAGTTTATGAGTGCCCAGCTGCCACAGTAATTCTAGAAGCTCACAAAGATTTAGAAAAGATGGTGATGACACGTCATGAAGTTTTATTCAAACAGCAAATCGATGACCAATGGGTATTTTTAGCCTATGCGGGCTTATGGGTTGATCCGCTCAAAGATGACCTTGATGCTTTCATCAATAAGTCTCAGGAAAACGTGAACGGAGAAGTCAAACTTAAACTCTACAAGAGCAGCTTGCAAGTAGTCGGACGCTCATCGCCAATGTCACTCTACGATAAGAACTTAGCCAATTACAACATCAAAACCACGTTTAACCAGTCCTACTCTAAGGGCTTCATTGAATTGTGGGGACTCCAAACAAGAATGTACAATGCTCTAAAAAAGACAGGCAAAAAAGCAGCTGAAAAAACTAAGCAAGCCTAAGCAATATATGGTGAACAAGCAGG
>JBEKHJ010000214.1:0-2104 GCA_050012335.1 Bathyarchaeia archaeon
AGCCTCGGCATTGCCATCTGCATGGGTGACCGCGGAGTAGCCCTTGACGAAGCCAACAAAATCCTCGAAGATTACCGTAAGAACATTAGCAAGTATCTGGGTTGGGTAATGGAGAAACCCGAACGCATGCGAGAACTCCAAAACATCTATGTTATTTACGGTGAAAACTTTATCAACGAAAAAATCATCGGCACCGTCTCATCCATAATTGTCTCGGGACTTGCCAACCCTGAAAAACCGCTCATAGCTTTTGCTAACGTTGAAAAAGAGCAGGCAGCCAAATTCTCGGCAAGAACAACTGAGGCAGCAATCCGCAAAGGCGTAAACTTGGGCGAAGTTATGCGGTTAGCTTCCGAAGCGCACGGGGGCAAAGGCGGAGGACACAACATTGCAGCAGGAGCGCAGGCGCCGTTGGACAAGATTGAAGGCTTCATTAAAACTGTGGACGAATTGGTTGGCAAACAGTTGAGGGGCGAGAAGATTGGAAGCGACAATAACGCTTGAGTACACTAACGAGAAGACTGCGCAGGCAGTTGCCAACGCGGTTTCGCCTGACAACTTCAAAACGCCAATTGGACTGTACGTTAAAACAGTGAGAGAAGATAGAAAAGTGGTGACCCAGATTCAATGCGAAGGTAAACTCGCCACTTTCACCGCCACCATTGACGATTTACTTTTCAGCGCATCAACAGCAGAAAAAACACTTAAAACCATCAAGAAAATTTAGAAAACGTGTTTTAGCAATCAACCGGGCAATAATTTTTTTCATACAAAAGTTTGGCAGTAAGTTTAGGTGTTGTGTTTGTTTTTGTTGTTTGCAGTGAATAGCGGCATGTAGTTTTGTCTGCTTTTGAGCTTAAGCTCTAAATATTGCATTGTTTACGGTAAAAGTAAATAAATAAGCGAACATAACATTAAAGAAACTTACTTGGGTGAATTCGGTTGAAACGAGTCCATGCAGCCTTCATGATTACAGTTTTCTTGTTACTAGTTTTCTTGCCGGTTGTTTTGCCTTCGGGAACGGTTTTTGCTCAAAGCACTGGTTACAGCATTAATAAGGTGGATCATCAGGTTGAAATAATGTATTCTGGGCAAGTTGTTATTCGGGATACAATTCATGTTTATGGACAAGCAACTGATGGCTTCATGATTGGATTACCATCCAAGTATAGCGCTTACATTCTCAAAGCTGTGGCGTACGACGCAAACAACGTTTACCAGATAAATTTAGGTGTCCAATTAGGTGACCGAAGCGGATTTTACGGCGCAGAAGTAAATTTCAACGGAAAATCACCCAGCGTTTTCACAGTCGCATTTGTTCTATCCAATAGCCTTATTACTTATGCATCAGATACTGGCGTTTACACGCTTGATTTTCCAGCTTACCCAAGTCTCACGCAAGATGTTGCTAGTTGCAATGTAACCATAACTTTTCCGAGCGCTCCCTCAAGCATAACTGTCACTAAAAGCGATGGAGAAGTAGACACAGACAATTATGTTACACAAAACTTGGCAGCATACACTTATTCCGTAGGTTCAGTAGCCTTCCAAATACCAACAGGCACTCTACAGTTATCCAGTATAAGTCAGCTAAACCGCCAAATAACCATTGACCCAACTGGCAAAGTAACTTCTTCAGATAGTTACCACATCACCAACAACTCGACATCAACGATGACATCTTTTGTTTTGAATTTACAAACTACTGCTTTAAACATAGTTGTGAAAGACGCATTTGGCAGAGTATTAACAACCGCTACTAGCTCCCTCACAAGCCGCGACATTTTGCTGGCCAATGCCACTTTGATAACATTCTTAACAAGTGGCCAATCTACGATTATCACAGCTGACTACGATTTACCAAGCGCAACCATTCAAGGTTCCCAATACGTCCTAGGCGACTTCAAGCTTTTTCCAAATTTTTATTATTACGTTGACCATGCCACTTTCACTTTTATTCCACCTGAAGGAGCAACAATTGTAACGCCACAGTTATCGTCTCTTGATTCCTCCGCAACTTTGACAAGAGAATCCTTCCAAGACACCCTTACAGTAACGAGAGATGGCATAAGCTACTTGGATTACAGCAGCCCTGAAAGCAATA
>JBEKHJ010000215.1:0-2100 GCA_050012335.1 Bathyarchaeia archaeon
TGATTAAGACTTCTGCTTTGCGTTCTTCGATTGTTTCTATTTTAGCGCTCAACCATAACCCCTCAACAATAGGAATACGCGAAACCATAACAAACATTTACCCTTAAACTTTTCCCTTAAAAATGACCTTGCCTTCAAACAAAATTGCGCACGCAAATAAGAACTTAGGCTTTTACGAGTTTATAGCCTATTTTTGTTCCCATTCCATAACTGTAGGCTAAGTTGATTATCATTATTCCCATTGCTTCAAGATAACGCGCTGCTTTTAATGGCCCACAATCCACGGGATCAAAACCAATGTCGCGTGTTAACTGGGCTGCAGTTTGTTTAGCTTTCAAATCGTCGCCAGCGATGAAAGCTGTTAATTGTTCGTTGCTGACTTTGCCTGTGCTTTGGTTTTGCGCGAACACTGTGTTGAACGCTTTAACTACGTGGGCTTGCGGAAGTTTTTTCTGGGTTTCTTCTGCTGACGATGTGGTGCAGCTTATTCCTAACTCCATATTTGGTCCTATAGCGTTGATTACGTCGATTACTGTTTTTCCGTTCGCAAAAGGTCTTATGGCTTCTATGGCATCGTTTGCACTGTTGTGCGGTACTGCAAGAATAATTACTTCTCCCCATTTTGCTGCATCAGCAACTGGTTCTGCTGGGTCTCGGTGACCAAACTTTACTTCATGCCTGCTGCTTAAGCCACTGCACAATGCGCTGCCAACGTTGCCTTTTCCTATAATAGCAATTTTCATAGTTTTAACCTCAATTATTAGCATTGTTTGAGGTTATTAGAAGTTGTGACTGCATAATGCCTACAACAAACGCTTCTATAAGAAACAAAGGGGTCAATGCTGATACTCTGTTGTCCGAAATATTATAGTGTGCTAAAGCCTTTAAGGAGTTTATAACATAAAAGAACGGTGAATGGTGAGACAGTGGACAAGACAGATGTAATATTATGCCAGCTTTTACTTGCGAATTCTCGGCTTTCTTACCGTGAACTGGCGGAAAAACTGAACTTGTCTGTGACCGCCGTTCATAACCGCATTCAATCCTTAATCGAAATGGGCATAATACGTAAATTTAATGCTAAACTAAGCTTAATCGCTAAAAACGGCATTCACATATTAATCTTTGGAACGTCGAAAACTAATTCAATTCGTGACTTAAACCCGAAACTGGAGAAGCACGGCTCCATATACTGGTTGGCTCTGGGCGGCGGAAATGTCTTGTACATAGGCGCTTACTTGAAAAACATAGCTGAGTTGGAGCCGCTGGTTCGTTTCATTAGAGAGGCAGCTGAGGTGCCTGAACCAACCGTTGGCATAACGGTTTCGCCTATTCCGTCGTGGATTTTAAAGGGTATTGATTCTGAGACTAAGCTCTGTGAGCTTGACTACAAAATTATTCGTTCCTTGAAAGATGATTCACGTAAAGCCACTTCAGTTGTCGCTGAAGAATTAGGTGTCTCAGCCAAAACGGTTCGTCGCAGGCTCACAAGAATGATAAACAACTATTTGATACAATTATCTATAGACTGGTATCCTGATGCTTCAAATGATATAATCAGCGTATTTCATGTTCAACTAAAACCTGACGCTGACCCTAACACACCTAACATAATTTGGCAAAAACATTATCCGAACGCACTCTTTTATTGGGGTTTTAGCAACATACCAAACTCCTACCTATTTTTCACTTGGACCCCAACAGCAAAAGAACTGCGAGATACTCGAGAAAGCTTAGAGCGGGAACCAGCAGTACAAGCAGTAGCCCCAAACATCATCTACACAGGATACGTATTCAACACATGGCTAGACAATATTCCATAGCCAAGGAATGTCCTGTTTTTTAACCAATCATAGTTGAAAAGCGACTTTCCAGTACTGTCAAATGCATTTTCTTTCAGCAATAGGTAAACAAGAACCTAAATTCTAAAAAACGTACTAAGAGCCATAGAAAAAGGAGACATTAACATGACCGAATCAGCAATAACAATACAAAATCTAACCAAAAAATTTGAAGACAAAACAGCAGTAGAAAACCTCAGCCTACAAGTCAACAAAGGAGAACTCTTCGGATTACTAGGACCAAACGGAGCAGGAAAAA
>JBEKHJ010000216.1:0-2078 GCA_050012335.1 Bathyarchaeia archaeon
AGCAAACAAGGCTTTAGTTTAACAAGCAGGTTAGGAATCTTTTGCAGTAACGTGCGAATCGGCATTAAACGCCTCTTCTTTGCCGCTTCCTTGAGAAGAATGTTAGCTTCTGAATCGGCTGCTTGAATCAGTATGTCTTGGGGTTTTCTGCTGTTTGCCGCTTCAATAACCATGCTGGATGACAATCGAATAAGGTCTTGGTCTAGTTTTTTGAAGTCAGCGATTAACTGCTCATGATTTTCCCTTCTGAACCTGCCGAGCTTAGGGTCTTCGTTGTAGAGGTTGTTTATCCATTCTTGATAGACGCCTCTGCGGAAAACATCCACCAGGTCTGCTGCTGGAATACGCTGTTCCGCCAAGCGACTGAAGAACTGGTCTAAGCCTCTTAAGGCAAAGCGGTTTTTGATGTCTTTGAAGTCAATCCAAACCTGCAGGTCATCAACGCGCTCTCTTAGCGCTTTTATTCGTTCGCCGATTACTTTTATTTCTAAATCCTTTAGTTTCTGGTTTTGGTATTTCATTTCTGTTTCAAAGCGCGCTTCAAAATCAGCCAGAACCTTCAACGAAGCATCATATTTTAGGTTTAGTTCTGTGCTTGATGGTGCAGCGGTTGGTCCTTGAGCGGCAATAGTTGCGAAGGCTTCTGGAACTGGGATGCCAGCGAATGCTGCTTGAACTTTTTTTGTCCATTCGAGAACTGTTAGGATGTCTTGCCAGTTCGTTTCCAGCTCGTTGAAGCGTGCGCCGAATTTTGCTTGAAGTTGAGCTTTTTCGCCTATGATGGCGGCTTCTTTCTTTCTTATGTCTTCAGCGTTTTTGAGGTCGGCTAGGAGTTGCTTGTAGTTTTGGGGTTCTTGTTTGCATGTTGTTAGTGTGTCTTTTGTTAGTGTGCACAGTGGGTTTAGTTGTTTTTCTGTTTCGTTCGTCCATTCCTCAAGCAGCGGCAGTGGCGTCTGAGTGATGGGTACAGCTGAATTAGGCAAGTTTGCGGGCATGAGCGCTTCTAAGTCTTTACCAAGCTGCTCCCACTTGTCAACTGATTCCTGCAGTTCTAAGCCTAAATTCTTAATCATGGGGGAAGGATTCGAACTGTTAGTAATTAGTTTGAGAAGAGTTTCAGGGATTTGTGTTGCCCATGACAGCTTTCGGATTTCGACTGTTAGTTCTATGGCTTTTTCTGCGCCTTGGAAGTCTGTTTTATATTTACGGTAGAAATGCCCAAGCAAACTGCGAACTGTTTCAGCTGACGCCTCAATCTCAGCATGCAACTTTTTGACTTTTCGCGCATCAATCAGGTCGTTTAGTACGGTTTTTGGAACTTTGCCGTCGCCGGTTAATCTGGCGATTTGTTTTTTGTCGCTGTAATAACTTGGCGTGAATATTTTTAGGAAGCTTTGGTATGGTCCACTGTATCTTCGTATGAGTTCGTCAAGGTCTAGCGCGTAAATTCCGTCGCTGTAAGTTGCGTCTAACCTGCTTTTTAGTAAGTTATGGTCTTGGTAGAGCCGTTTTGCTTTTGATACTATTTCTTGAACTTGCTCGAAATAGGCTGAATCAAACCACTGCGGCTCCGGCTTATCTTCTGCAAAGCATAACAGTGCTATTCTGGATAATTCTTTTATTTGCTTAACAGTCAAGCCATCACTATCTAATCCCAGCAGTGGAGCGAGCGCTTGAGAATTCTCACGCCACTTCTTTGCGGTTAACTGCGTGTTTTTTATGAAGGCTAAGAGTTTTTCTCGTTTTTGCAAAAATTCGCCTTCTTCCAACCCTACCGCTGGAAGCATCTTGCTAAGCGCTTCAAGTGCCTGTTTCATCTCTGCCGACCTATGGAGAACCAAGTTAAACAAGGATGGATTGTACCGTTCCATCAGGCTGGCGCGTGTGTTCTGTATCCAGATGCTGGTGTCATGGTAGGTTTTGGCTTCGCTTACGAGTTTGTCAATGTCTGGGTTTGTTAGCCAGTATGCTTCTGGCTTTGGGCTTTCGTAGAGGAACTTGCTTACTTCAATTAGCCATTTTATCCGCGCAAACGTTTCAGGCGGGAAAACTCCAAGTTTAGCGGAGAAATCTTCAGT
>JBEKHJ010000217.1:0-2034 GCA_050012335.1 Bathyarchaeia archaeon
CGGTTCGTAGAAGAATGAAAAAATAGTTTAAGAGGGAGCGGGGTAGAAGATGAGTTCTTTTTCTTCGAGTAGCGCTTGGATTTTGTCTACTGCTTCGTAAACTTGCTCTTCTTTTTTGGCGCCTACGCAGACGAGTTTTCCCGCTGAAAAGATTAAGAAGACAACTTTGGGTTCATCCATACGGTAGACTGCGCCTGGGAACTGTTCAGGCTCATACATGACTTTGGTGAGTTTATAGACTAGGCTTTCAAGGTCGATTTCGCCGCCAAGTACTGCTGAGGCAACAATATTTTGAATTTTCACGATGGGTTTTTCTGTGATTTGGATTCCTTCGCTTCGCAGTTCTTTAACTACTTTTTCAACTGCGCTGCGTGATTCTTTTTCTGATTTAGCGCCTGTACAAACCATTTTGCCCGTGCCAAAAATTAAAGTGGCTGTTTTTGGTTTTTTAAGTCGGAAAACTAAACCTGGGAACACGCTTGGGTTATATTCAGTTTGGGGAAATTTTTCTACGATTTTTTGTAAGTCGATTTTCTGGTTAAGCGAAACTGAAGCAACAATGTTTTGTATCGTAACGGTTGGTTTTCGTTTACTCATGTCAACTCACATGCTTGAGTATTTAAAGAGCGCAGGGGGTATATAACAGCATCTATTTATAAAGGGCACTCAACCGCTAATCAGATGAAAAAAGTGCTACCCCGACATTGGTCAGAATAAAAAATTTTGCTTTAAATAGGGGGCTTTAACTTGTTCCGAGCAGAGTTTCTATATGATTCAAGGTTTATTGCGTTGTGGTGTCTCGGTAGATTGGGAACCGTAGCAAAGCTGCGATTCCGCCTAAAGCTAACAGTTTTGCGCCTGCTTCATGCTCTGTGCTGATTACAGTTACGTTCGCTCCTCGCTTTTCCGCTTCCCTCATAAGTCCCTCAAGCTTCAACCGCTGCTGCTCGTCCGCATCACGAAGTGCAACATCGGCAAGCACCAGTTTTTCAATAGCGCCCATTTTAGCGGCATTTTCTACTGCTTCTAACCCATACGTGACTGTTCCTTCACCTTTGCCTAAGCGTTTCAAAACTTCTTCAATAGTTTCTGTTTCCTCGACAACGCGCAGTTGATTTGCCGCATGCAACAATACGCCAGAACGCAAAGCCTCATAGACCCCTGCTGTGCCGCCATTGTTAACGCTCTTCACATCCGCAACAGCCTTGGACATTTCTTGAGCCTCTTCGGAAAGGAATCTTACAAAGTCATTCTTAACAAAACCAGCCCCGATAATAACGATTGGACTGTGATTTTGAGCCCACAGTTGCTGGAGGCTGTTGAGTGCACGACGAAAATACGCCTTTGTGGCTTCGACGCGTTTGTCGGCTTCGTGTTTTCCAGGCAACCTCATGCGTTCTTCAACTTTGATTTCTACGCCGTATTGTTTGGTTTCAGCAATGGCAAAGCCTTCATCATCTATGGAGATTATGAGCATGGGCTTCTCGGTTTCGCTTGCCCTCGTAAGCCTGTCTAAAAGGTGTTTAGGCCATTCTTTCTTCACAATCGTTAACGGTTGATTCAACGCTATACTAAGCGTGTGATGGGCACCAGTAGGAATAATGTCAGGTGCATGACAAATCAACCCGTGAACCCGCAATTTACCAAGAAACTTATCCCAGCTGACTGATTCCACTGTTACACCAATGAAGGCTGAAACGCGCTCAGCACTTTTAGGACGCGAAGTTTCTGTGTCATTTTTTATTGCTCTTGAACTGTAAGCGTAAGCTTCATCGCCCTTATAGATGACATTGTATAAGTGCCAAAGGTCATCTGGCGAATCAGGAACCACTTTAACGTAACCTTGCCCAAGGTTCTTTTCAATAATCTTCACAGTTTACTCATCTCTTTAGTTAGTTGCACACAAGGAAATAAAAACATGCTACAATGCAAGGCAGAAAAAACGTTAGGCATACAAACGTTGGGATTCATTGACAATATTTAAATTTATTCAAGCGGTATTTATGATTAGCTACTTCCACCGCTTTCGGTGCG
>JBEKHJ010000218.1:0-1963 GCA_050012335.1 Bathyarchaeia archaeon
TCTATCTGGTTTGGGCGAGCCTTCACGACTATAACTGATCATTGAAAAACTGAGGATTCTGAGCAGGGGCTTGTCGACACTACCAAGCTGTTTTGGAATAGACCCTGCAGCATAAACCTTATTCACTCTTACGCCTAACACGTTTTCTTCTTCATCGGCGTCTACTTCATGCCATGCACAGGGGGTCACATTATTGTCGATTAGGTACCGCATAGGAATGCGAATATCATCTTCGAGGCAATCTTTTACCCCTTCGAACCCTCGAAGCTCCCTTGCAAGCTTTCCTATTTCGGTTGCGTTTTTGCAGGAAACTTTTATTGCCTGCACGGGTTTGCCGAAGAACCTGCGCTCTGATACTTCCGCCTTCACTATTGATGAGGGATAAGTGTTCATGATTTCCTTTGCAGTTTTCGATGGGTCAAATCCTTCTTTAATCGCAGCGTAAAAATAAGCAGTAAAGTTTCTGTCAATAACGAGCACTCGGTTTCCGTTTGCATCAATTCCCCAAAGCCACAATTCAACTGTCCCGTTTTCTATTTTAGGGTTAATGTCTAGGAGCCAAAAAGTAACTTTCACAGGCAATCGCCTATTGTAGGATAGAACAAATTCGCCTTTAAACGTTTAAATCAAATTTTGATATATATGCAAGAGGCTATAACCTTTCCAGCACTAAGGGGTCAATTACATGAGAATTGGTGTTTGCGGTATCGCTTGCGAGGAATGTCCTAGAATGCAAAAAGGCATCTGTCCTAATGGCAATGTTGGCTGTGTTGCAAGGAAGAATAAAATGTGCCAAATCTGCTCTTGTGCTTTCAGTAAAGGCGTTAAATTGTGTTTTGAATGCAAAGATTTCCCATGTGAAACCACCAAGAAAGGACCAATAAGCTACGGTTACTGCCAATACATTTCAGGCAAATCATAAAAAGAAAAGCATTATGCCCTAAAAGAGTTAATTTTAAGTTACTCGATGCAACTCTATTTTTGATTATTTATGGGTTCTCAAGAAGTTCTCATCGAAGCGCACGGATTAACAAAGAAATTTGATGATTTCACAGCGGTAGACCACATAGACTTCAAAGTATACAAAGGCGAATGCGTAGGCTTCTTAGGACCCAACGGTGCAGGCAAAACGACCACTGTCCGCATGATGTATTGCTTTCTGCCTCCAACATCAGGCGAATTAAAACTTGCAGGACTCAGCGTCAACAAGCAATGTAGAGAAATAAAAAGCATAGTTGGCGTAGCTCCGCAAGAGGAAAATTTAGACCCAGACTTCACAGTTATAAAAAACCTCACAGTTTACGCACGGTACTTCGACATCTCCAAAGATGAAGCTTTAAAACGAGCTAATGAGCAGTTAAAATTTTTCCAGCTTGAAGAAAAAAGAGAAGTACCCATAGCCGCTTTGTCAACTGGCATGAAGCGGCGGCTGATTTTTGCTAGGGCACTGCTAAATCAACCGCAAATTCTACTCTTAGATGAGCCTACCACAGGTTTAGATCCTCAAGCGCGGCATTTGGCTTGGGATGAGGTGCGTAATTTAAAGAAGAAGCAGGTTACCATAATTTTAACAACGCACTATATGGATGAAGCCGCTGTCTTATGTGATAGAATACTGATTATGGATAGAGGAAAAATTATCGAGGAAGGCAAGCCTGCCGAACTTGTAAGGAAACACATCGGCGAAGAGGTTCTGGAAGTTGATTATGACGAGAAACTTCTGCCGACCCTTAAAGAGGCTTTTCCTGATGCACGTTTTGAAAGGTTAGGCGACCGCATGCAAATCTTCACAGATAAACCCCATGGCGTCTTTGAAGGCTTCCTAAAAGAACACTCAATGCAAAACGTGACTATACGTACCGCTAACCTTGAGGATGTTTTCCTTAAACTAACAGGAAGGGGACTTCGAGAAGAATGACTAGTACTAACATTCGCAGGTCTCCAGCACGTTTCTCCATACCAA
>JBEKHJ010000219.1:0-1955 GCA_050012335.1 Bathyarchaeia archaeon
TTTTAATCTCAATAAGTCATTGGTCATGGTCGTATAGGTCTTGACTTCCTTTCTAATCCCTGTCCCCATGATACAAGCAACCACTGTTCCTTTATGCACGTCCAGACCACACCCCTTATCAACGATGTTATCCATGGTAGCTTCCTCCTTTTTGTTTGGATTATGGAGTCAAAATTACCCTATCCAAACAAATAAGCAAAGAACTACTCTATCCAATAAAATTAATTTTCATTCTTCTTTGTGCCGACTGGTCGGCATGGGAGTTTCAGGAAGGACTCTTCAAAAAAGTGGGTTGAAGGTTCCACCTACTAATGTTCACTCTGAGATAATTCTGAAAGTCAATGATTATCGTTAGAAAGCATGCACAGCGATCACAGTTGTAACTCTATCCCTTCCTATAACGTTGCCACAATGCGCTCACAAACTGTGCAAGAATCCCGCCTACTGTATCTATGCCCACATCCACAAGGGAAGCCGTCCGTGTCGGAACAAAGGATTGGTGAAACTCATCACTTGCAGCCCAAAGCACCACCACAATTACAGCGAAAAAAGACCAGCGCCAGTTCCACAACGCCATCGAGCCACCACGAAAGGCCCGGAACAGTAAAAGACCCAAGATAAAATACTCAATAACATGTCCGGCCTTTCTAATAAATGCGTGTATCAAGCCTATTTCTTTAGACGAGATTTCATGAACTAAAAAACGCAGGACTGTTTCTATCAACGAAAATGTATTCGGCGAGGAAAATGCTTCGGTAGACATCCAAAAGATAAGGCACATCCAAAAAATTATGGGAAGCCAATACTTGATGAAATTTCGATTGAAGATCATACTAACTTTCGCACATATCAGAAAAATGTATTGCTTAATATCAAGAGGCCTCAATTACGGAACAAAATTTAGAAAATTATATTATATTCCAAGTTTGATGACTTCAGGAAAAAGTATGTAAAACAGCAAAGGCAGGGCCATTTCTGACCCTGCCTTTGCTGTTTGACAATTGAATACGATTTACTTTTAAACTTGTTATTTCTTAACCTTTGCTTTTACTTCGACCATCTTTTTGCCGCAAGTGCAGTTACCCGGGTTCTGGCTGATTGTGTCGCATTTACAATCAGGTCCGCAATCGCAGGCGTATTTCCCAGCACTCACGAAAGGTTTTCCCCTTGACTCAACCGTAATTTTCCCCTTCTCAACCTTCGTCACCTTTGTCTTTATCAAGTCTTTATCACATGTACATTTACCGGGGTTCCTTGACATCGTGTCACATGGACAGCCTTCACCGCAAGCACAGACATAGAGCTCATCTCCAACCTTTGCCTTCATTTTGGCCTTATCGGCGAGTGCTAAGGTTGCAAAAGCGAGGGTAAATACGATTGTAAGAATAAGTAGCTTCTTCATTCAGTTTCACCTCCTTTCAATTTCTATAATGCTCGAACAATAACCCGTTGGGTTGATAAAATCAGTAAACAATTATTTTTTGAGGGCTTGAATGAATTAGACCCGTTTTTTAGGCTTCATCGGCTTTTTGCAGCAAATGATGTCGCAGGCATCCACACACCCGCAAACCTCATCCACCGTAACAGCAAGACCACAGACGCTGCATTTATAAACATCGCCCTTCTTTACGCCCTTTTTAGTCACCTTTTTTACCGGCTTCTTTTTAACCATGACTTCCCCCCCGTTATCAGCCAATTCGTAACCTGCTTCTTCCAAAGAAGTGAAGAAGCATCAATGCAATTTTAATGGTTTAGCAAAAACCCCCACTGAGCTTCCGGATCTTTCTCAAATCGCTTGGTCATCAGAGTTTCAAGGATCATATGATGTTTCTTCTCGTCTCCCCATATCTGTTCGAAGATATATTGAAGTGCCGGTGTCTTGGTTAGGTATATAATTTCAGAAACAAATTCCCTGTGCTTTTTTTCCATAACGCTATGCTTTTTTAGTAAAACCA
>JBEKHJ010000220.1:0-1894 GCA_050012335.1 Bathyarchaeia archaeon
CCTCCTCCCTCTCCACTTGCCTGAGGCTTTCGTACAAAGCCCAAGGAAAACCTTTCTTTCGCAGCTTCATACCTAAACATAGCGCTGTTCAACAAAATAAGCTTAATCAAAGTTTTACGCCAATACCAAGATTTCAAAAGCCTCAAGTAATTGTACACTGAAATTAGAAGATGCGTTTTTTAGAGGCACTAGACGAATTTTTATATGAATTTAGTTATCCGATGAACGGTAACATCTTAGTCCAACCAATAAAGAGGTAACGCTCATGGGAGAAATAACAAACCTAAACAAAGCAACACCCAAAAACGAATCATTAAGAACAACCGTTCCAAGAAGCATCATAAACCAATTTGGCTTAACAGAATGGGATAAACTTGAATGGATATTGAAAGCTGAAGGCGGAGAACTTATTATTCAAGTAAAGCCAATAAAAACTGGAAAAACCGAGTGATAAATCGAGTGAATAAATCCCAGAAAATTGTTGTAGCCCTTAAGTCATTCGTCTAGTAAATCTTTGAATTTACCCTTGAATTTGGTTTTACCTTGATTTTTTACAATTATTTCTCTTTCATCTTTATTTGACGGTTGATTTATTGCCCAAAACATGAAGTTCTCGGCTCCACCTGCATGAATTACGATATGCTTTCTTTGTGTTGAGCTAGTCAATAATTCTTCTTTGTCAAAAAGCACAGTACAATCTTCAAGCAAACCGTATTTTGGTCTAACTCTAACAAACCATTGCATAGGATTACCTTCCATGAAACGAGTAACCAATACATTATTCTTTTTCTCTTTCCAAGGATTGTACCATGCTAAAAAAAGGAATAGCGCGCTTAAAGCAGTTGCAACCGCAACTACCACTGACCACACATCATACATGGAACACAGATTAACGCATAAACTATATTAAATTTTTCAGTTCATAGATTTTAAATTGTGTTATCCCTCGAAAGTTTACATGGAGAGACATCCCTTAGAGACTTTACAGAACCCTCAGTACGGATATTTAAAGTATAAATACCATGCAAGCAATAGTTAAAGCAAGCTTAGGTGACGTTTTTGAGAATCGGCTTCTTCGTCTATGAATATCCGCCTCAACTTGTAGGCGGTTTAGGCACTTACGCAGAGTACATTACCCATGAATTTGTTGACATTGGGCATGATGTTTCGGTTTTTACGCTAAATAATAACGGGTTGAAAACACGAGAAATCCTGCGAGGAGTAGAAGTTCACAGGCCGTTAATAGCTGACGCAAGCAACATCTGGCCCTTCTTTGTGGTAGACGACCTGAAAAAATGGGGCACTAACATCAAACTTTTTAACGACATTTTTATCTACAACATCTTAAGCGCAACAAAATTCATCAACGGCTTAATAAAAAAAGAAAATTACAATTTTGATGTCGTCTGCGTTCACGACTGGCTGAGCAGTATAGCAGGCTTAGTAATTAAGAACGAAACCAAGATACCGGTAGTTTTCCACACGCATAGTACAGAATGGGGCAGAAGCGGCGGACAAGGCTCCGAAGTAGTGTCCCATTTAGAGAGGGCTATGGCTCAAAATTCCGACCGCATAGTTACTGTAAGTTACGCTATGCAGGACGACCTTGTAAAACACGGCTGGTCGCCTTCAAAAATCAGCGTTGTCTGGAACGGTGTGGACCCTGACACATACAATCCGCAAAAAGTACAGAAAGAAGGCGTTGAAGCCATCAGAGAAAAATACGGCGTTCCAAACGGTTGGAACATGTTGCTTTTCGTGGGAAGGCTTACTTGGGTAAAAGGCGTTCGAAACCTGTTGCAGGCGATGCCTATGGTTTTGAAAGAGTACCCTAATACTAAACTGGTTATTTTAGGCAAAGGCGAAGAACAAGCCGACATCATCGAAACAGCAG
>JBEKHJ010000221.1:0-1786 GCA_050012335.1 Bathyarchaeia archaeon
TGGTTTTTGTGGGTCTCTTGATTGGTGCTGCCCTTCCATTCTTATTCAGCTTCATCTCCATCCGAGCGGTAAGTAGAGCAGCGGAAAAAATTATTGAGGAGGTTAGGGAGCAGTTCCGAATTCCAGGTGTAATGGAGGGTAAGCGGCTTCCTGACTACGCTAAAGTGGTTAAGATTTGCACCTCAGCTGCTCAACGGGAGCTTGCAAGTTTAGCCATAATTGCCATACTGTCGCCGTTGCTGGTTGGGTCGTTGTTGACGTCATCTGCGTGGGGTGGCTTCTTGGCAGGGGTCATCTTGACAGGTCAACTGCTGGCGGTTTTCATGGCAAACTCGGGTGGCGCTTGGGATAATGCGAAGAAGAAGATTGAAGATGGCTACTATGGTGGCAAGGGTTCGGAAGAGCATAAGGCTTCGGTTCAATGCGATACTGTTGGTGACCCGTTGAAGGATACGGCTGGTCCATCGTTGAATCCAATGATAAAAGTGATAAACCTGATTTCGCTACTCTTTGCGCCAGTGATATTGAAGCTTAAGAATATGGCAATTTACCAAATTCCAGGCACTGAAGTAAGAATACCAGTGGTTTCAATGATTGTTTCCGTAATCTTAGCAGTCATCATCGCAGCTGCAATTTTGTACAGCAAAAGAGAAAAATTTGAAGAACCAGAAAAACCAAACAAGAAAATCAACGAAAAACCAACTTAGTCATCAAATCTTGGGTGTTGCTCTATTCGGTAATTAGCGATTTTACACCCAAATCCTTTAGAAGCTACCTTTCACAAAAAAGGTATCAATAAGTGAATCGCAGTGAAAAAGTGGAGCCAAAAACGTTCAGTGATGCGGCGTTATGACTTAACCTCGCAGATGTACAATCAACGGTATGCTGAAGAGCAAGAAGCCAAGTACGAAGCTGCCCTTGAAGGCTTGCGCAACAGCGTAAATGGTGATAGCGCTGTTTTGGATGTTGGATGTGGCACAGGACTCTTTTTCAACCATGTTGCCGCTCAAGCGAATATAGTTGTGGGCGTTGACATTTCACGCAAACTATTGCTTAAGGCTAAAGAGCAAGCGGGCGCTTTGCAGAATGTTTTTGTTTTGCAGGCTGATGCCGATCATTTACCTTTTAGAAAAGCGTTTTTTGATGCTGTTTTCGCTTTCACGGTGCTTCAGAACATGCCAAAGCCTTCTGAAACATTAAACGAACTCAAAAGGGTTGCCAAGTTTGGTGGCAGGGTTGTGGTGACTGGGTTGAAGAAGACTTTTTCGCTGAATACATTCATGGATGTACTTGAAAGCACTGGTTTGCGGATAGTTGCTTTTGTGGATAATGAAAACTTGAAGTGCTACGTTGCTGTGCTAGCCGCTTAGCAGTTGCACATCTGCTACTTAACCCGTGTTTTTTTAGCCATCAAAAAAGCGGTAGATTAAGCATGCAAGCGCCAACAAAAAGCGAGGCTTTGTTTGCATTAACAAAAATGGCAGAGGCAGAAATGATTCAACCATGCAAGTTCATGGGAATAATCAGCACCAACATGTCAAATTGTTTTAATAATACGCTTTTCAATAGATACGAACGCTCCAACGTAGAGGCAAAGAAACCTTAATGCTAATCCAAGAAGTTATACTTGAAAACTTCATGAGTTACGAGTACGCTAGGGTACCGTTTAAACCTGGCGTAAACGTGATTGGTGGACCCAACGGAGCAGGAAAATCCTCACTGCTGCTGGCAATATCTGTTGCCTTGGGTCAATCATACACGGAACGCTCAAGAAAACTCAGCGATT
>JBEKHJ010000222.1:0-1781 GCA_050012335.1 Bathyarchaeia archaeon
GGTTGATTTTCATAATTTATTGCACCAAAGATGCCGCAGCCTATTTTTAGTCCCTTCTAACTGTAATGGGGATGTAGTGAAAAAAGGGGTTTATCAGCTTTTAGTACATATTTAGCTAAAAAGCATGGGGATTTTAACATAATCAGATTAAAAGAAACAAGAAATGAGATGGAGATAAAATTCTTAGAAAATAAAGAAAGGAAAGGTTAGGGTTGCCATTTCTCTATCAGGTACTTGGGGATTTCGCTGCTGTCGCGTGGTCCAACTTGTACCTTCCAGCCGCTTAGTTCTTCGATTTCGCCGCTTATGCGTGAGGCTTTGCCTGGGATGATGATTTTTCTGTGTTTAACTTTGCTTTCGATGCCTGAAGCTTTGATTGCATCTGCCACGCGCTCGGCTGTTAGTTTGCGTCCTGCGACTCCGCTGTCGATTGCTGAGCCTTCAGTTTCTACGACGATTAAGTATGCGTTGAGTTTGTTGCTTTCTATGTCTGAGGCGACTGTGTAGTATGTTAAGGCAAAGTTTGATGTGAAGAACACCGGCGAGTTTTCGTCTGGAGTTCCGAACACTTTGAGTCCTGGAGCGACTGCAACTGGTTTGCGTGGGTCAGTGTAAATGTTTTGTCTTAGCACTGTTGTCGGTAGCAGTGACCAGCCGTCAGCGCCATGCATCACAAGCACATCAGCGTATCGGACAAGGAGCATTGAGGCTAAGTAGGCTTCACGCCATTTTATGAGGTCTTCAGCTGTTTCGCCCCTGTCCACCCAAGCAACCATTGGGACACCCATTAATGGGAATCCGGCTAGTTCTTCGCCGCCTTTGCATGCTGCCCTGCGTAGCATAGTAAAGTTATTAATAGTATCTGGGAGCCCTTCGTTCGTGAATGTGCCGGGGTCTAAGACTAAGTCGGTTACACCGTAAGCCATCATAGTTTTAGCAAGTGAAAACAGAGTGGTTAGGTCGTTTGGTGCAGAAACCACTAGTGGGCAATTGTACATTAATGCGAGTTCTGCCATGTCTTTCCAGTTCCCAGCGTTAGCCGCATAGAGCAGTGGTCGTGCATTTGGCGCCGCCATCAATCCTGCTTCAAGGACATTGGGGTTCAATGCGCACAGGATCATGGGTAAATTGGTTGTTTCAGCGACCTTTTTCACGGTGGCTTTGAATTTTTCAGCGTCGCCTGATGTTGAGCGGACAGCAATCATGTCCAGCTTTAGCGTGTAGCCGATGTATTCGAAGCTATAGTTTTCTATGCGTTTTATTCGGTTTACGACTTCTTGCTCGGTCATTTCGTCGGTTACGTCGATTGCGATGGCTGTAGGGTTCGTATAGGTGAATTCATGGCGGTACATGACTAGTTGGCCGCCGAGTTTCGTAGCTTTGTCTCCGACGCCGACGATGACTTCTTTGACTGCTGGTTTTAGCATTTCTTTCAGTTGATTGTAGGCTTTCTCGTTTTCTTTCTTTAGCAACGGTGGGCACTGGTCGACGTTTATTTCGCGGTTGACAATTTTTGTGGCGAAAGCCATGCAGTTGTCTTCGCCGCATTCTTTACAGTTAGTTTTTGGAAGAAGCTTGTAAACGTCTATGGGGCTTAATTCTTTTAATCCAGCTCTCTTTTTTTCGCTCATGCCATTTAGACTCCTCAAGCCTTTACGCTGACCCAATCAGCAAATTTGGATGCATCTGCTTTTTTGCCGCTTGTTAGGTAGTTTGTAACGTCCTTGAGGGTTTTTACTGCTGCCGGGTGCATCATCATGAACAAGTCAACGCCAGTCAAT
>JBEKHJ010000223.1:0-1764 GCA_050012335.1 Bathyarchaeia archaeon
AAAAAACATCTGCTTCGAAAACTGGATGGACACCGACAAAATACGCAAACAAATGTACAGACAAAATACATCACCTAAACTGTCCACTCTGGTCCAAGACCTGCGACATGGAATGAAAAAAGTTAACATAGAAGCTAAAGTTCTCGAGACTCCAACACCCTCAACAGTCCAAACACGGTACGGAAACAGCGCCAAAGTGACCAATGCTTGGATAGCGGACGAGACAGGAAAAATTAAGCTTTGTCTCTGGAATGAACAGGCAGACTTTGTTACTGTGGGCGACACCGTACAGATTAAGAACGCTTCAGTTTCCACATTTAAAGGTGAAAGACAACTGCGTCTCGGAAAAACCGGAATAGTCAGCGTACTGCAAAGCCGGGTCGATGGGATGAAACAAGACCCAGAAGCTGTCGCGAAAAATAGAATCTACGCTTAAGCTACCAATTTTGGACTATAAGCATTTCTAACCGCAAGCCGAACAGCAACCTTGGCTTTAAGGAAGTCGGTGACAACGTGGAAAGATGAGAAAGGTGGCGGTTATGAGGAAGCTCAAAATGCATACTTACACTATTATGTGTAGCTTTGCAGATAGCGGCTCACCCCCTGTTAGGGGCAAGTTTGAATTGTCGTCTTTGTTTTTTCCCGCGTGATCTTCGCGGTCCAGTTTCTGTTTCATTGAGCTTCGGGGTTACTTTTTCATTTTTACCCGTGTATCGTCTTGCTTGCTTACTTCCGATAGATGTTCGTGGCTTTGTTTTCTGCTCATTAATCTTCATACTTTTTTCTCACCCATTTTTTCGCCTCAGATTTGAGGGGTTTTTTCTTTTTCCAAAAAAATTATTTACTGAATAATGCACTATTTTAGACCCCACAGTTTAAGGCTTCAGTTCTCTGTCCTCACTGTAATCTCTATCCTCGTGGTCTTCTTCTTCGGATTTATCTTGCTTGTCTTCTTCGCTCTCGGAGATTTCTTCATTTACACTTCTTTCTCTGTCTTCCGCTTCACCTTTTGGGGGAAAAGCATCATCTAACCAGGCTTCAAACTGTTTTTTGGTTTCAGGATTGGAAAATGCCCACGAGCACAATTCAGAGATGACGCTATTCAGGTCAACTTGGTGATCGTCTGCTAACCGTTTCAGGAGCTGTTCCCACTTTACAGGAATAGATATCACCGATTTACTCATTTCTTCTCACCACCATTTTCGTCCTAAATTGAACAATTTTATTTAGGTTTCAAACATACTGAGAAAAGGTTATTTCAGCAACTCCAGCATCAGTTTCTTCATCTTCATTATTCATCGGACAGTTCTCAGGTGAATGCCTAGAAACTACCAAAAAAGTGGGCATAAAAGCACTCTCAAAAAAGAAATATGCTGAATGAGAAATATAAACCATTAGAAAACAGCTCCCACCCTGTTTTTAGCAAAAAAAAGTTTATGTAACAAAGAGTAACAGGGAAGTTCTTAAAACCTCACACTTTCTGTGAATCTAATGTTGCTATTTTCTGGGAATTTCAGATGCTAACTCGAAATGCCCAATACATGTACGCTCTAAAATCCCCTGAAAGCACCAAAGAAGGCTCAACATAACAATGAAGGCTACATTTCCTGCAATTTTTTATCTTTTCCCAGTCAAAGTCAGAAACAGCATTTTTAATACTAGTTTCAAAAATAGAAACGCTGCTCGCATAATCATTGTGAACATAGCAAGGCAAAACTACATTCCCATTAGGATCAATGTTAACCATCGCCCATGGTTTGCACC
>JBEKHJ010000224.1:0-1719 GCA_050012335.1 Bathyarchaeia archaeon
AAATACTGCGGCTTCACCACAGTCATCGAGACAGGGCAAGCATTCACGTTTGAGCATTCGCTTATTCTGAACAAGTTTGATCAAAAAAGTATAGATGAGCCGATTCAGGCTTGGTTGCGCGGCGGATTCTTGAAACCAGGCGACCTCGCTAGGAAATCAAAGATTACTGAGAAAGACTTGGTTTATTTGCCGTTTTGGGTGGTTTTCGTGGAGGCTAAGAGTACTTACAAGGGCATATTTGAACGCATAGCCCCAGCCATAGTTAAAGAGGGCACAATCTCCAAAGAATATGAATGGCTGGTTTTGGCACGGGAAGCTTCTGATTTCCCAACACGCGAATACGAGGTTCCTCTGGAAGGCAAAATCCCCTTCGACTTCCGCAAAATCGAAGGCTTCGCCAAACTCTTAAACAGCGAAATCGACCGCGACGTCGCCCTGGAACTTGCCAAGCAACAAATCGAGGATCACCATCGCTTCCTTCTCCAGCAGGATGTGGATAAAATAGTTGAGATTAAAACGGAAGTCACCCCGAAACAGATTGTCTATCTGCACGCGCCCATCTGGTTCATCAAATACGAATACAAAGGCAATTTTTACCAGCTGATAATTGAAGGAACCGCTGGAACGACCTTAAAAGGCGACATACCATCTTCAAGATTCTGAGCTGGATTTGCTCTAACAAACTTTAAAAGCGACTTTTTATTATCAACGAATACTAAAAAAGGCGGAGATATGAAAATGAGCGATAAAAATGATGTATATTCAGACGTGAAAGGTCAAATGCGCCTTTCTGAGCGCATAGCCGCGTTCATTCCAGGTTTCCACGGCTACAAAGAAAAGGAACTGCGCCGCGAAAGCGACAGGCTAATCAGGAATCACCTGTACCTGAAACTGTCCATTGAAAAGACCGATCTAAGGGAAATTTCGCAGAAGTTGGCTGACCGCCGCTACTTCGACGTCATGACCGATATGGATCGACTATTGGCTAAGATGGATCGCGTCGTTGAGAAAGTTAATCATGCGTCTTACGGGTACAGCGGCTTTTTCGACGCTGTAAAAGTCAGAGAAGAAAACCTTGACCGTATGATAGATTTCGATAATCAGCTTCTAGAAGGCATAAACGCGTTGACTACTGAAATCGACGCTTTTAAAGCGGAATTAGCCAGCGGCGTAACTGCAAACCTGAAGACCAGGGTTCAGAATGTAACTGACAAGCTTGAAAGTTTAGAGGACACGTTTGATAAACGTAATGAAGTAATCTTAGGAGCGAGTTAACATGCCACAAGTAATAGAATGGACAAACGCTGGCCCAGAGGATATAATTTGGAGGTACCCAAACGAAGACATTACATGGGGCGCCCAACTTATCGTGCATGAGTACGAAATGGCAGTGTTCTTCAGGGACGGCAAAGCCTACGACGTTTTCAATGCTGGCAGGCACACACTGACAACGTTGAATTTGCCTTTGCTTACAGGTTTGCTGACGCGTCTGGCAGGGTTCGGTAGCAACAAGCCGTTTAAAGCGGCAGTCATCTACATCGCCACTAAAGTTTTCAATGGCAAATGGGGTACAAGTGCACAAACCACTGAGTTGGCTCCACTCAAAGTGTTTGGGCAATTCCTGTTCAAAATCGAAGATGCGTCGCTGTTCGTGAATGAAGTTGTGGGTGGACAAAATGCTTTCACAACAGAAGATGTCAACAACTTTCTCCGAGGCTT
>JBEKHJ010000225.1:0-1659 GCA_050012335.1 Bathyarchaeia archaeon
TCGCCTCCCATGAGCGGCTAAAGTTTAACGGTTTGCGAAACGGGAGGCGCAACATAAGGTATTAGCCGAAGCGCTTAAAAGTCCCTTAATGGACAGCAACATATTCTGCAAAGGAATTAGATTGAGGGACAGGCAAATTATCTTCCAGTAAACCCTGCACATGCAATTCTATCGCCTCGTGTATATTGCGCTCCACCTCCTCACGAGTAGCGCCCGTAGCGACACAGCCTGGCAAATCAGGTGAATAAGCTGAATAGTTGCCATCTGCCTTCTCAATGACAACAAGAAATCGATACATTTATTTTACCTCCTGCAGTTTTGCCTGTTTTAAGATACTGTTCAGAGTGCCCGGCGCTAAATCATCGCTTGGATGGCCAGCGATAGTCACTCTGCCCAACTTTGCAGCATGTTTGTATTGCCGATGACTGCCTTTTGTATCGACTCGATACCAGCCATCCGCTTCCAACAATTTTATGATATCACGCACCTTCATTCAAGTTTACCCCGTTAGAAATAATGCCCCGCTGCTCTGCAGCGGGGTTAGATTTTAGAATAATTCCGGCGGGGTTTAATGCCCCGCTGGAATTTCTAACGGGGTTTACTCTTTAGGACATTTCAGCTAACGTTCTTGGCCCAAAAGAAGCCTGAAAGTTTGGGGCGTTAGCCTTTTGGGCCGCGTTAACTGCCGTACCAACCTGAACTATTGTTGAATTAAGCTGACCAGCGGTTTGCCGGTCGGCCATTGTTCCATTTCACCTTGTGAAAGAATCTCAATAGTTCGCGTATGACCTGCCTGTGAGTTAAGTTGCTGGATTACGTTCAAAGTGGTTGGATCCGGTACATGCCTTTTTTCTCCACCAATAATGATGTACACCTCGGGTTTGTTTTTGCCCCGGACAAGCCTACCTGTTGCTACACTTTCCAAAGCGGGCCTTAAAGTGTATTTCTGAAACTCCTGCGCTGATATGATATTAACATCGTTGAAAGAGTAGCCGAGCAATTGCAACGTAGGTGGGTCTGGAATATGGTATAGTACCCCATCTTTATATAGATACACCTCGGGGTGTGCAATTTGTTGAATCAGAAGGCCAAGTGGATCCCTAATCTGAAATCTGTCACTGAGCACCAATGTGATAAAAAACAGGAGAATGAGATTGATAAGGAATACATTGAGGAAGGTTTGTTCACCACTGACACCAAAGGCTATATAGTTGTATATAAAAAGAACGCTAAGAATTGTTAGAATGGCAAATGATGCTTTTGCGAATGTTGATACTCTAAAATAGATGAACAGTGACACTCTCAGCCACTTTGAGAAAGCTGGCCTCATATGTGTGAGCAGAACGATGATGAATGGCGCAATAAAAAATAGAAGACCGACAATAAGACTTGTCCGCAGGTTCTTAAGTAGATAATCCCTTGCCAGCGTGACAATCGTTGTTACTATACCGAAGTAAATCAGATAATAAAATGATAGCACTGATAAGCTTCGTAGTTTCATATCGTCCTCTTCTTAAGTCTGCCAAACGTATGGCAGTTAACGAGCCTGTAGAAAAAGTCACTTTTTTAAAAACCGCTTCTTCTGCTGGGTCAAAGATAGGAAGTTATTTTCTGCCATCGAAAGTTTTTGCAATCCTTGGTGCAATGTTCCTATTTCCA
>JBEKHJ010000226.1:0-1655 GCA_050012335.1 Bathyarchaeia archaeon
TTGTCTCAAAGAAAAGCTGCAAACCAAGGCATATGCCAAGCAGTGGTGTGCCATCTTTGACCTTGCTTGTGAGTATTTCTTTGACTGAGTCTAGCTTTGAGGCGGCAGCAGTAAAGGCTCCAACACCTGGCAAAGCAATAGCGTCCGCGTTGGCTAGTTCATGAACTGAAGTGCCGATTGATGCGTCTAAGCCTGCTTTTTCTAAGGCGGTTTTTAGGCTTAGCAGGTTTCCAACGCCATAGTCAAATATTACTGCTTTTGGCATTAGATGACTCCTTTTGAGCTTGGCACGCCTTTCCGTCTTGGGTCTAAGGCTACCGCTTGCCTAAGCGACAAGGCAAGGGCTTTAACTGCCGCTTCTGCCTTGTGGTGGTCATTACTGCCGTACTCAACGAACACGTGGACGTTTGCCTGAAGCGAGGTAGCTAAGGATTCAAAGAAGTGGTTGATGTCTTCAGTTGGCATGTTCTCTACTTTTTTGCCTCTAAGTTTAAGGTCAACTTTAAAGTAGGGACGCTTCACCAAGTCCACGGCTGCAAACGCTAAAGAACAATCCATCGGCGCAGCTGCATTGCCGAAGCGTGCGATGCCTTCCCGTGTGCCTAAGGCTTTGTTTAATGCTTCACCTAAGCCTAATGCTAAGTCTTCAACTGAGTGGTGCACCAAATCGCCTTTCACAGACGCGGTTATGTCGATTAAGCTGTGTGTCGCAAGCGAAGTGAGCATGTGGTCAAGGAAGGGCACACCTGAATTCACGCTGGCTTTTCCTTCGCCGTCAAGGTTCACTTTCACTTTAACTTCGGTTTCTTTGGTTTTACGGTAAACTTCTTCTATCCTCATTTTATTCACCTTGAATTTGCTTTAATGCTTCAATTAGTTTAACGTTCATTTCTGGCAAGCCAACTGTTACTCGGAAGCAGTTTTCGTATTGGAGGATTTTGCCCCATTTCTTGAGCATTATACCCCGTTTTAGTAGCTTCTCGTTAACTTCGTCGCAGGGTTTTTGCGTGTTGACCAGCAGGAAGTTTGCTTGCGAATCGAAAGCTTGCACGCCATCTATTTCGTTTAGTGCCTTTATCAGTTTTCCCCGTTCACGTTTCAGTTCCCTCACGGATTCCTTCATCAAATCAACATTATCCAGCATCTTGCAACCCATCCTCAAAGTGAAACCACTCACAGGATAGGGCAACGGAGTTTTCTCGGTCAAAATCTTCGCTAACTCGGGATTTGTCACGGCGTAACCAAGCCTGAGCGCTGCTAAACCGAAGGCTTTGGAGAACGTTCTTAGAATAATCATGTTCTGGAACTCGTTTATTCGTGGCACGAGCGAGTAGTCAGCGAATTCACCATACGCTTCATCCAAAATGACGATTCCAGGGAAAGCTTTGGCTAAGGTTTCAACATCTTCCATTTTAAACTGGGTTGAAGTAGGATTATTAGGCGAACAAAGGTACAGTAGCCTGGTTTTATCCGAAAACTTGGACAGCATCCCTTTAACATCAAGCTGCAAGTTGCTTAGAAGCGGTATCGCAATGTATTCGCCTTCTTGCCGTTTAACGCAAAGTCTTGGAATAGTGAACGTTGGCGCAAACGAAACCGCACTTTCACCTTTCTCAACAAAGAGCCTAACGATTCGGTCGATTAATTCGTCGCTT
>JBEKHJ010000227.1:0-1615 GCA_050012335.1 Bathyarchaeia archaeon
TGCTTTTTTGCGTAGTCTATGCTTTCAACTATTCTTTGTAATGCTTGTTCTTTGGTTATTTTTAGTTTGTATTGCAGGTTTAAACCGTTAATGGGTGACTCAATGGTTACTTCTTTTATACCGCATTCTAAGCAGGCGTTTACGCTGTTTTTGGTTGGTTCAGCTGAGGCCGTAAGTTTTGCGTTAACGAAACTTTCGTTTACAATACGTTTAACGTTGCGTTTTTCGTCTTCGGATATAGCTGGGAAGCCCACGTTAATTATGGCTACGCCTGCTTCATCCATTAACTTTGCAAGCCTAACTTGCTCAACATAAGTTAAATAAACCGTTGGTGCCTTGATGCCTTCCCTGAATGTTTCATCCCAAATAAACACTCGATCAGGAAGTCTGGGCGGTAAATTCTTTCTTAAACGATTATAATTCGCAATTAGCCCTTGCGCTTCAAGCTTTTTAAATATCGTCTTTCTCATCGAGACACAATCCAACAATATAGAAGCTGAACGGTATGTTTAATTTGCTAATTCCTATATAAAAACTGCATCTATCAAGAGCAACCGCGCTTACAGTTCACCATAAAAATATTAGAAAACAGCGATTTTTTTTAAAAAAAAGTAATTTTACAGAGCAATTAATGGCAAAAGTCTTAAGTGCAAAAAAGACAATGTATAAGCCGCCAAGGGGAAGCAAAAAATGAGCAGCCTCAAAAACACAATTGAAAAAATAAAAAATTTAGAAACTGAAAAGAAAAACCTTTTACTTGAAATTGAAGGACTCAAAAAAACGGCTGACGCAAAGGCTACTGCTTTGGAAAGCGAAGTTGGCTCACTGCGGGATGAAGTGAAATCGCTAAAGACTCTGATAAGTGGGTCAGAGCCAAGCGTAGACCAAGGGCTCAAAAAATAAATTTATTTGTATAGTTAGTTAAGCGTTCGAATGACTAGCTTGTTAGTTTTGGTTATTGTTGCTCAGGCGGTGAGGGAGTTCTTTGGAGAAGAGCGTTTACAGCATTAGCCAGCGCGTTGCATGCTGCTTGCCTTGCGTCTATGGATGTGTCAGTTTCGAGTTTTTCAAGCTCTTTATGTAAACTGTCCACTTTCTCCGTGATCTCTTGTTTCTTCTTCTCATAACTGTCGTGAAGTTTCTCTTGGTCAGCAGTGAAATTCTGCAGTGCCACTTCTAACTCGTTCTTTGTGGAATTCAGGTTTTGTTGTGTTTGAGCAAGTTTTTCTGCAGCTTTTTTACGTGCTATCGGCTTGAAAATGCTGATTTTAATTTCTTCTTGGCTTGCTACATCGTCTTCTAATTCGAGGATTTTATGTGTTAAGCGTTGAACCTCTGCGTTTCTTTTGAAGCTTAGCTCTCTTGTTTTTTCCGCGTATTCTTTATCGGTCTCCACTAAGAGATGGTTGGCGTCCGCTAGTTCTTTTGCTTCACCTGTGAGGTTTGATTCTTGAAGCTTTTTTTCTGCAAGTGCACCTTCAACGTCAAGGAAAATCTGCGAACGCTCCTTAACAAATTGCTCGTCTACATTTATGGCTGAGTTGGACTCGAATTCTGAAATTATTTGCCGCAGATTCACAAGCCAATCATCAAAATATTGACTGAAAGGCGAAAG
>JBEKHJ010000228.1:0-1597 GCA_050012335.1 Bathyarchaeia archaeon
GACTTCTCTTGCGCCGTAGGAAACGACCAGTATACCTATTTTTTCCATTCAAGATACACCGTTATGCTAAGAGAGGAGAGGGAACGCTTAATTTGCTTTGCCACCGCAGTTAGGGTTGAACTTCATCCGACTCGTAAATTCTCGTTTTTTCCTCATAGCCATCGAAGAATCTAGTTTTCATGGCATCAGCCATTTTTTGAGCACACGGGGTTGGATACTTGCCTGTAATGCAGGCTAAACAGAGCCCGTCTTGTGTTTGACCTGTAGCACGCACTAATCCCTCAATCGATTGGTAGCATACCTTGTCTGCACCTATGATTTTAGCGATTTCTTCGGCGCTGTGTTTTGAGCCTACAAGTTGCCCGTAAGTTGACATATCAATCCCATAAAAGCAAGGTCCAATAATTCGTGGAAAAGTAACAAAAAGGTAAACTTTTTTGGCTCCTGATTTTCGCAATTTATCAATAATTACTTTGGTTGTGTCTCCTCTGACTATGCTGTCTTCAGTTACTATAACTCGTTTTCCATTAACTTTTGAACCTAAAATGTTGATTTTCTTATCAATTGTAGAAAAGCGTTCGACGTTTAGGAGTATGAATGCTCTCTCAGTAACATAACGGTGCCGCCTTGATGCTCTTTCCCATCGTAAGCCTGATGCTTCATGGACCCCCATGGCCGGGTCATCGCCTGTTTCAGGCACTGAGAGAATCATGTCGCTGTCTTTTACGATTTCAGGATATTCTTTAACGATATTTCTGCCGAACTCTTCGCGTATTTCGTAAACGTATTTGTCGTCGAACCTTGAATCAGGCCTTGCAAAGTAAGCATACTCAAAAGCGCAAAAAGCGTGATGAGGGTTTTTAATGATTTGTGTGCGTTTGAAGCCGTCTTTTGAAGCCGTTACCAGTTCGCCTGGTTTTAGCTCAAAATCTCTTACAAAACCGTTCATGTCTAAGCTTGCGGTTTCGGAGGAAAAAGCGTAGGTTGCCCCAGCAGGGTCATGTCCAGCGCATAGCGGTTTTATTCCATGCGGGTCTTTGAAGGCGAAAAAGTCTCCGTCTCCGGTTAGGCCTGTTACGGAGAATGCGCCGTCTAAGCTTTCCATGACGGAGCGAACCGCGGATGCGAGGTCTTTGCCTTGTTTAAGTCCAAGGAGCATTTTGTGGCATACTATGTCGGAGTCGCAATTGTAGAGGAAGTCTGGGAAGTTTTCGGTCATTTCTTTTTTCAGCGGCAAAGTGTTAACTATGTTGCCGTTAAAGGACAGAGCAAGTTTTATCCCGTCTGCGGAAGCGGTAACTGGTTGAGTGCCCTGAATAAGTGAGGCATCATCACATTTACCCGATGTAGTGTATCTAACGTTGCCGACACCGATTGATCCAGGAAGGCGCCCGAACCATTCTTGTATGGCGTTAGTTTTTATTTTTGGAACTAAATCCAAGTTCTTGTAAACAAAAAATTGTTTGTTGTTGTATGTGAGGAAACCGTGTGATTGATGACCTCGGTGGTTTTGGGCTCGGAGACCCCAGTAAACATACGGAAAGACAGGTTGATTTTCATAATTTATTGCACCAAAGATGCCGCAGCCTATTTTTAG
>JBEKHJ010000229.1:0-1590 GCA_050012335.1 Bathyarchaeia archaeon
AATGGCGTGGAGATGGCTCATGGTATGGCGAATTAGAATTGCCTGCTGGATCATACGCCTCGTTGCTAAACAAACTTGGCGACGTAACTAAGGGAAGTGGAGAAGCAAAAATAATCTCTTAAAAAAGGAAAAAAATGGATAGGTGAAAATTATGCCAATATTCTTTGAAAAAAAACAGCTTGTAACGCCAGGAGAATTGCTTGCTGAAGGCGATTATTTAGCTGGCGAAAACACGTATATGGAAGGAAACAAAATTTATGCCGCAAGAATTGGACTTGTGGATACTGACAATAAAAAAGTAAACGTTGTTGCACTTCGGGCTTTTTATGTGCCTAAAGTAGGTGACATCGTAATAGGAGCAGTCTTGGAAGTTGGATTTAACGGCTGGACAGTTGATATTAAATCACCCTACTCAGCGCTCCTACGTGCATCAGACGTTTTAAGCAGGCCTTTCAAGCCCCAAAACGACGAGTTATCCCAAGTTTTGAACGCTGGAGACTTAATTGTTGCAAAAATCGCTTCATACGATAGAGCTCACGATCCACAGCTTACTGTTGGAGAGCCAGGGTTGGGAAAAATAACTCGCGGGCAAATTCTTAGGGTGACACCTACCAAGATTCCTCGTGTAATCGGTAGAAAAGGCTCAATGATTTCCATGATAAAACAGGAAACAGGTTGCCAAATTATTTTGGGGCTTAACGGTGTCATTTTGGTCACTGGGAAAACTCCTGAAGACGAGGAACTTGCTATAGCAGCGATCAAAAAGATTGAGCAGGAATCCCACACAAGTGGCCTAACAGATCGCATAACACAGTTGCTTAAAGAAAGTAAAGGTAAAGTGGAGGAAAATAAGAATGAATGAGAAACCTGAAAAATTAATTGATAAAAAAGGTATTAGATTAGATGGTAGAAAAGCAGACGAACTTCGACCCCTAAAACTTCAAGTAGGCGTTTTATCAAACGCTGATGGATCAGCCTATATTGAACATGGAAAAAACAAGATTTTAGCCGCAGCATTCGGTCCAAGAGAAATGCATCCAAAGCACCTGGCTATGCAAGACCGCATGGTTTTGCGGTGCCGTTATCACATGGCTCCCTTTTCAGTGCAAGAACGCAAATCACCGGCACCTTCAAGAAGAGAAGTTGAGCTTTCTAAAGTGATAAAAGAATCTTTGGAACCAGCCTTATTCTTGGAGCTTTATCCACGGACAGGCGTTGACGTTTTTGTTGAAGTACTGCAGGCTGACGGTGGAACACGTTGTGCAAGCATTACTGCTGCTGCACTAGCCATTGCTGACGCTGGCGTTCCAATGCGTGATTTAGTTGTTGCTTGCGCAGCTGGAAAAATCGATGACACCATTGTTTTGGACTTGTATGATGCTGAGGACAAGCTTGGTGCTGCAGATGTTCCATTAGCTTTTATGCCTAATTTGAATGCGATTACGCTGCTTCAGATGGATGGCATACTTACGCCTGAAGAATTTGAGAAAGCGGTGAACATGGCGATGGATGGATGCAAGAAAATCTATGAGATGCAGAAGGAAGCTTTAAAGACTAAGTACATGGTTGTTAAGGAGGTTGAAGAGTAAT
>JBEKHJ010000230.1:0-1559 GCA_050012335.1 Bathyarchaeia archaeon
GTTAAAGTGGTGATCATAAATTCCCCTGAATTGATGCACCCAGAAGTACAGCAAGAAAAAAAGCAGGAAGTATTGAAACCTAGCTTTGCAGAAGTAACAAGTATACACACAAATCCCAAGGTTTAAGGACAGTAACTTACCTCAGAAAGTACTCAGATGCCCCGCAAGAAAATCACGGACGCAGTAGAGCTGCCAAACTACCTTAATGCTGACGGCACCCTTAATTTCGAGGCTATCTTCAAATTTCAGCCGAAACAAACAGAACTCCTCCGTAACGTTGTAAGGGGAGGAAAGACGTATGTACAACCTGCGGCCCAGCAGTGCTTGAGCGTAGGCGGTATTCGCTCTGGTAAAACGTGCGGTTGGTTACTTTATTTGGTTATGCACTACGCCTTGGCTTTTAGTGGGTGCAATGTTTTGGTACTCAGACGCACATTTAAGGAGCTGGAGAGTGGCGCAATTTCAGACTTGAAAACCTTCGTCCCAAAAGAGTTGTATGATTACGACCAAACGAAACACGTAGCCACTTTCAAGAATGGTTCCAAAGTAATTTTTGGGCATTGTCAAAATTTGCGCGAGCGCGACATCGAACAATATTTGGGCAGTGCATATCCAGCAATTCTTGTTGATGAATGTGGTCAATTTTCAGCGGACGCGTGGATGATGTTGTTTTCCAGAAACGTTGTGAATCCTGGCTGCCAGCGTGACGAAGCAGGAAACCTTCCTGTGCCAGTCATCATTGGTTGCTCGAACCCACTTGGCCCACACTACGAGTACTATAGACAGCTATTCGTAGAAAAAGAACCATGGAATAAACCCGAGGACGCTCGCAAGGATGAGACCAACGGTACGTGGTGGGTGAGTGAGGGCGGAGAGTGGCGTTGCATTTATGACCCACGATCTTATGCCTGTCAACGTTCAACAGTATTGGATAATCAAGAACTCCTTAAGCGCGACCCCGGTATTATTGCGCGTTTGATGAGCCTGCCCAAAGCCAAGCGGGACAAGATGCTGCTTGGACTAGACGGCACAGTAGAAGGCCAGTATTTTGACGTGTTTGACGAGTATTACCATGTAATAAACCTTAGAGAAGACCCCGACGCGATAATTTGGCAGGAATACCAACCTGTATGGATAGGGCAAGACTGGGGCATGGTCCACGCCAATGCGGCGTTCTTTTTCACAAAGGCATTGTGTAAAACATCAATCGGAGACGATTACAAACTCAAGACGGTTTGCTTTGCAGAGGCTGTGGTAACGGGTGGAAAAACCATGCAACAGTTGGTTTCCATACTTTCTAGCAAATGCAAGTTGCCAAATGGCACACCTTTCAAACCAAAAAACATTTATTTCTCACATGAAAAGTTTGCGAGACAGATGGAGGCACGTTCTCCAGCAGATGAGTATTCTCGTGCGCTCAAGGAAATGGGTCTGCCTCCCGTAACACCTGCTACGAGAGACCGCATAGGTTCAGCCTCTCTTATGTACAACATGTTTAAGAGTGGAGACCTAGTTATACTTGACACGTGCAAAGAAATTATCTTAGCCATACCGTCGCT
>JBEKHJ010000231.1:0-1509 GCA_050012335.1 Bathyarchaeia archaeon
ATGCTTGTTCTTTGGTTATTTTTAGTTTGTATTGCAGGTTTAAACCGTTAATGGGTGACTCAATGGTTACTTCTTTTATACCGCATTCTAAGCAGGCGTCTAGACTGTTTTTGGTTGGTTCAGCTGAGGCCGTAAGTTTTGCGTTAACGAAACTTTCGTTTACAATACGTTTAACGTTGCGTTTTTCGTCTTCGGATATCGCTGGGAAGCCCACGTTAATTATGGCTACGCCTGCTTCATCCATTAACTTTGCAAGCCTAACTTGTTCAACGTAAGTTAAATAAACCGTTGGTGCCTTGATGCCTTCCCTGAATGTTTCATCCCAAATAAACACTCGATCAGGAAGCCTGGGCGGTAAATTCTTTCTTAAACGATTATAATTCGCAATTAGCCCTTGCGCTTCAAGCTTTTTAAATATCGTCTTTCTCATCGAGACACAATCCAACAATACGGAAGCTGAACGGTATGTTTAATTTGCTAATTCCTATATAAAAACTGCATCTATCAAGAGCAACCGCGCTTACAGTTCACCATAAAAATATTAAACAACAGCGATTTTTTTGAAAAAAAGTAATTTTACAGAGAAAAGTCTTAAGTGCAAAAAAGACAATGTATAAGCCGCCAAGGGGAAGCAAAAATGAGCAGCCTCAAAAACACAATTGAAAAAATAAAAAATTTAGAAACTGAAAAGAAAAACCTTTTACTTGAAATTGAAGAACTCAAAAAAATGGCTGACGCAAAGGCTACTGCTTTGGAAAGCGAAGTTGGCTCACTGCGGGATGAAGTGAAATCGCTAAAGACTCTGATAAATGGGTCAGAACCAAGCGTAGACCAAGGGCTCAAAAAATAAATTTGTTTTCATAGTTAGTTAAGCGTTCGAATGACTAGCTTGTTAGTTCTGATTATTGTTGCTCAGGCGGTAAGGGAGTTCTTTGGAGGAGAGCGTTTACAGCATTAGTCAGTGCGTTGAATGCTGCTTGCCTTGCATCTATGGATGTGTCAGTTTCGAGTCTTTCAAGCTCTTTATGTAAATTTTCCACTTTCTCCGTAATTTCTTGTTTCTTCTTCTCATAACTGTCGTGAAGTTTCTCTTGTTCAGCAGTGAAGCTCTGTAGTGCCACTTCTAACTCGTTCTTTGTGGACTTCAGGTTTTGTTGTGTTTGAGCAAGTTTTTCTGCTGCTTTTTTACGGGCCATTGGCTTGAAAATGCTGATTTTAATTTCTTGCTGGCTTGCTACGTCGTCTTCTAATTCGTGGATTTTATGTGTCAAGCGTTGAACCTCTGCGTTTCTTTTGAAGCTTAGCTCTCTTGTTTTTTCAGCGTATTCTTTATCGGTTTCCACCAGGAGATGATTGTTGTCAGCTAGAGTTTTTGCATCGCCTGTAAGGTTTGATTCTTGAAGCCTTTTTTCTGCAAGTGCACCTTCAACGTCAAGGAAAATCTGCGAACGCTCCTTAACAAATTGCTCGTCTACATTTATGGCTGAGTTGGACTCGAATTCTGAAATT
>JBEKHJ010000232.1:0-1503 GCA_050012335.1 Bathyarchaeia archaeon
TAAACGCTATCCCCTTTGAAAACGCTCCAATGTCAACTGATAATTACAAATATGGGCAGAGACAAGAAATTTTACATATCTTGGGGTGCGCACTTGGGAAATTTTTGTTAGATCTTGGGCGTTAACAATAAAGTTATAAAAAGGAGTAACGTTTGAATTAAGTGCGAAGGTCTGAAAACGATAAATGACCGAACCTGTTTCTTACAAAATCACTCCACAAGTACCACCAAGCTACATGCAAAAACTATTCGATTACATATATACTAAATATTTGCTTCCTCAAAAACAGAGATTTACTAATATTTCGCGCGAAACATCAACCCAAGGCGATTTCCTCTCATACACAATTGTTAATGCACAAGGAAAGCAGCTTCTTAAGGTTGAAGTTAAAAGTGGTAATCCTATAGAACTTAAACTAACGCCTCTTGATTCAGCAGTTTCACCCAAAGTAATTGAAGAGGCAAAACAGGATATTATAATTTCCACGCAAATATTCAAGGAAAATGCTAGAAAAGCAACGGTTTATTTTGCATGGAGAGAAGGAGAAGAAATAATTCCAGAAGCATACACAAAACCAGAGAAATCTTTCAACCGTCTCTTCCTTGAAACTCAAGTGCTGTTTTTCATTGTCTTCATTGTTTTCGGCATGGCAATTTTCATCTCATTAACAGCCTTTTACCCCCAAGCCTTCTGGATTGCACCTATAGTTCTCATCGGCATACAGTTTATTTTTGTTTTTTTCTCCAACAATTTCATCGCAAGAACAGCCGACTGGTACATTACAAAAGACAATCCCATCATACATCTCCTAGAGTATTACTTGCCAATAAGCGAAGAAAACGATTTCAAAAAAAAATATTCCCGAGACCAACTTTTAGCCATAAAAAAAGAAATTTACGACGAAATACTAGCTAAACAAGGCGAAGTTGATCCTGAAGAAGCCCAAAAAATCTTTATAAAACATGGTGTCCCATGTCAGCTGGAAAATTTGAAGGCTAAAAAAGTTAACGTTTACGAGCTTGTAAAAAATATCGCTGACAGGTTCCGTTTTCCAATGCCTAAAATTGTTGTTTCAAACACTATGGTTCCAAACGCAGCGACATCAGGGGCAAGTCCGAGTCGCGGGTTGGTTTTGATAACAACTGGGCTTCTTGTTCAGCTTGATGAAAACGAGATTCTCAGCGTTCTAGGCCACGAGTTCGGTCACCTTAAAGGCAGAGACCCGCTCATCCTGTACGGGTTGGTTTCCGCAGAGTTTCTCTTCAGGTTCTACGTGTTATTTCCACTTTTCCCCTTGATTTTCTCGACTTTCCTGTTCTTCGTTTACTTCTGGGCTGTCATGGTTTTAATATTCTTCATTGCAAAATTCTTTGAAGCCCGAGCTGATTTAGTCTCCGCCATTATGGTTGGGACCCCGCAAGTTTTAGCTGGTTCTCTTGAAAAAATCGGTTTCCAGCGGTTGCTATATGAGCGGACGCCTTCATTCCGTGTTCAAGAATGGCT
>JBEKHJ010000233.1:0-1492 GCA_050012335.1 Bathyarchaeia archaeon
CAGCTGGCACTTCTCAAAGAATAACTAACATTGGAAAAGCCGATTTAGTGTTTTATTGCATTTGCACTCCAAAATTCACTG
This sequence comes from Bathyarchaeia archaeon, assembly GCA_050012335.1. Taxonomy (GTDB): domain Archaea; phylum Thermoproteota; class Bathyarchaeia; order Bathyarchaeales; family Bathycorpusculaceae; genus Bathycorpusculum. Next base: position 82 of record JBEKHJ010000233.1, read on the forward strand.
CCAACTGTTACTGTGATGAAGAAACAGAAAGCAAGCCGCCGTGAAAACTTTTTTTTATGGACATATGTCGATTATGGAAATACCGTTTATAAGTTGTAATAACATTTTATGGATTGAGGAAAAAGGAAGGCTTCCTTACATTTCTTTTAAATGAAAGTACTTTTAGCTTGTTTTTAAGTCATCCAGAAACTCGCTTAAATCAACCGTGGATAAACTGTTTTCGTCTTTAAGCTGCTGCTTTGCAGGCGGGTTTTCCATGTAAAAGGGTATTCGCTTGGTTAAGCGTTCTTGGAAAGTTGATTCCAACTCGTTCTTGTAGAAGACGCCAATTGGGATTCTATCACCCCATTCCTGCGCTTTTTCCATGCCAGCAACTTTCTTCTTGAAATCCTCGTTCCATTCATGCACAACGGGGTCAAAGCCTACATCTTCTAACTTGTAGAGTCTGGATTGTGCCTTGCCTGTCTTTGGGTCTTTTCTGTCGTCTCCAGCGAACCATTCCTTAGTGTTAATGTCATTGTACGTGGGACACGGCTGCAAGCAATCGACTAACGCTAAACCCTTATGCTGGATTCCTTGCTTTATCACATTCTTCAAGTGCATGACATCAAAAGAGTATGATCTAGCCACGAAGGTATAGCCAGAAGTAATTGCGAGGGCAACTGGATTAATTGCTTGGTTAATGTTAGGTTTTGGAAGCGCCTTAGTCTGCATGCCAAACCGAAGCGTCGGTGAAGCCTGCCCTTTAGTTAAACCGTAAACACCGTTATTATACAACAGGTAGGTCATGTCGATGTTTCTTCGTCCAGCGTTCACAAAATGTCCCGCGCCTATTCCGAGACCATCGCCGTCTCCACCTATGCCGATTACCTCAAGGTTCGGGTTCGCAATTTTTATTCCCATTGCAAAGGGCAATAATCTACCATGCAACGTATGGACACCGTTGGCTTTCACGAAGTGGGGAGTTTTTCCTGCGTTGCCTATGCCTGAAACTACCACTACTTTGTGAGGTTCAAGTCCAAGTTCTGATAGTGCCATCTGTAGTGCGCTTAAGATTCCAAAATCTCCGCATCCAGGACACCAGTCGACGTAGACGTTGGTTTTGTAATCTGAGGGTTTATGCGCCAAGCATTAACACCTGCCTTTCGGGCGCTTTATCTGTTAGTATCGCTTTGATTGCTTGGTATACTTCGGTTGTCATCATTGGTCTGCCAGTGTATTTGAGAATGTAAAAGTTGGGTCTGACGCTTGTATACTGAGTTATTATGCCGCCAAGCTGAGCGGTGATGTTGTCTTCTATGTCTATTATGCGTTTTTTGCCTTCAAGCATTTGCTTTAGGTAGGCAGAGGGAAGCGGATGTATCATTCGCACTTGAATAAAGCCTAAGCTGAAGCCTTCATCTTTTAGCTG
>JBEKHJ010000234.1:0-1476 GCA_050012335.1 Bathyarchaeia archaeon
TTTGGTTCCTCGGGCACCAACAAATTTTGTTTAAGAAATAAAGGAAATCTTTACCTTGGAAGAGTAAGGATTCTGAGTGAAAAATCTAGCCCGGGGTTTACCCTGATCGAGTTATTGGTGGTGATCGTAATCATAGGCATTTTGGCCGCGGTTGCCCTTCCTCTCTATAAGGGTTATACAGTAATAGCCAAATTGTCTGAAGTGGAGAATGCGATGTCCACTGTTGCAAGTGGCGTTACAGCATATCGTCAAGATCAAAACTCCTGGCCTGATTGTCCTTCGAGAAACGAGGTTATAAATAGCTTGGGGGTATCATTGGGGGCTATTTCAAGGATTTCGCGATATCTATTTCAAATGCTAATGGCATGATCACTGTCTCGGTCCAAAACATTCATCCAATGGTGGATGGCAAGACATTGACATTAACACCGAATACGAGTAATGATGGTTCAATAACTTGGAATTGGGGATGGTCACCGGATTTTCCTCCTCAATTTAGGCCCAAAAGCGGTAGATAAAGATGAAATCAAATAGAGGGATTACCCTTATTGAATTATTGGTCGTCATTCTCATTGTCGGAATCCTTGCAGCTATCGCAATACCCGCCTACACCAGTTATCTGCAGAGAGCGCGGAGAGCAGATGCCAAAACAGCACTCGAACAATTAAGGGCAGCTGAAGAGATGTATAGGGCGGAGAGAGGTAGTTACTCAACCGATTTGTTACAGCTTGTCACTTCTTGGGGGGTACCGAATATATCAGGAGATTATGCCCTATTGTTGAACTCATCAACCGCACTGGGTTTTCTTGCTGAGGCTCAACCCACTACAGCAAGGCAGTTAAGTGATGGGAGTTTATTTATTGATCAGGATGGTGTTAAAACCCCAGCCGACAAATGGGCTAAATAGATTTCAGACAATAGCAAGGTGCATAGAGCATAGCGCATAGCGTTAAAACTAAGAGCTTATCCGCAAATAACTTCCCCCCCTTTACGAAAGGGGGGAAGGGGGGATTTAAAGTGTCAACCCTGGTCAAATCTCCCTCTTTGCAAAGGGGGATTTTATAAACAATACTTATTTACGGACAAGTTCTAAATTAATCTTCTTTTTCACTGGTTGTGCCTGCAATTGGCAGGTTTGATGATCTCGTTGTGAACAAGTATTTAGAAAGGCAAGACAAATCATTTATCTTGCCTTTTTTTGTTTAGTCATTATAATAAATTATAGAAATCCAACCTAATCTAAAAAGAGGTAAAAAGATGAACGAAAGAATTATGATTGATCCAGAAATTCAACATGGCAAACCAGTTATTCGGGGGACCAGAGTTCCCATTACACGCATTATTGGAGGGCTTGCCTGTGGTATGACAAAAGAAGAAATCATACGGGAATACGAAGTTACAGAAGAAGACATCTGGGCTGCATTGAACTACGCTAATGAATTGATCGAAACTGAAGAATTTCATCCCCTTCCAAGA
>JBEKHJ010000235.1:0-1456 GCA_050012335.1 Bathyarchaeia archaeon
TCTGGGCTTAACTGTTGGAACGCAAGATGGAACAACTGAGCAACAGGAACTCCAAGCTGCAGGAGTATCGATAAGGTCATGGAATGACTTCGCCTCAGCGATCCAAGACATGGCAAGCGCCAACCCAAGCGTGCAGGCAGTTTATGCTGAAACACCTATAACAACAGCGTGGATTGCTCAATATCAGACTCAGGGAACAAATATCGGCATTGTCTATGACCATGCATACTATCCATGTGCATTTGTAGTTAGCAAAAACGCCAACACTTTCCTTGACAAGTTCAACGGCGCCATGGCACAAGTGATTCAATCTGGACAACTAGATCAGCTCAGAGCAGAATGGCATGCTTAAACAAACGTGATCCCTATTGGATGCATGGCAAGAGCTAATCTTCCTGTTGGAAGGAGTGCCCCTTACTCTTTCCATTTCTATAATTTCTTTCTTAGCCGGCATAGCAATCGGTTTGCCACTTGCATTCATAAGAGCCTACGAAAACGAAGTTAGTTTTGTTGTGGACGCTTATGAGAAAATCTTCAGAGGCATACCTGAAATCGTTCTGATGCTACTCTTTTTCTTTGGATTAGGCCTATATTTTCCCTTTCCGTTCGGTAACGCCTTCTTTGTCGCCGCGTTTGTTCTTGGTTTAAGAAGTGGAGCTAATCAATCACAGATTTTCAGAGGGGCAATTCGAGGTGTTGGAGACGAGCAGATGATTGCCGCCCAATCTATTGGTTGTTCTAAGTGGCAAGCAATCTGGCATGTTATGGTTCCTCAAGTTTTTACTTTCTCAACTCCAGGCTTGGGAAGCGAATATGCGCTCTTAATCAAGGACTCGTCCTATGTCTGGGTTATCGGCGGCTTAGCCGAAATCATGACTCGATCTATTTGGCTTAAAAATGTTCCACCTTATGACGTTGTAACGCCATTTGTGTTTGCAGCCCTTTTGTATATTGCACTTACCTTCCCAATTGCCTTATGGCTTGATCGTTGGGGCAACAAAAGAAAGAAAAAAATAGGATTGTAAAAAAATGACCGACCTCGTAATGGAAGCTAGAAATGTCTACAAAAACTACGGAAAACTTGAAGCAGTAAGAAATGTCTCGATGCAAATCAGAAAGGGCGACATAAAACTGATCTTTGGACCCAGTGGTTCAGGAAAGAGCACGTTTCTGCGATGTATGGCAATGCTAACCATGCCAGATAAGGGCGAAATCTACCTTGGAGAACAATGCCTCACTAAACCTGGCGTAGACCTAAATAAAGCACGGGCGAGAATCGGCTTTGTTTTCCAGCATATTTACCTTTTCAGGCATCTTACCGCCTTGGGGAATGTAGAGTTGGCACTTAGGCAAGTGCTTAAACTGCCCAAAGAAGAAGCCCGAGCACGAGCATTAGCTGCACTAAAGGAAGTGAAAGTAACTGAATGCATGAATAAGTATCCTAACCAAATGTCTG
>JBEKHJ010000236.1:0-1439 GCA_050012335.1 Bathyarchaeia archaeon
AGGGTAATGGCTTCTACCTCATATTTGTTAAGCCGTTACGGCTTCTTACGAAACGGTTGCCTCACTTTGCCCTCTCTACCCTCGTCAGGATGATTTATTGGCCCCTGCTTTTTTATATGAAGTTATGTCACAGGTTGCCTTTACCCCTAAGAGAATACATGTTGTCAGTCTTGAAAAGATGTCACCCGAGAAGCGCCGACTTATCATCTATGACCAACTTAACCCTTCATACGCAAAGTATTATACGAGACGAGAAGCTGAGATATTGCTTATCGACGGAAAGTTTAAAAATGTTCGGACCCATCATCGTCATGGGTACAGTCGGACCGTTATTGGCACGAAACCCTAAAATATTCGTAGTCTCCTGGCTTCCTTATTATTAGGAATCCATGAAGGCAGGAATTGAAATGGAATAAAGGATTTTTATGAATTCTCCTGTATTCCTGGCTTCCTTATAACAAAATTTGTCACCAAATGGACAAAAAGTGTTAATTTCAATCGGATTTCCATAATGGAAAGATCAGATTGATCATAATTTCAAAAAATTTATATAAACTAAAATTCTGTAATATTAAATAGTTAGATAATTTCATGAAATATTTTGGCATAAATGGAATTTGGCACAGAATATGCTATCTATATGCTATCTAAACAATATCAAAATTATTAAAAGGAGGTGAAGGAAACAAAAAAGCTTACTTTTCGGGTTAGGATTGGAAAGCAGTATTGTTAGTTAAGGGAACGCTTCACGGACACGAAACACGATAATTTTAAAAAAGGAGGTTCTTATTATGTTAAGGAGACAAAAAGGTTTTACATTAATTGAGTTGTTGATAGTTATTGCCATCATTGGTATCCTGGCTGCTATCGCAATTCCGATGTACCGAACACAAACGATTAAAGCAAAATTAACAGAAGTCACCAATGCAATGAGTAATGTCGCAAGTGCTGTGTCAGCTTATTATCAAGAAAACAATGCATTTCCTCCGAATGTTTTAGGTGGTACAGCTGCGATTCAAAGCACATTAGGCGTCTCGCTCGCTGCGCTAACTAGGGTTGGGAATATGACTCTTGGCGGTAAAGATGGAATAATCACCGGAACCGTAGCAAACATTGATATAAATACTGTGGATGGTAAAGACTTAATTCTCACCCCCACTACACTGGGTCCAGGTGGTGTAGTTGATGGATCTATTACATGGAGGTGGAGTGGAAGCGCCAATATGCCACCGGCATTCATCCCAAACCGGTAATTTAGGGACAACTATATATATTTGCAAAGCTTTGTTGGTGTCTGGGGAATTATGCTGCATTTGGTTCCTCGGGCACCAACAAATTTTGTTTAAGAAATAAAGGAAATCTTTACCTTGGAAGAGTAAGGATTCTGAGTGAAAAATCTAGCCCGGGGTTTACCCTGATCGAGTTATTGGTGGTGATCG
>JBEKHJ010000237.1:0-1433 GCA_050012335.1 Bathyarchaeia archaeon
GATCCTTATTGATTCTAAGTAAATCACGAACCTTGCGGCTGATCTCTAATTGGACACCCTGCTTCAATTTTCCTCGATTGCAGATATTCATTGGATCAGTCCCCATCAGTCCTTCTGTTGGAGGTCGAGATTGAAAACCTGATACTTCTAATTGGTGTTTTATTTCTGAACGCAAGTGGGCATTAAGACCACCTATCATCACAAACTCATCTTTCTGGTTGATTTGCCCATGCACGGTTACCACGATATCAGCCTTTTCGATTGCTTGTAGTGCACGAGGTTCATCAAAAAAATGGCTTTCAATGTGAAGCGCACTATTTCCATCCACCCTTAACCCATCGAAGCTGTAAAAGGAGTAATCCATACCTGCAATCGATTCAGCAACTTCTGCTGTCATGGGTTCGATTTTTCCACCATGAGGGGCCATGATCAGAACACGTGGGTCTCTCAATTCAATCCTGATTTGATAGTCTTGACCTTCCACTTTGCGATCCGCAAGTTCTTTAAAACTCAAATAGGAAGTCATTTCATCCACCCTAAAAATGTGCCTTCAATATAGCAAAAACAACTATATTGTCAATCAAGCCACGTTTAATATTATATTTGAGGTTTGGATTTTAGGAAAATAAAAAGGGTGCCATAGGCACCCTTTTTAAGGAATTGAAACATAAGTAGAGGCTATTCTTACGAACCGGATTTCATCGCCATGGAAGCCCCAATACTTGAGGAAGCGCAACTGGTTGTAACGCTGGTTTGCTTAAGATATTCCTCCCTCCAGACCTTATCTGCAAAAACCCCAAACCGAGCAGCATAAGCATCGAGTTCTTCCTTCATCCTTGTAACAACTTCTTCAGCTCCCTTATGAGTAAAATAGGGTTTCGTCTTTTCAATGATTTCCCTGTAGAGGTGGAAGTCCATCTTTGAGAAAATTTTATTCGCATTTTATTCCAAATTTAAAAACCTCCTTAAAAACAGATAAATGAATGCGTTAATAAACTTTCTATTTTAGCATGGTTTTATCGCAATTTAAATAATTCTCCGCAACGTCCTCACGGAGTTTCTGATTATGGGGAGGCTAACTGACATTTTAAGGAAAAAGACGACTTTGTGGAGTGATAGGACGTTATCAAGGCATAAATTTTGGACGATACTTTCTCGCCTTGATCTTTCCTGAGGGAGTACTTTCCTTGGCAGAGAAATAGTTCCTATTGGGTATCAATCTTGATTTTTCCTTATAAAGATTTTCCAATCTTTCTTCCTGCTGTTCTGTGAGCATACTTTTTTGATTGAAATCCCGCTCTGCTGATATAACAAATTGGTCTTCCTTTTCGAGTAGTTTATATCGGTTTAATCCTGACATAATCCACTCAAGTCTTTCTTTGTTCATGATAAACCTCCCGTTGAATGCTGGTAATCTAAGTTCTCATCTGTTT
>JBEKHJ010000238.1:0-1432 GCA_050012335.1 Bathyarchaeia archaeon
GACTGCACCGGTTTTAATTGCCATTATCCTGCACATTTCCAACAACAAAAAAATAATGGGAAAAAATACAAACGGAAAAATATCTAACATTCTTGGATTTGCGACATTAGTGTTTATGACCGTTGCTGCTGTGATTTTAGTTTACATGCAACTAACGTAAACATAGAACTGCACATAACACGCACGCAACCGCTACAAAGCCAATATTGACGGTGCTTTTCGAAGGTTTACATTTGCAGCGTGTGCGTGCCGGGCGTGTGTGCCTTGAACTTATTCCCCTGAACAACCACCCTATCAACGGATTTCTTTAGATTCCGGGTATACAGACTGGTCTAATCCATGGGAAGGGAGAAGGCTGGTTTTTTGATTTTTTCAAGCTAATTTTCCAAGGGATAAAAGGCCTGGTTTGAAGGTTATAAAAATAATTGACAATTGCCAAAGAAATTTAGAAAATCTCCCCCGAAAGGGATTCGTGTTTTAAAAGGGGGTGCATTATGGCGAAGATTATTTTTACGATGAGTAATGGTGAGAAGTATACACTGTCCTCTGGCTTAGTTACACGTGGCAAACCCATCAACAATGAAGATGAAGTACGGTCGGAGCTCAATTACATCTTGGAGAATTTGCTCTTTTTTGTTGCAGACGATGGTTGTTTTATAGTGCCAAAGCACATTTCAAGTGCTCGTTTTGAACGTTAACTGAACCATCTTTTTCTTCTACACTTCTGCTTTTTTCAAACGCAGCTTTCGAGCCAAAAGGCGGGGGCCTTCCCCACGTTCTCTCTCCGCTCTTGGTCAAGCGTTACCATGATCTTTTAGAAATTGCCCGGTTGGTAACCAAGGGCCCAGAGATTCTAATTCCTGAAAAGCCATTGTCATTAAGAGAGTTAGAAAAAAGATATGTGTTAAAGGTGCTTCAAGAGACTGGTGGGAATAAAAAGAAAACCTCTGAAATTTTGGGTATTGATCGAACAACTCTCTATAAAATATTAGAGAAAGAAGATGTGTAGATTTTTACAACACCCTGCAGTGATTGTGTTGAATTTTACAACATACCCTTCCTCACAAAATTTCTCTTAAAATATTTTACCTCGTAAATTCATATAGTTAAAAATATTGTCTTATAACTTTCTTTGGCACCGATTTTGTTATTACATATTTAAACTTAATAAGAAAGGAGGTGAATTGAATGAAAAAGACAATTCTGTTAGTAGTCATGCTTACTTTGGCAGCTTTTGTTTCTGGAGCCATCGCAGCAGCTCCTCCATGGGATAAGTTCAGTGGTGGAATTAAGAGTGCGGATGCAACAGCAATGAGCATTGTCGTTGCCAAAGGGACGGAGTCAAAGATCTTTTGGGTCGAAGAGGCAACAAAGATCACCAAAAGCAAAACAGATCTTACCTTCGCCGATTTGAAGGCTGGGATGTCCGTCG
>JBEKHJ010000239.1:0-1431 GCA_050012335.1 Bathyarchaeia archaeon
TGCCATAGCATCTAGTGACCGGACGGCTTTGTCTTCGACATGTACGTGGTATCCTCGGTGACCAGAAAAAAACACATGCAACTCATCTAAAGAAAAACCGAAATCGTTATCCAACATATCAATTAGCTTGGCAGCCTCTGCTCGAGCGGAGTCTATGCATTGTTCGCATGGCCAAGTTTTGGTTTCAAATTTTGTTCCTTCACAGGCAGGGCAAGTTTCTGGAGTTATGCCCCTCCCGCTAAAACCACATTTAGCGCATGTAAATTCATCGTGGATTTTGTTGCAAGATGTTGGGATGTGGTCGGCGTCTATATCGAAGACTAAGTCAGCGCCTAGCCAACCTTTTTTGTCCATGTCAAAGTCTGGGTTTTCATAGTAAGCGCAAGAATGATAAACATCCGATGGAACAGTTTCAGCCAGCTCAGACCTGAGGTTACTGATGCCTTCAAACCTTTTGTGCCTAACCATAAACCGTTCCTTGAAAAGTAGATAGGCGAATTCTCTTTGACCAAGCAAAACAGGTGCAGGAATCACCGTAGAGGGATCTCGGTAATATTCGCAGAATTTTTGATAAACGAAGTCTCGAGAAGCCTCCATGTTCCCTTACCCCTTTGCAAGTGAATATAATGATTACTCTTCCTAAATTTATCTATATACCGCCTGCCTAGTCAAACTGTATAGTCACGTCAGAGTTTAAGCAAACTCTTAAGGGCACCAAAAATCTGCAAAGGATTAAAGGAGACCCCACCGAAAGAGAGCACCACAATCATAAAGAGTAACCATACCATAGTGACCTCTAACTCTTTTTTCTGCTGAGGAATCAACACATATATGAAAATGAAAGGTAAGTACCAATTCTGAAAGTAAGGCAGCATAAAACTAGGCAACAGCATAAAAAGCGCTGACAATGAAAGCAAACTGTTCTTGTTTAGCATGTAAACTGCGAAAGCAAGAGTGGCTGCAAGCGTCAACAAAACCGAGAAGGATTGAAGCGTCCATGAGACTTGTGAGTTGGGTGAAAAAGCGTTGATACCGTTCATAATCAACTGTGGCCCAGTTGCTAGCAAGTAAGGCGCGCTTAACGTGGCAGTGAACACGCTAACAAATCCTAAAGTGGCACCGGCAACTACAGCCTTATTCCTTAGTAAATTGCTTAACTTGTTTTTCTCAAAAAGCTTCATTAAACCAACAATAATTAGAGGCAACAGGAAAATGCCTGCTTGATACTTAAAAAATACAGAAACAGCAACAAGCAAAAAAAAGTAATCATAACGCTCCGTCATAAACATGGATAAAGCTAACAAAGAAAACAGGAAAGCAACTGAATCAAACATGCCGTCAGCAGCGTAAATCACTAAAGTAACATAAATAATGTAAACTCCCAAAGCTTTCAATAGCCAAACCAAGTCTTTTTTTAAGAAATTTTTGAGG
>JBEKHJ010000240.1:0-1422 GCA_050012335.1 Bathyarchaeia archaeon
GATATTTAAATAGTTTTTGAAACGCTCACTTTGATAAATTAAAGTTTATTTATGGTACAATACAATGACTATATTAGGCTTAAACGTTTTAGAAGTGGTTTTTGTTGCCTAGGCAGAAGAACTCCCAGTTCAACATAACCAGCGGCATGGTGCGGGGGGACCAGCGGAAAAGCCACTTAAAACTTATCTGGTTGAGGAAAGAAGAAAATTTCGTGTTTATCGATTTATAGAAGATAAGCAAAAAAGAAAATATTATTTTTCTTGTTCCAGTTCTATTCGGCATTCGTCACAGATGTTTTGTCCGTTTCGTTCCATCAAGTTTTCAGAGTATATGTTGCAGCGGTCGCAGTATCCAGAGAGAGGAACCTCTTCAGTTTCTTCAGTGCGGGCAGCGCCTTCGATGCGTGACTTTTCCTGCATTATCTCTATTAGTTCAGGCATTACGCCTAGGATGTCTTTGCTTGAGATTATTCCGACGAGGTTGCCTTTGTAAATCACGCCGAGCCGTCTAATGTCCAGCCTGTTCATTCTTCGAGCTGCTTCACTTATTGTTGCGTCAGGTTCAATTGTTACCAATGGGGTTGTCATGATTTCTTTGGTATTAACTGTATCAGGCTTGAGGTTTTTAGCTAAAACCCTAATCACCAAGTCTCGCTCGGTAATAATGCCTATTGATTTTCCAGCTTTATTCGTGACTATTACGCAGCCTAAATCGTTCTTATCCATAACAACGGCTGCTTTGTTTGAAGCTTCATCTTCATTCATGGTTACAACTGGGCTGCTCATCACGTCTTTTACCAGCATTCTTGTTCGCAATCCAATTTCAGACATCCTAAATTTCACTTCCAACAATTTAGATAGGCTTAGCTTCACTGCAACAATAAAGAAACGCATAATTTAAGATTTGCTTAAATGGAAAGGCATTCTATGAAGTTTTATTAGACTCCTTGCGGATAGGACACAATGCCCAAAGAGGAATACCTTATGCTTCGAACAAACACTGAAAAACTCATAAAAATATCAGTCATGGGCGAAATAGCCAGCCCAACAATCAGGTCAGTCTACAACGTTTCGGCAACAGGAAAACCGCTAGTGCTTCCGGGAGTAGGCGGCATAACCTATAATCTAAGAGTAGGCGATCCAGCATGCGGGTGGGAAGCTGACCATGTGGAGCCAGGCGTTAGCGTGGAAAACAAGGAAAACGATGCCCGCTCAGGGCAGGCTGCTAACACAGCATTCAACGTGCTATCATGCGTTGGAAACGAAGCAACAGTAGTAAATGGCGACGCGAAAGACGCTAAGGGAACTGTCACAGGCAAGCACGGTGGAATCGAGCATGTGCTGGTTGATTTTCCCGCGGAAGCTTTGGAGAAGCTTGTGCTTGGAGATAGGATTCTTGTGAAAGCTTTCGGAGTAGGCTTA
>JBEKHJ010000241.1:0-1400 GCA_050012335.1 Bathyarchaeia archaeon
CTTCCTGTAATATTGTTTTTACATTTTTGTTCCACCATGCAACCTTTCAAATACAAATCAATAATCTTTGCCTCAACCTACACTAATACTCTCTCTTAACCCCTCCCAAAAAAGAAAATTTTCACAACATCATTTTTAGTATTTACAAGTCATGAAGAAGGGTGTAGACTCCTCCCTGAAACATTCACTTCCCCAATTTTCGAAAACGGTGTATATTAAAACCGCAAATGGACAACCGATGACCCCAAAGCTGAACCGAATAACTAATTTGTAAATTATGCGGCTGCAATATGACGAAGGCCAGAATATAGGCTTTATTTTTTTCCAAAAGAGAGGAAAGGAGGAAAATATTATGTTTAAAGACAAAAGGACGGCAATGGTTGGAACACTGGTGGCGGCACTCTTTCTGTCATTATTAACAGTAATGGCTCCAGGAAAGGCATCGGCGGCATATGAGTGTTGGGTGAAAATCGAAGGTGAAAAAATTGGAGTTATTCAGGGAGAATCCACTGTCAAAGGAAAGGAAAATTTGATTGAGATTATAAGCTGGAGTCTCGGCGGGAGTGTGCCTACAGACCCAGCTTCAGGATTGCCGAAAGGAAAAGGAATTCTGCAGCCTTTTAGACTCACCATGAGAACGAGTAAGGCTTCGCTGCCCCTATTCCAGACCTTAACTACCGGCGAGCATCTTAAATCGGTCACTCTGACAGCTCGTAAGCCATCAACCACAACAACAGCAGCAGACTATCTGGAAATTAGATTAGAGGACGCTCAGGTAATAAGTTTCGTAAACCTGGGTAACTCGAAAAGTACCGAAGCCTATCCCATTGAAGAAGTGGTGCTAGTTTATAAGAAGATGAAGATTCAGTATAGGCCAACTAAGCCAGATGGAAGTCTGGGAACGCCTGTGGAGGTCGAGTTTGAATGGGGTGCTCCAGCAAAATCATAATAGGCAGCTTGGATTTGACTAGACAGACCACCAAATGAAGCCAGTCCAATAAGTCTTTGTAAAAGTTTTACACAATCCTCTCCCCCCTCACCCCATTAAGAAAAGGGGGGGAGTGAGACAAACATATGAGCGGTAAAAGATTAGATAGAGGAAGGAAAAATAAGGGGAAAACAGCGCTTATTTAGCGGTGATGGCGACCTTGGCGTTGTTTAAGTAATTGTTGCCGTGGCTGGTGGTTTCTCGGATCAGGCGGGCGGCTGACTACTGTGTCAAGTGAAGACAACAGTGTCTCTGTTGCGGCACCCGGAAGGGAGAAGATAATTCTTGGAAAGAATGAGCGCCTTACTTGTGACCTTACTCGTAAACTCGGCGGCTGATTTCCACGTTATACCCGATTTCAATCGGAAATCATTGAACCCCTGATCATCTCGCCGCTGAAGATAAGTAGGTG
>JBEKHJ010000242.1:0-1381 GCA_050012335.1 Bathyarchaeia archaeon
TTACTATGAGCACTTTGCTAATAACTAGCATTACTGCCTTTGCTTGTGTAAAAAGAAAGGCATGGCTAAAAATCACCTTGTAAAATAAATTATCCTTAGCGTTTTTGTTTGAGGATTTCTTTTCCGAAAGCTTCTATTTGTTGGCCAGAGTAGTTGCTAGAGCTTCCGTGTGCGGTTATGTAGTTGGGCAGTTGAGGAAGTTTGAGGATTGGGATTGTGGGATTGTTCAAGTGAAGAGTGGCATGGTTGTTTGTAAAGACTACAATGCCTTCAACCCAAACACCCAGCGACCTAAAAGCCTGCGAAGAATCAATTATGTGTTTTATTTTGGCAGTGTTCCTTTTGACTTGCCGACTTGGGCTGCCCTTGAAGTTACGCTTACCAGCTCTTTGCCACTCGTCGCCATTGCAGGTTATGTTGCCGCTCCAATTCTTCGTCTCCAAAACAAAGATGCCACTAGGCCCAAGGACGACATGGTCGATGTCGCCGTCGCCGTTATGTAGATACAGGTCGTTCATGAGGATGTAGTCGTCGCTCAGCTTGCTGCTCAGGAGTTTAGCTACTTGCTTTTCGCCTTCCCAACCGCCGCTGTAAATTCGGTACTTGCGCAGGTAAAAGTAAAACGCGGCTAACGGCACCAGCGAAACCAACAATCCAGCCTCCTCAAAAATGCTCAAGCTCAGTGTGAAGAGCACTCTTAAACTTGTAGCGAAAAAGATTAAGCCAAACAAGACTAAGCAAAGAATCGCTTTTGCCAAGTTTTTTCTGACCTGGTTTTTTAGGTAGTTGCTGGACCCTTTCATCTTTCGCATGCATTAACCGCTCTATGAAGGTTTCATTAGCCTTGTAACTATATTACCATATGGCACTCCAACCCATAACTTGCAGAGTAAGAGAGCGCAAGTTTAAGCCTGTTCTTTATGCGGAACGGAGGTGTTCTCTAGGGAGAGCTATAAGACTCTTGTTTAATCTATCTCGGTTATACGGTGATGTATGTATGGCGTTTAAGAGAGTGAAAAGTAGGGTAAAGGTGTTAATGCTATGCTTGCTCATGGCAAGTGTGCTAAGCCCAATTTTGTTGACAAGTGCAAAAGCGCAAAACAGCGGAGTCACTGTTGGCTATTGGCCTTTAGACGAAGTTCAATCAAGCGGTTACAACGTAATAACCCCTGACTCGACAGGTGTAAACCCTGGCATTGTAGCAGGTACTCCTGAGCCTACGCTGGTGGATGGCAAATTTGACAAAGCTATGCAGTTTAACGGACAAAACTTCGTGTACATCCCCATAAAATTCATAGTTGGCTTTCCTCCCACACCACAGCCAATCTATATTCCGGTCTCGCCAAACCTTGACATTCAAAAATACGTCCAAATTGAAGCA
>JBEKHJ010000243.1:0-1369 GCA_050012335.1 Bathyarchaeia archaeon
CCCACTGTATAGCGTCGATTCCTGTGGGTTTTCTTCCCCCGTAAGTGTAAACTTCAAACCACACTGAGCCTTCGCCAGTTTCAACCATAATCTTGCCCTCGCTGGCATTGCGGTTTCTTTTAGCGTCAATAGCGATAACCACGCATTGCTGACCAAAAACATCAGCTAACTCCGTAATCACCTTTGGTTTTTCCACTGCTGCCGTGTTGACTGAAACCTTGTCCGCGCCACTGCATAAAACCAGCCTTGCGTCCGAAACGTTGCGTATTCCGCCGCCAACTGTGAACGGGATGCTGATTGCTTTGGCTACGCCTTCCACAACCCCACGCAAAATGTCTCGCTTCTCTGAAGACGCGGTTATGTCAAGAAAAACCAGCTCATCTGCGCTTTCATCGGAATAGCGTTTAGCCATTTCAACTGGGTCGCCTGCCCGCTTTGGGTTGAGGAAGTTTATGCATTTGACTACTTTTCCGTGGTCAACGTCGAGGCATGGAACGATACGTTTTGCTAACGGCGTGTTTTAGGCTCCTATCTTGTTTATGGCTTCTTTTAGAGTGAATCTGCCTTCATAAAGGGCTTTTCCAATCACTGCCCCTTCTACTCCAATACGCTTGAGAGCAATTAAATCGTTTATGCTGCCTATTCCACCCGCGGCAATAACCTTAGCGTTACGGGACTGGCATGCTTGCTTGAGTGTTTCAAGGTCTGGACCAGAAAGCATCCCATCTTTAGCAATTGAGGTTATAAGGAACGTTTTAACGCCAAGCATGGTGAATTTTTCCAGCGCCTCGTTTATGCTTAATGCCGTTGCGGTTTTCCAGCCCTCAACCATAATTTTTCCATCCTTATTATCTAAAGCAACAATAATTGACTCAGCGCCAAACCGTTTCTGAATCCTGCCTATAGCTGACTGGTCGCTGAATGCTAAGGCACCAAGAATAACTTGACTTATCCCCGTCTTGAACAGTTTCGCCGCTGTCTCGAAGCTGCGGATTCCTCCGCCGACTTGGATTGGCAACGCTATGTTCGCTGCAATTTCCGAGATAACAGCATGATTGTTTCCCGTACCGAAAGCCGCATCCAAATCAATAATATGCAACTTGCCAGCGCCTTCATCACGCCACCGCTTCGCCGTTTCCACGGGACCTCCAAACTGGTCGTAAACCTTAGTAGTCTTCGGGTCGCCGCGTGATAACCGGACGATTTTGCCACTCATGAGGTCGATGGCTGGAATTAACTGCATGCAAAGTCACCTTACCACTATTTTAGCGAAGTTTTTTAGGATTTTTAAGCCGATGTCGCCTGATTTTTCTGGGTGAAACTGCGTGCCGTAAACGTTTTTGCTGGCTAATGCTGAAGTGAAGGTTGT
>JBEKHJ010000244.1:0-1356 GCA_050012335.1 Bathyarchaeia archaeon
TTTTTTTTGAGATTTAGCCTTGACCATTTTTTAATCTCAGTATAAAAGTTATACTGTAACTGAATTAGGTTTATCAAATTAATCGTTTTATTCGGTTCAAATTCACTCTCTTTAGGTATTCCTTGAAAATTCTGTTTCAACTTGGCTGTTTCTTTGCTACTGTTTGTTACTGGTGCAGACAAGTAACGCCAATTTGGCTTGTAAATTAAGCGCTATTTTGCATGTTATACAACTAATTTGCAGCTATACTAAATCAATTGTGCTATTAATTGCTTGTTTTTTTGTTGTATCATAAAGAAATAACAAATATTTATTAGCGATTTTGACTTATCGAAGGTGTTGAAGGTGCATTGAATTGCATAGTAAGAATAAATCAACAATCGCTCTGGTCTTTATTGTTGCGCTCGCTGCTTCCCTATTCTCTAGTGCTGCCTTCTTTCTGCTATCAGCTCAAGGCCAACCAACCTCATCATTGCCATCTTCATCTTCAGCTTCATCTTCGTTGCTAAACAGCACGTATATTTCGCAGTCATTGGGTACACCACTCGTCATAGCGAACAATCAAACTGGTGTTATAAGTGCTATCTTGATTAGGCAATCTCCTACTGTAACAGAGCCTGGTGGAATTACTGACAACAACTTTACGTTGATGAATACTGTTGTAGAGTTTACGGTTCCAAGCAATCAGACAACTGATAATCAAACGGTGTTCGCTACAGGATTTTTCAGTTTGCTTGAAAATGAAACAAACTTAGTCGTTCAAAAAGTAGTCAGCTATAATTGGACCGTTCTGGATCTGGCGCCATACAGTGTACAGGATACACCTAAGCTTCAGTTCTTGCATTGGGCCACGATGGGTAACCTGACAACCATAGTTTCAGACATCAAATCAATTGCTGGCAACACTACCATTACTGGCAACTCCACGACTACTACCAGTGGTACAATGCCAACTACTGCGCCTCAGACAACGTTAAATGGAACATACATTGCTAACGCATTAAACGGGACACTGGTTAACGGGACAGCCCTCGTTGACGTAATGTTGCCCAGGATGGACGTTAACATCACGTCTGCACTGTTCCCAGGCATTAATCTCAGTGAGTTTGCCTCCATGGGATCAATGATTGAGTTTATGTCAATGCCTAACGCGACTACCGCAACAGGGACTTCTACAACCACTGGCAACAATACAACGGTGATGGTAATGGGTGAATTTGCACTCAAGGAAAGTGAGATTAACGCAGTTGAAAAAGTGTTTGGCAATCTGACTGCTTATCCGCTGATAACTAACGTTACGATAACGGCTATCCACGATCACTTCTTGGAAGAAACACCGAAAATGGTGTTTATGCA
>JBEKHJ010000245.1:0-1311 GCA_050012335.1 Bathyarchaeia archaeon
GAGAGATCCCTCCAGTAAAACTCCACTGTCCCCCTGCGACCGTTCAAGTCTTCTTGGAGGCCATTACCGGATACTTGGAAAAGGAGGGGAAGACTGAATTAAGCTCGAGAGCCAAAAGTTTAATCCCTAAAATTTCTGAGTACTACAAAAGGGGCGAAGAGAAAGAATAAAGGGCTGACATCAGCTTAAACTTCAAAAATTTCTTTTTTAGATGTCTCTCAATCGCCCACCCGCATCTTACTTCCTGAAATCCACGAGGGGCCAATTTGGCAAAGCATGCTCGATTGCAATTAGTAATCGATAGGTGGTTATTATCCTCTGACTTAAAGTTTTGATATGTCTTTCAAATCGAAACCTTTTGGCAGGTGCGGATAGTGGCAAGATATCCGCGGTTTAGAGTTTAAAATTCTTCATTGCCGGTGTGTTTGCTTCTTCCTTAAGTTATTATTTTCAAATCTCATTTCCCGATACAATCTTTAAATAAGATAAAATTATGTGGAAAAAAGCTTCCTATTTATTTTCTTGATTTAAATATGATTTAGACTTATCGTAAATAAATATGGCGTAATGACGTTAGGCATATAACTAATGAAAGGAGAAATCAGATGACCAAGAAATATTTTTCAGTTTTGAGCATGCTCATCATCGCTGTATTGATGGCTGCCATTCCGGCGGTTTACGCACAAACATCGCCTGGCAATATCAAGGACGAGCCCGATAAGAACATGGCGAAAGCCCACGAGTCATTCGTCAAGGGAGACATAAACAAGGCAGCCGAGTACATCCACAAGGCAGCGGCTTACGTGAAGAAGGAGGCGGACAAAGTCGCCAAGGACACCAAAGAGGGAGTGAAGAAAGCCGGTGACGATCTGGATAAACTCGGGCAAGGCGTCAAGAAGGGCGCCGTGAAGTCGGGCGACGAGCTGAAAAAAACCTTTGCCAAGGTGGACCACGAGCTTGCCAAGGCCTGGCATAAGACCGCGGACGAGGCAAAGAAATCGGGCAAGGATGCGAGCCCTGCGCTTAAGAAGGCCGGTGCGGGATTAGAGGGCGCGGCCAAGTGGTCTGGCACCCAGCTGACAGAGGGTGCGCAGGCGTCCGTCGAAGCCGTCAAAAAGATCGGTAAAGGCGCAGGGAAAGGTGTAAAGGCAGGCGCCGAAGAAGTCGATAAATTGTTTAAAGGCATTGGCGAAGGCATTGAGGATTTGGGCCGCAAGCTATAAGGGAGCAGAATACCGGAACGTGCCCCCAATGGAGCATGATCGAGAGCACAAACAGTTAGTTCTTACCGGTAATGTTATTTCGACAATA
>JBEKHJ010000246.1:0-1309 GCA_050012335.1 Bathyarchaeia archaeon
GCTCAAACCTCTTTTCCCAAGTTATATCTTTGGAAAGTTTGAACTCGAACAAGATTATCCGTTAGTTAGATGGGCAAGAGGTGTAAAGAAGGTATTGGGTTTTGGAGGATATCCAGTCCATGTTTCAGAAGAAGTAATAGAATTGATCAAAGAAAGAACAGATGAGAACGGTATTGTAAAAAAGACGCATCACTTCGAGCCTAACGATGTGGTCAGAATCAAAACGGGTCCTTTAAGAGAACTTTGCGGAATTTTTGATCGATGGGTTTCAGATAGCGAGCGGGTTAGGGTTCTATTGAATTTAATTGGTTACCAACCGGCTGTCGAGCTCCATTATTCAATGATTGAAAAGGTGGCGTGAATAAGGGTTCAGTGCTGCGGTTAGACAGTGTTGCCATTTAACAATAACAGCAGCACGGCATAATGTCAGTGCTTGTTAATTAACTTCTAACACCCACATAATGTGGTCCAAAATTCTCCAAGAGACAATTTCCCCATCGGATTCAAACCAAATCCGCACCGGCGGTAGCCTGCATTTAGTCCATTGAGTTCATAGGGTTTTTAGGGTTTGTTGAGTTACTGAATGAAAATAACTCGTTTCGAAGATATTAATGCCTGGCAAGAAGCTCGAAAACTTGTAAAGATGGTTTATAGCGTGATTAATAAGAGTTCAAAATTCAGGAAAGATTTTAGATTGGTAAATCAAATGCAGGATGCCGCGGTATCAGCTATGTCCAATATTGGTGAAGGATTTGCAAGGAGGAGTAATAGGGAGTTCATCCAGTTTTTATTTATATCGAAGAGTTCGGCCGCTGAAGTTCAAAGTCAACTCTATGTAGCGTTGGATCAAGAATATATCAGCCAAGATAATTTTGAAAAAATCTATAATCAAGCCGAAATGGTATCCAAAATGGATTCAGGCTTCATAAAATATTTGAAATCTCAACTCAAACAACCCAACAAACCCAAGCAACCCAAAGAAATTGGTTACCCCAATGAACCCAAGTAACCCAATAAATTTATCCCGTGAAATGCAACCTGCCCCGTGGCAGTGTGGAAACTACTCCACAGGGAGCCTATTTCACCGGGACTCAAATAACCCAATGAACCCAAGTAACCCAATGAACCCAAGTAACCCAATTAACTCAAGTAACACATAAATTTTGAGGTAACCCATGCTTATCAAATCCTGTCTTCAATGCAAATATCATGAGATCAAGCAAGTAGAAAACGAGCAGATGAGTCACTGCCGAAGAGAAAACTGCTGGTCCCGTTACTCCAAATGTATTGCTACAAAAGCACTCAATAG
>JBEKHJ010000247.1:0-1298 GCA_050012335.1 Bathyarchaeia archaeon
TCGGAATATTATTTTGGGGTAAACTCTGCTATCGCAAACGCAGCCGTGCAAAACGGGGTAGCGTTTCCTTATTCAATGCCGCTTGCGGTTGAGTATCTTGTTTTTTCAGTTCTCCTTTGCTTGACCGCTTTCCTCTATTTTGGGAAAAAGGGTTTAACTGGTTTTGCTTTACCCGCTTTGTTTGTCGGGTTAGTCGGGGTCATATATACCATCGATAACGTTTTTCCTTATGGGGAATTTACACCGTTCCAACTATTGGTTCCGACAACCGCCATGCTCGCCGCTGGTGTCCTCGGCTTAATGGGATACGCGACTTTGCTTGGAACAGAAAACGGAATGCCAACCTTGCAAGTTACAGGACCTTTGGGAACGGCTAAATTCTCGATAGCTTGGCCTTGTGCAGGCATTGAAAGCCTCCTAATTTTCACGGCTGTCGCTTTGTTGTTTTTGCAGCAGATGCCAATCTCTTGGAAAGCCAAAGTAGGATACTTCGCCGTTGGCGCAGCCGTCACCTACTTCATAAACGTCTTGCGAATAGCCACTATCTTCACTATTGGCACGGAGTTTGGCATAAACTCAAACCAAGTGCAAATGTTCCACTACTACTATGGTCCATTATACTCGATTGCCTGGATTGTTTCTTATCCACTGATTATTCTTGCAAGCCAAGGTTTGTGGAGAAAAATTAAAAGTGGAAAATCAGCTCTAACCGCAGAAAACCTAGGAAACCTCAACCAACACGGCTAAGCCCTGTTTAACCAAAATTTTAGCGTTCTCAACAGGCAAAGAAGCAACATCCTCAACCATAAACGGCCCGTAAGTCTTCATGTCTAAGCCGATAATGGCTGGAATACTTTTTGTGAATCTCAACGTCATTCGTTTGTGACTGACTTCGGCATCCACTTTAGCAGCTTGACCTTGCAGGAGGTCTTTAGCAAACTTTTGGTACGCGTCCGTGAAAGCGACAAAACTCTCACACGTCTTAGCCTCTTCAACCGTTAACAATTCAGACGGCAACTTTTGGCTTTGGGTGATTTTTTTGACTATTTTTTTGTATCTTGCCCAAAGCAGTTCCTCAAGCATCCGCTTCACGTTCTGCGCTTCACGGTCTAGCAGGTTTACTTTGACGGATTTTTTATCAAGCATCCTGTTCTCTTCTCTTATACGCCTCAGGTAATCTGCTATTCTAGCGTAGAAGTCAGGCGGTAAACCCCCAAGCGAAGCCTCTTCAATTTCCCTTCGCCATGCTGCATAAAGTTCATTGTACATTTAGTTTGCCACCTTAGCCCTTCCCTTGC
>JBEKHJ010000248.1:0-1287 GCA_050012335.1 Bathyarchaeia archaeon
GTTTAATCGGCGTCGGAATCCCCAAAGCAACATTGCTCTACCAAATGCTAAAAAAAGACGGCTTAAACCTCCACGGCAACATCCCATTATCTTCTGAAGAATTAGCTGACCAACTGATGGAGGCACTTAAACCTAAATGATTGTGGCTGAAGACGTTCACTTTTCCTACCCTAACAAAGTTGAAGCATTGAAGGGTGTCTCTCTAACCATAAAAGACGGCGAATTCGTCGCAATAATGGGGCAAAACGGCGCGGGAAAATCAACACTTGTCAAGCATTTCAATGGTCTATTGAAACCCGCACTAGGAACGGTACGTGTGGATGGAGTTGAAACAAAAAAAACAAGCGTAGCAACCTTAGCTCGAAATGTCGGTTTTGTTTTTCAGAACCCAGACCACCAGCTATTCAGCGAAACAGTAGAAGATGAAATCGCTTTCGCGCTAAAAAATTTCGGGTTCGAACCAGAAGTCATTGAAAAACGGGTAACTTGGGCTCTGAATCTTTTAGCGTTAACCCAGTACAGGAAAACTTCGCCTTTCCTTCTCAGCGGAGGCGAGCGGAAACGTGTTGCATTGGCTTCCGTTTTGGCTTGGGACCCGCAAATGTTGATTTTGGATGAACCAACCATTGGGCAAGATCATGAGCAGAAAGAGAAACTGCGCCAATTCATTATGCAAATGCAGACGCAAAAGAAAACGGTTGTTATTGTTACTCATGATGTGGAGTTTGTGGCTGAATGCAATCCTAGAGTGGTTTTGATGAAGGAAGGCAAAATTGTCGCTGACGGCGTGGGAAAAGAAATTCTCACAGACCCTGCATTATTAGAATTATCATCTATTGTTCTTCCACAAATAGCTCAAATCTTTACGAAACTGTCGGTCTTAGGGTTGCCGAAAGATATTATTGACATTTACGAAGCGAAAGAAATCATCTTGAAAGCTCAGGAGAGTGGATTGCGGAAATGAGCGTTTTTGACGGTTTAAGGTTTAGGAAAGTTTACTCTCCAATTCACAATTTAGACCCCAGAATAAAATTCGTGTATGTTATATCCATTTTTGTGGTTGCAATTCTTTTCTACCAGATTATTCCGTTGCTTTTTCTATTCTTTTTGCAGCTTCCGTTTGTTTTGTTAGCACGTGTTCAGAGGCAGTGGCTACGTTCCTTGCGAGGAGCATCTTTTCTGGCAGGATTCATTTTCATAGTTAACGTTGCAACGACCTATTTTACTTCAGGCTACACGTTGTTAGCTCCTAACGTGGAAAATGCGGCTGCGATGACCCTGCGTTTC
>JBEKHJ010000249.1:0-1287 GCA_050012335.1 Bathyarchaeia archaeon
CAGCGGCCTAGATGACCTCAAACCCGCAGACCTAGGCATGGCAGGCTTAGTTGAAGAACGCAAAATCGGCGACGACAAAATGATATTCGTCGAAAAATGCAAAGACCCACACAGCGTAGCCATACTCGTCCGCGCAGGACTCGAACGCATGGTTGACGAAGCAGAAAGAGCCATGATCGACTCACTATCAGTAATCTCAGACGTAATAGAAAACAACAAAATCGTCGCAGGCGGAGGAGCAGTAGAAATCGAAGTTGCTAAAGAACTACGCAAGTACGCAACAAAAGTCGGCGGAAGAGAACAATTAGCCGTTGAAGCATTCGCAGAGGCAGTAGAAGTAATACCGCGCACACTCGCAGAAAACGCAGGACTAGAACCAATAGACATCCTAGTCGAACTACGCTCAAAACACGACACACAAGACGGCAAAAACATAGGCATCAACGTTTTCACAGGCAAACTACAAAACAGCATCGACAACGGAGTCATCGAACCACTCGTAGTCAAAGAACAAGCCATCAAATCCGCAGCTGAATCAGCAGCCATGATACTGCGCATAGACGACATCATAACAGCCAAATCACCAAAAGGCGGTCCACCTGGCGGAATGCCCGGCGGTCCTGAAGGCGAAGAATAAACTCAATTTCCTTAATTTTTCTTTTAGTTTTATTTTGTGAATTGTTTGCTAATGCGCTTTAATTGCCTGAATTTTTTATTCATTAAATGATTACTTTTTAATACTTCTATTGTACATTCAAGTGGAACGGGGTAAAGGGTTGACAAGCATAAAAAAACGGTTAGACTATGTCCTAAACGAGCTATCGCTCATGGGCACTGAGCCTAATGAAAAAGCTTCAAGCAACGTTGCTGCGCAATTATCAATAATTAAAGGTGCCTTTAAAGAATCTGAACGTTTTCCAGTGTGCTGCTTTACCTATGATGCTTGCTCCAGAATCGTTTGCGATGTTAACGGTCCATTGGCAAATGGGGAATTTATGAAGAAATGCAAAGCATGCCAAGCGCAAATTAAGGAAGCACTCTTAATTCTGCAACCAAACTGATTTATTGCTTGCAGCGCAAAAATTGCGGTAGTTGTTATGGTCTGGTTACAGTCACACATGTTAAAATGTTTTTTTAGTATAACATTGCATGGTGAAAATAATGCAAAAAAACATGCAGAAATACCTTGTTTTAATTAAACTGAACCCATCGAAAACAGAGCCCTTCTTTAATTCGTTAAGATCTGTATCTGAAAGGCCAATGGAAGGCATAAGAGTTAACGCTTCT
>JBEKHJ010000250.1:0-1275 GCA_050012335.1 Bathyarchaeia archaeon
ACCAGGCATTAACTCTTGTCGTAGGCGATTTCGTGCGCCGCCAGTTAGGCTTGGATAGATATAAGCCTACAGATGAAGAAATCTCCCGTTTCATAGAAGAGTTAAGATTGTATGAACGGTCGGTAGGTCGTTTTCAATATCACATTCCCGATGATGAATTAAAGAAAGCGCTTAGTTTGCTTCCTGTTGAAGTCACAGGCACTGAATCAGACCCTGTAGAAGTCTCTTCATACAGAAATCTTCCAAGAATCGAGACAAACCGCGTAAGAGGTGGTGCACTCAGGGTAGTTAACGACGGTATCGTGGGGCGTGCTCAAAAGGTTTTGGTAATTATTGAAAAGCTCGGTTTCCAAGGTTGGGATTGGCTAAGAGAATTCCGAAAGAAATCAGAGAAGAAGTCAGGCGGCTTTATGGATGACGTGATTGCTGGGCGCCCAATTTTCTCTTTTCCTTCACGGCGTGGCGGCTTTAGGTTAAGGTATGGCAGATCGCGAAACACTGGTCTCTCGGCTGTAGGCATTCATCCTGCCACAATGCTTGTACTGGAGCGTTTTCTTGCTACAGGCACACAAATGCGTTTAGAACTTCCGGGGAAAGGTTGCGTTACAGTCCCAGTGGATAGCATTGAGCCTCCTATTGTTTTACTGAATGATAATTCAGTAGTTCGGGTGTGGCTGGAAAATTTTGCCGAAGTTAAAGGCAAAATCCAAAAAATCTTGTTTTTGGGTGATATCCTGATTAGTTTTGGAGATTTTCTCTATACTAGTAAGGGGCTTTCTCCTTCAGGGTACGTTGAGGAATGGTGGGTTAAAGACCTGCAGAGTGTTCTTACGGAAAAATTCGGCGGCGATTTAGCTAAGGCAGCGGAAGCTGCTCAGGTTTCTTTAGGAAGACTGAATAGTTTTCTGGACGACCCGTTTATCAACAAACCTACGGCTAAAGAGGCGATACTTCTTAGCTTGCGCTTGGGCGTGCCTTTGCATCCAAATTTTACGTTCTTCTGGACAAGCTTATCCTCTGTTCAAGAGGTTGAGTTGCTGAAAAAGTGGTTGGCGGCTTCTGAACTTACCTTGGAAGATGGCGTTGTTTGCAGAATTTTGGGAGAGACCAACGAAGGTATTGTAGGGTTATTGCGGAAAATCCTTGTTCCGCATAAGCTAGTAGGTGATAAGATTTTGCTGGAAGGTGAAGATGCGGTCGCTTTGGCCTTCTGTCTTGGTTACGGTAATACACAAATGGTTGAGAGTGATCAGGCGGCTACTGTGTTGGAAGCAA
>JBEKHJ010000251.1:0-1273 GCA_050012335.1 Bathyarchaeia archaeon
TCACCGATGGAAAGGCTGATGCAGCGTTGGCGGCTTCAGTGTTCCACTATAACAGTTATCCTGTTCCAGTTGTGAAGGATTTCTTGCGTAAAGCGGGGGTGATAATTAGACAATGACTACGGCAGAGTTGTTTGAAAAATTAGATTTCAAAAAAGGCAACGGGCTTATCCCAGTGGTTGTTCAGGACGCACAAACCAAAGAGACGCTGATGCTTGCTTATGCTAACAGGGAAGCAGTGGAGAAGACGCTTAGCACTGGATTTGCCACTTACTGGAGCCGTTCCAGAGGCAAATTATGGGTGAAAGGCGAAACTTCAGGGCACACACAGAAAATCTGCTCTGTGTCAGCTGACTGTGATTATGATGCTTTATTGTACGTGGTAGAACAGAAAGGCGTCGTATGCCACACTGGAGCGGCTACGTGTTTCTATAACAAGCTCTTGTAGTTAATGCTTTTAAGAAAAGCCCCCTTTCTATTCTTCTATTGGATTAAGTGAGAGATAATGTCTTTACATGAAGCTATGCTTTATGAAAAGCTGGAAGAAAACAAAGTTAAATGTTGCTTGTGCGCTCGGCGTTGCCTCATAAGCGAAGACTCAACAGGCTTCTGTTTGGTGAGAAAAAATCAAGGCGGTATACTTTACACGCTTAATTATGGGAAAGCCGTGTCGGCTGGAGTTGACCCCATAAGCAAAAAGCCACTTTCACATTTCAACCCAGGCTCATTGGTAATGTCGATTGCGGCGGCTGGCTGCAACTTCCGCTGCCAATTCTGCGATAACTGGATGATAAGCCAAGATAGAGAAGTTGCGGGCAGACCTTTTCCTCCAGAAGAAGTAGTTAAATCGGCTCAGGACAGCAATTGCCAAGGAATAAGCTACACTTATACTGAACCAACCATTTTCATGGAGTACGCTTACGACACCGCTAAACTTGCCCGCAAAGCAGGATTGTTTAACACTTTTGTCACGAACGGGTACATGACTCCTGAAGCCGTAAAAACCATAGCTCCTTATCTTGATGCAGCAACGGTAGACTTCAAGGGTGGCGGCGACCCAGACTTCTACAAATCCGTTTCGGCAGTACCGAACGTTGAACCAATTTATGAAGCACTAAAAGAACTCAAACTAAACGGTGTTCACATAGAGATTACCAACCTGGTTGTTCCAAAAATGGGCGATTCAATGGAGAAAATAAAGCAAATGGCTGACTGGATTAGAGACTATTTGGGGAAAGATACGCCGTTTCACCTGCTGCGTTTTCACCCTGATTAC
>JBEKHJ010000252.1:0-1246 GCA_050012335.1 Bathyarchaeia archaeon
TTTTTGCGCTTTCCTGTTTGAGAGTTTTGCCTATGGAATCAAGTATTATTTTGTTTGCTTCCAGATACTCTTCTGGTTTGCCTATATCCATCCATAAGCTATTAACCAAATGACCACAAAGTTTCCCTTCCTCAGCTAGTTTGGGAAAAACCTCTCGCTCAATCGAAACTGCCCTTCCTGGAGGAATATAATCGAAGATTTTGGGGCTTAGAACGTAGACTCCCGCGTTTATGAGATTGCTTGGCGCTTTATCCTTCGATGGTTTTTCAATGAACCTTTTTATGCAGTTGCCATTTGCTATTTCAGCCACGCCGTACCTGCATGGGTCGTCAACTTTGACGAGTGCAATTGTTGCTAAAGCATCCGTTTTCATATGTGCATCGAGCAGTTCTCTGTAGCTTATATCCGCAAAAATGTCACCGTTCAAAACAATGAACGGTTCATTATGACCAATCAGTTTTTCGGCTTTTTTTACTGGTCCTGCTGTTCCCAGAGGCATTTTCGGGGGGTCGATGGAAAACTTTACTTTTAAACCGTGTTTAGGCAGTCGTTGTTGTTTTATGTAAAATTGTGTTAACGCGTTAACTGCCAATATGGCTTCTTCAACACCGTTGTTGGATAGTCTTTCAAAAATCCATTGAAGTAAGGGCTTGTTAACTATTGGAAAAAGAGTTTTAGGCCTACCGCAACTTAACGGTCGCAGCCTTGTTGCGAAGCCGCCTGCTAAAATCAACGCTTTCAGGGGTGTCACCTTATTATGCTGTAATGTATTTACTCGTTTTTATATAAACAATTATGGAACTGTTTATTCCCACTCGATAGTTGCAGGCGGCTTATGAGTAATGTCGTAAACAACGCGGGTAACCTGCGGTATCTCATTTGTTATTCTAGTAGAAATTTTCTCCAAAACAGGATAAGGAATCTTGGCGAAGCTGGCAGTCATGGCTTCGCGGCTCTCAGCGGTTCTGACGGCAACCACGTAACCGTATGCTCGGGCATCACCTTTCACGCCTGTGGCTTTAGTGTCTGTTAACACGGCAAAGTACTGCCAGAGGTTCTCTGCTAAGCCATTCTTCTCAATCTCTTCGCGGACAATTTTGTCTGCTTTCTTGGCGATTATAACTTTCTCCTCAGTTAATTCGCCAATTATCCTAACTGCTAAGCCGGGTCCAGGAAACGGCTGCCTTGTAACTATTTCTTTGGGCAAATCAAGCATTCTAGCTACTTTACGCACTTCATCCTTGTA
>JBEKHJ010000253.1:0-1218 GCA_050012335.1 Bathyarchaeia archaeon
ATGAATTTTCCCTTTCGAATCTGGGTTTTTTCGACTTTGTCTATGTCGACGCCTAAACGTGTTTTTATTTCTTCTTTCAATTTGGCCCCGTTAAAGGCTTCGAAACAGAACAATCCTAAAATTGTGAGTTCTTGATTTGAAGAATTACGTTTGAGGGTTTGTTGTATTTTTCTTGCCGCCCTAACCTCGCATGGAGTGCAAACGATTGCTATCCTCTTTTTGCCTTGGTCCACTAGCTCTCGTAGTTTGGGCGTAACTCTTACTCGGAGATATTTTGTTCCCCTTGCCGCCATTACATCATTAACGTTATCTGCTACGACCGCTTCCGCGTTATATCCTTCTTTGCGTTGGACCACGATGGCTGAGTCGACCAATCCCTCCTTAATTCCTGAAATCAACAGTGCTGTAACTATTCCGCCGTCTTGCCCGTCGATACCGCTTTTTGCGGAAAATATGTCGCAGTAAACGCCAAGGTTTTCGTTCTTTGTTCCTTTCAAAAATTCTTGTTCTATTTTTGCTTCGTCTTGTGCTTTGTAGTTTCGATATTTCTCTATGGTTTTTTCTGTGCGGTCATCAGCCATTAAAAGCGCAACCAAACTGTTTTATTGAAAGTTAGTGAGCATTTTCGACCAAATAAAGCTTTAAAATCCTTGATATAGGCATAATAATATTTGCCTTTAGTGTTCAGTTAACAGGTGGGTTGCATGGGAGAGCATTTGGTGAATAAACCTAAAATTAAGTATGTCCATGGTGACGGAGGCATGCTTGATGAAATCAAGGTTTTATGGGAAACCCTAAATAGGCATCATCTGAGCGTGTCACCCTACTTCAAAGACTACTATCTAACTTTGACGTTTGAAGAAAGGAAGCGTGCTATTTTACAGAGGGCTTCGGGCGGAGAAGTCAGGGTTGACCTTGCTTTGGATGCTTCAGGTGAGCTTGTCGGTTACTGTGTAAGCAGCATTGATAGGTGGCTGACGGGTGAGATTGATTCCATTTTTGTCACTGCAAAATATAGAGGGCAGGGCATCGGCAGAGCGTTAATGGAGAAAGCGTTGACGTGGTTAAACGGTAAAGGGGCGAAAAAGAAAATTGTTTCAGTGGCTGTCGGCAACGAGCAGGCTTACGGGTTCTATTCGCGGTTTGGCTTTCTTCCCAGAAGGACTTTGCTTGAACAGAAGAAACAGTAGAATGCGTGTGTTTTATCTAACTTTGCGA
>JBEKHJ010000254.1:0-1186 GCA_050012335.1 Bathyarchaeia archaeon
GCGGCAATTAAGGCGAACCGAAGGGCGTCGGTGCCGCTACTTACGGCAACGCAATATTTAGTTTCACAGAATTGAGCAAACTCCTCCTCAAATGCTTGCACCTGAGGCCCACCCACAAAGGAAGCGTTGCGGAGGCATTCCCGATAAACCTCGACCAGCTCTTCTTCGAGTTCTTGATGGGGAGTTTTAAGGTCTAAGAAGGGAATATTCATTTTGAACCTTGTCAGGCGCAAGTCGTTAGTCGCGAGAGCGTTTCTTATCTGACCGCTTCTTCTGGTTACTGTTTCCGTTCTCCTTCGCGAGGCTCCGAATTAGCCCTGTGAGCATCTTATTGATTCTTAACAATTGACCCGTTATTTCGTCCAAATTCTCATTGCTAACAAAACCGAGTAAAATAGCAAGTTCTAAACCAAACATCCAACTTCTTAAGCGGTTTTTCCATACCCCTCACCTCTGTCGCTTTACGCCTTACGATCTCATTTTATCTCCGATTCTCTTTTTAGAAATTCATATAAAACATATTGCTCTGCAGTGTCGGTTTGAGATAAGAAATCGATAGGGTGAAAGAAGCGAGCGGGGTTGCCGGCAACAATCACATTGGGTGGAACATCTTTTGTCACGACGCTCCCAGCGCCAACAATGGCGTTCTCACCTATCGTCACATTACCAAGAATCGTTGAGTTTGAACCAATAGATGCTCCCTTTTTAACGAGTATGGGTTCCACTTTCCAATCTTCTTCCCTCTTAAGCTCTCCGTTGGAGTTCGTCGCACGTGGGTAAGTATCGTTAATGAATACGACACTGTGACCAACAAAAACGTTGTCCTCAATGGTGACTCCTTCACAAATAAAGGTATGGCTTGAGATTTTACAGTACCTCCCTATACGGGCGTTCTTTTGAACCTCTACAAAACATCCAATCTTTGTATAATCACCAATCTCACAACCATAGAGGTTAACGAAGTTATGAATATTCACATTTTCGCCAAGCTTTACATCGGGGGCTATAGATTGGAACTTCATTCATTTCTCCCTAAAAGTAAGATACACTTGTTGGAGGTTTGAGGACCGCTATGCTCGAGGATTAAGGCAAAGATAATGAAGAAACCTGGTCCAATTCTTTGGCCTCCAACCTCTTGCCTTTAACCTTCACCGTAAACTCACCTCCAGCCGTTGGTCATTATAAA
>JBEKHJ010000255.1:0-1167 GCA_050012335.1 Bathyarchaeia archaeon
GTTGCGTTTTAAAAGAAGGAAACGCTGCGCCTGTAATACGTTCATCACTTAAACGGCTTGAATACCGTGGCTACGATTCAGTAGGCATAGCAACAATATCCGATGGAAAAATTTACCTAAAAAAGGATCAGGGAAAAATAGATGATGTTCACAAAATCCTAAACCTCGACGACTTACCAGGCAACATAGGTATTGGTCACACACGTTGGGCAACGCATGGTGCACCCTTAAAAGTTAACTCTCACCCTCACGCCGATTGCACAGGAGAAATAATGGTTGTTCATAATGGGATTATTGAAAATTTTATGGAGCTCAGAACAGAACTGCAGAATCTTGATCATACGTTTGTTTCAAAAACTGACACCGAAGTAATCCCACACCTTATTGAGGAAACACTCAAAGAGAACCCTAAACTCTCTTTTGTCGATGCGGTTCAAGAAAGCCTTAAGCGTCTTGAAGGTTCCTATGCCCTTGCCATAATCTCCACAAAAGAGCCTGACAAGATTATCTGCGCCAGAAACGAAAGCCCCTTAGTTTTAGGCATCAATGGTAACGGTGTTTTTTGCGCATCGGATATTCCAGCGTTTCTGCCAGTTACCAACAAGGCAGTCATGGTGAATAATGGTGAACTCGTTATTCTGACAGCACAAGGTTACGAGATTAAGAAAATTCGGGATTCTAGCCCTGTCAGCCGGGAACCGGTAACTATTGAGTGGACAGCGGAAATGGCTGTTAAACAAGGCTATCCGCATTTTATGATTAAGGAGATTCATGAGCAACCTGAAACTCTACGGAACACGCTGAGAATGCAGGAGCATTATTTGGATTTACTTACGACTTTTCTTGACCGGGCGAACGAGGTTTTTCTTGTTGCATGTGGAACAAGTTACCATGCGTGTTTGGCGGCTTCTTACATGTTTTCTAAACTTGCGTTTTTGCCCACTTACCCGGTTTATGCTTCAGAATTTATTGAGCAGCATGGCAAATCAGTAAACATAGACAGCACCATCTTAGCTGTTAGTCAGTCAGGCGAAACAGCCGATACCATAGCAGCTGTTACCTGTGCTCAGCAGCGTGCAGCCACGATTCTAAGCTTAACTAATGTTATCGGCTCTACTTTGACACGTATTTCTCGTGTTTATATCGGTCAGCAGTCTGGTCCAGAGA
>JBEKHJ010000256.1:0-1134 GCA_050012335.1 Bathyarchaeia archaeon
AGGCAGCGCAGAAATAGAAAGTTTTGCCGCTGTAATCGGATTTGAATTTTGCTTTTTTCTCGTCAACCATCATGCCGCAAACTGGATCTTTAGCCATAATCATTTTCACCTCACGTTAGACATTTTACTGATTTACTTTGCTTGATTTAAACTTAGCCAACTTCAGCAGTGCCGAGTTACTGACTACGGTTAAACTGCTTATTGCCATGGCTCCAGCCGCATACATTGGGTTCAGCAAGCCCAAGGCTGCAACTGGAATCATAACTGCATTGTAAGCGAAAGCCCAGAACAGGTTAGTGTCGATTTTCCGCATGGTTTTTTTGCTTAGTTCAACTCCTAAAGCGACATCTCGCAAGTCGTCTCTTATCAGCACTATGCCGCCAGTTTCTTTGGCAATGTCGGTTCCGCTGCCGATGGCAATGCCGATGTCTGCCTGTGCCAATGCTGGGGCGTCATTTATGCCGTCACCAACCATGGCTACAACTTTTCCTTCACTCTGCAATTTTTTGATGGCATCTACCTTTTGCCAAGGCAGAACGTTCGCAATAACCTGGCTTATACCTAATTGTTGAGCTATAGCATTGGCTGTTCGCTCATTATCTCCCGTTAGCATTGCAACTTCCAAATTCATGCCTTTCAACTGCTCTATGGCTTGGGCAGCACTATCTTTTGGAGTATCCATAGCCGCAATCAACCCAGAAGCAGCGCCATCGACGGCTAGTATCATAACGGTTTTTCCCTGCGCTTCCAACGTTGTAAGGTCGTTTTCTAACTCGCTGATGGAAACGTTTTGTTCCTGCATTAACTTGCGATTTCCAAGCAAAACCATTTGGCCATCAACTTTGCATTGGACGCCTCTGCCGGGTAAAGCTTCAAAACTGTCGACTTGAGAAATGTCTACTTTATCGGCTTCGGCTTTGGCGAGTATTGCTTCTGCCAAGGGGTGTTCTGAACCTTTCTCTGCGGCACCTGCATATCGCAGTACGTTTTGTTCATTATAAGCGTTATAGGTTTTAATGTCGGTAACGCTTGGCTCTCCCTTTGTCAAGGTGCCAGTTTTATCGAATATGACGGTTGTGAGTTTTCTCGCTTTTTCAACGTATTCTCCACTGCGGAGGAGTACGCCGTATTCTG
>JBEKHJ010000257.1:0-1106 GCA_050012335.1 Bathyarchaeia archaeon
CAGGCTCTTCAAACTGCTTGTAAACTGAAGCAAACCGAATGTACGCTATGCGGTCGACGTTTTTTAGGGACTTCATGATTAAATCCCCGATTTCTTGGGATGCAACTTCTTCGGTGCCTTTAAGCATAAGGTCTTGCCTTACTTGGCCTGATAGCTCATTGATTTGGCTCATGGTTACAGGTCTTTTCTCGCATGCTTTCTGCAGGCCCCGTATTATCTTGTTAACGTCGAATCGTTCAAGCTTGCCGTCTTTTTTTCTTACCATTAGCTCTACGGTTTCAAGGTACTCGTAGGTTGTGTAGCGTTTTCCGCAGTTAATGCATTCTTTACGCCTGCGCGTAGTGTTCTCTGGGGAATCGCGCGTTTCCAAGGTTTTGGAGTTTTCAGAGTTGCAGTAGGGGCATCTCATACATTTAACATACTCATGCAATGTTATATATGTAGTGTCAACAAGCTTAATGTACACACTACAGTTAGCGCCTATATAAGCTATTTTTACATTAAACTTTGAAATATAGTCTATAAAGAAAAAAACAAATCCATGAAAATAAACAAAAAGCACAAAATAAAAAAATTAGAAAAAGCCCTTTTTTGGCAAAAAAGCCCATTTTCACGTAAATATTAGTTTGATTAAGGTTTGCGCAAAAATATAATTAAAATAAGGCATAGAACCCTATTTACCTTTTATAGTCCCGCCTTAACGCGAGAAAAAAGCTAAAGGTGCAAAATATGAAGCCAAAAATTGTAAAAGCTAACTCCTTAAACGAGTTCTCAACGGCAGAACGCTGTTTTATAGCTGAAAATTACAGCTCAAGGGGCATATCGGTGGCGCGCGCCCGAGTACAACCGGGAGTTACAACCGTTGCACACCATCTCAAGGGCGTAGATGAGATATACCTTGTTACAAGTGGACGGGGCAAAGTAAACGTTGGCGACCTTGAACCAACCGAAGTAGGCGCGGGAGACGTAATTGTTATTCCAGCTGGCACTTCTCAAAGAATAACTAACATTGGAAAAGCCGATTTAGTGTTTTATTGCATTTGCACTCCAAAATTCACTGCCAACTGTTACTGTGATGAAGAAACAGAAAGCAAGCCGCCGTGAAA
>JBEKHJ010000258.1:0-1102 GCA_050012335.1 Bathyarchaeia archaeon
CAGTAGATCAAAAAATTAACCTCATAGTTCCTCCTGAAGACTTAACTCTCCATCAATCGGCTTCTCCAAATCTGGCAAAAAAGAAATCACCAAGAACACTGCCAAGTGCAGCCTCAAAACGTCAGCTGACAACGGTTCCTCCTGCCTAAAATTAAGCTTAACCCACAAATTATACAGCACAACAGCCAAATAGAAATATAGCAGTCTAGCCCTGTAACGCCTGGAAGTTGTCTTAGCCAAGAATTTGCGAATCATCCGATAGCTAGTCTCTATGCCCCAACGCTTCCGAAACAACCGCCTAATCCTTAATGGCTTAAGACTCGTGTTTGTGGCAAAAATGAACAGTTTAACCTTCCCATGAAAGTCTCTTCCCCTGAAAGTTACAAGCCTAAACGTGGCCTGCTCACGTTTTGGTGTTCCGTGTCTTCTGGTCGTGTAGAGTCGGTCTTCGTCTTCCTTTAGCCCCTTGATACTGGCCGGCAACTGAATAATGTAGCCAAAGGGCAACGTGTTTAGGTAGTTTATGAGCGCAGTGCTAAAGTAGCCTCTGTCGAAGAGAATCAGCCGTATTTTGACGCCGAGGTCAAGTATCTGGTTTATTAGCTGCCTAACATGTTCAAGTACGCTTAACTTGATAATGGGCTCGACAGCCAGAGTGAAACGTTGGCCATCTAGCAAGACGCTGGCTGTTGCGAACTTGTAAGCGTAGTATGAACCTTTCTTTGGTTTGGTACCAGTTACGCCTTGCGTTTCTGGGTCGCCGTAGTACATTTCATCGTGTAAATCTATTGCTAATGTGAGCAATCTTGAGAAGGCACCGTATCTCTTCATTTCCTGCAGTAGATCTGTGTTGGCTTGAAGAATTCTTTTTGGTTCTTGGTGTTTAAGGTGGTTACGTACGGTCTGGCCACACAGGCTCAATGTATCAGCTGATCCTTCGACGTAACCGTTGTTTAGGGAAGCTAGAAGCGTAACGCGGAAGATGTCTTCTGCGTTTCTGGCTTCTCTAAAATCAAAGAGCGACTGTGCTTGGCTCTTAAAGTACAAATATGCCTTAGCCCTATCCCTCTTGCGAGGGACGGCTCCAAAACCAATAAAACTA
>JBEKHJ010000259.1:0-1097 GCA_050012335.1 Bathyarchaeia archaeon
CAAACTTGTATTTGAGCACCGAGAGCTCACTTGCACACTTCTCCTTTACTGTTGTGCAAGCGTGATGTATGACTTGTTCGAGAAGTTGCATGACATCTTGAGCGTTTGCAAAAGCTTCTTCTATGTCCACGGAAACGAACTCGCTTAAGTGTCTGCGTGTGTGTGATTCTTCTGCCCTAAAGAAAGGTCCAACCTCAAAAACCTTCTCGAAGCTTAGTATTAATTCTTCTTTGTAGAGCTGCGGACTTTGAGCGAGGTACGCTTTTTGACCAAAATAATCAACGGTGAATAATTCTGCTCCACCTTCAGTTGCAGACGCAATAATTCGTGGCGTGTGAACTTCCAAAAATCCTTTCTGAAATAGGAAACTTCGTATTGCCTCAAGAGCGGTGTGCTGAATTTTGAAGGTTGCTAAGTTTTTTTCTTGGCAAAGGTCAAGAGATCTTACGTCTAAACGTGCTTCTATGTTTGCTGGCGTTTTCCCCGTAATATCAATGGGAAGTTGAGGCGTGGCTTCGCTCAAGATTTTGATTTCGTTAGGTATTACTTCTATGCCTCTCGGTGTCATGTTTGTTTTTTTAACTGTTCCCTTAACTGCTATGCTGAATCTTTTCTGCAGAAGATCCGACTTGCCTAAAACTTCAGGCGCTATTCTTTTTTTTGGAATAGTTATTTGGATTGTTCCTTCTCGGTCTTGCAGTATAATGAAGCGGATTCCACCCAAGTCGCGGATTTCTTGAACCCAACCGAAAAGTGTTACTTCTTGACCATCAATTTCTGGTGTCACTTTACTGGTATAGTGCGTTCTAATCCATTCACCAATAGAGTCCAAGTTCATGTTTAATCGCCAATCCTTAATCTGCGATTTCTACGCGTAAGGACATTTTACGTATTTTACTGGCGATTTCCTTTAAAGCCTTAACGTCAAAAGGCAACTGTGCACCACGTTTCCGCTTCAGGATAACTCTGGTTTCTGTGGTTCCATCTGGAAGCCAAATCGTGTTGATTGTTAGTATGCTGAAGGGTATGAATAGATCTTCTAGGAATTTACGGTCGTCAACACCCTGCTCTAATACGCGGACGTTTTTGCCGGTTTC
>JBEKHJ010000260.1:0-1077 GCA_050012335.1 Bathyarchaeia archaeon
TCAGCGATTTAATCCGCTGGGGAAAAGACCAAGCGCGAGTAACGCTCATTTTAGATAACAGCAAAATGGGAAACAAACGCCCAGTACCAAAATACCTAAAAGACCAACTGTTCCTAACCCGCGTGTTGCGCCGTGACGGCAAATACGGGTTTGAACTTGAAAACCGAGCCGTCGGCAAACAAGATGTTGAAAGGTTACTCGGCAGGTTCGGCGTTGACCCAGACAACATGCTCATCATCATGCATCAGAACATGGTTGAACAATTCACCGTGTTGAGCAATACAGAAAAACTACGCATGGTTGAAGAAGCAGTCGGCTTAGAACCTTTCCGCGAAAACGTCCTGCAAGCAAAAACAAAACTTATGCGAATTCTCACACAAGAAGAATCCGTAAGCAAACTTTTGGAGTCAGCCCAGCAAACGCTCAATTATTGGCGTGAACAATACGATAAATATCAAGAGAAAAAGCAACTTCAGATTAAACGGAGATTTTTGGACCGAGAATTAACTTGGGCAGAAGTTGAAAGACGCGAAAGTATAGTTAAAAGTTTACAATCAAACCTCAACAAAAACCAAGAAGCGCTAAGCAAAATCGAAGAGGAAAAACAAGCCATAATTAACCAACTAAACAATCAGCAGAACCAGCAGAAAACACTGAAAAAAGAAACCAGGACAGTTTTTGATGAACGATTAAGCCTTGAACGCGAAATCGCTCAAAACCAATCTACACAGTCACTGATTGGACAGTTGCTTGAAGAAACACAAGCGCTGGAGCAAGCAATCCAGAACAGCAAAGGCCAACTTAAGCTGCTTAGAAACGAAAACCTTAAAGAAATGCTGAAAACCTCACAGCAGCAAATCTCCAAGGCAAACGAGCAAGTCAAAGAGAACCAAGCAAAAATGCTCAATCTGGAAGAATCAGCTGACAAGGTTACAGGCGAAGTGTTAGAGAAACGGGTAAACCTTGCCCTGCTTGAGTATAAGCGAGCAAACGCAATTGTCAACCTAAAAGACATTGAAAAATCGCTAAAGGAAGCCCAAGAAAACTTAAAGACAACATTTCTTAATGCGGAACAGT
>JBEKHJ010000261.1:0-1050 GCA_050012335.1 Bathyarchaeia archaeon
TCTGAAGATTATCAAACAACCTTTCAGCGTCAAACTCGTTTGGCAAATAATCATGGATGATCCTATTTCTGAAAGCAGGCATCCCCTTAATTTTGTCTGCAAACTCTTTAGGAATGATTCCTGCTTCCGCAAGACTTAGGATCGCCTCAGCTTCACTCTCCCTGACTTTCCAGAGAGAAAGCGCAGAAGCAAGATGGGCACAAATTCTTGTTACATCCTGTATAGCACAAGCCAGGCTGTATTTGACTGCCTTTATTTGAATAGTATTACCCCTATCAAGGAAGAAATCCTTATTCGAAATAGGAATAGACTTTATATCCTCGACCTGGCGTTCAATGTTATCGAGATATTCGATGATTCGGTCTTTTCTAACTAAATCTTTTGGATTCATCTAAATACCAGCTTTGATCTTCAACAGAGACAACTGTCGGTACTCATCGATGTAAGGTTTTAATTCAAAAAATCTTTCCATAACCCTCGTCTCAAAATCAACTCTCTCTCTCTCATCTCTGACGAAAATGGGTGTTCCTTCTTTGAGGATATTATACTGCAACAAGAGGGGTAAAACATTGAGGATTCGAAGATCGATCTTGTCGGTGTGGAGTTTAATGGCTAAAGTAGCGGTTAATTCTTCCTCTTTCCCGATATATGCCTTGATATCCGCGGGCTTGAGATATACAGCTAAGTCAATATCGCTTCCTAAGAGATCCGCGTAAACAGAGGACCCGTATAGATAAGCGAATAGGACTTCCTGATCCTTTTCTATTATTTCCTTAATAATATCCAAAACCTCTGCCTTTTTTCTGGTCATGTTCACCCTACAAATAAATTTATCATACCCTGTCGCTCATGTCAAAATGATTAATGGTAAGTCGCCAGTCCGTCGGTGTTTTTTGGTCAATAATAACTCATAATTCAAAATTCATAATTTCTATGTCTCATTATCTTCCCTTTACACTTTTCGCTAAAACCCCTAAAGGATACCCCATGCCCTTTTATTTTTACAGGAATTTTATCTGACATCATTTTTGACTTTTTCCACCGATTTGC
>JBEKHJ010000262.1:0-1034 GCA_050012335.1 Bathyarchaeia archaeon
TTAACTTCGACAACCTTTCAGGAGGACAAAAGCAGAAAACAGGGCTTGCTCTCTCACTTGTGAACACT
Source organism: Bathyarchaeia archaeon (assembly GCA_050012335.1). GTDB lineage: Archaea > Thermoproteota > Bathyarchaeia > Bathyarchaeales > Bathycorpusculaceae > Bathycorpusculum. Next base: position 69 of record JBEKHJ010000262.1, read on the forward strand.
CCTGAACTGCTCTTTCTTGACGAGCCTACCACTGGATTGGATCCGAACGCTCGAAGGGCAATCTGGGATGTGATTAGGGGATTGAAGGCTAAGGGTAAAACGATAATTTTAACCACTCATTACCTAGACGAGGCGCAGCAATTATGTGACAGAGTAGCCATCATGGACCATGGGCACATAGTTGCTATGGGAACCTCGGATGAAATCATAAAGGAGCACGGGTCAGGCGAAAGACTGGAAATCCACGGAAGCGAAAAACTCGCGGATTACATTAGAGCAAACACTGAATTGCAAGTTGATTACGATAAAACCAAAAGAGAAATCATCATACCCCTAAGAATGAAAATTGATGCGTTAGCTGCTTTGGCAGCCGCTGAACAATCAAAAATGGACTGGGGAGAAATCCAAACGCGCCAAGACAGTCTAGACGACGTATTTGTCAAGCTTGTCAGCGGAACAGTCAACGAACAAGGAGAAATCGCATCTGAGGAAAACGAAAGCAAACCTACAAATAATAAACGGAGGCGCTAAAAGTGGTTAGTGGAAAAAGAATCTTTTCAGACTTCAAGGTTTTCAGCCGCGGATACTTAAGAAACAAGTTTGGACTATTCTTCGGACTAATATTCCCAGTAATTCTTATCTTGATTTTCGGAGCAATCTTTTCAGGTGGGTCGTCTGGAACCGTGAATGTTTATGCGCAAAACCAAGACACAGGTCCGTTTGCTATACCACAAATGGATATTGCTTCACAGTTTCTAAATGCGCTCAACAGTTCCACCACAATCAGGGTTATAACAGTAAATGCTACAGAGGACTTTTCAAAGTACCTAGCAGACCACTCATCATCAGACGGCATAATTATTCCAGCTAACTTCTCTGCTAACTATTTGGCAGGCCATCAGGTAAACGTAACAGTATACGGTAATCCAACATCAAGCACCAGCGGCATCGTAAGTGGAACAGTTA
>JBEKHJ010000263.1:0-1000 GCA_050012335.1 Bathyarchaeia archaeon
TTTACAACGAACTTTGTGGCGAATTGGGTGCTGGGCTTCTGACACAACGCCGTTTAGGCACTTTAATTAACGAGCTTGATTCCATGGGTCTTGTAAATGCGAAAGTTGTAAGTATGGGTCGGTATGGCAGAACGAAAAAAATCAGGCTTGAAATTTCCCGAAGCCTTATTAAGGATGTATTTGGCGGTGATAGCCGATTTGGTCGTTTAATTGACTATTCTCCGCAAGTTTCTCATAAGGGTTCAAAATGATGCTAGCTGAAGCCTGCTGGAAAAGCTTTAGTTAAATGAGAGAACGGTTGTTTCTAGTGTTTGTAAGTTCACCACTGGAACTTTTCCTGGCGTGGGGACTAACCCCAGTTTTTCCATGTAATCGGTCTGTTCCTGCCAACCGCCTGAATTTACCACCAGCACTCCACGATAATTGCAGTAACCTAATACGTGAATGTGCCCCGCGTGGAAGATGTCTGGCACTCTGTCTATTACTAGGTAGTCTCGGTTTTCGGGTGATAACATAGTTTTGCCGCCGTACACTGGGGCTAAATGACGGCTTTGCATAAGTAGCTTCATTGCCTTTTCTGGGTGTTCATGGTCCATTCCTGGTATAACAGCGATTATGTCGTCTAAGCTCCGACCATGGTACATTAAAACTTCCACACCGTGTAAGCTTAATAGGCATGGGCTTCCAACTGAGTGAATGTTTTTACCTTGAAGTCCAGTCAAATAATCTTGTGGTATGGCAGGTTGGGGTAAGGCCTTGCGTGAGGCATCATGGTTGCCAGGGGAAATTATTATTTCGATGTACTCTGGGATTTTTTCCATGTACTTGGCAGCAAAGTTGTATTGTTTATGTACGTCTCGTATAGCTAGTTCTTTTGCTTGGTTGGGGTAAATTCCAACCCCGTCGACGATGTCGCCTGCGATTAGTAGATATTTTACTCTGCTTGCTATTTCCTTCATTTGCTCGTTTCCATATTTGCCATTAAGCCAGAGTATGAATC
>JBEKHJ010000264.1:0-1000 GCA_050012335.1 Bathyarchaeia archaeon
ATGCTTGAACACGTTCCATTTTAAGCCTTTTAGCTACAAAGCTAGTTGATTGGACGCCGCTTTTGGCAAGGAACAGGTAAACTTGAATTTCTCTTTTTGATAGACCGAGAATTTGCAGAAATCTTGTGATATCCTTTTCGCTCATCAAATAACCGCCGTATAAAACCCGCTGTTCCTGATAATTAAAGAGGTAGCCGACATTTATATAACTAATGCTAAATTGTAGTCTTTTTGAAAAGATATTTGACTACAACTAAAGACATCTTTATGTTTAAAGGATAGTTAAGCAAGCTTCTTTTGCAACGTCCCTTTCTCGTTTTTTGCTCTTTTCGCAGGCTTCCACGATTTTCTAACAAAACTAGGATACTCCCCATTTTTTTCCAATAATCGCCTCAGGAAACTCATAGTTTTCTGGTCAGTTAAGTATCCGCTGCCAAAGTCGCCGTATTCCAGCCTTAAACTTGCGATTTCTCTGTCCCGTTCCACCTTGGCTATGATGGATGCGGCTGAAACAACTGGAAAAATCTTGTCTGCCTTATGTTTAGAAATGATTCTGGTTTTGATTTTTAGGCATTCTTGAATGTGATTTCTGAATCGATATTCAACCGTGTCTGCTGCGTCAACGTAGACTTCGTCGGGCTTTAAGGCTTCAATTATCTGTGCCATTGTCTGCGCCTCAAGCCTGTTTAGTTTATGCAGTTTTCTGGCGCTTTCAACTGCTTTGTCAATTTGGTAAGGAAGGACCTTTATTGTCTGGTATTTTTCGGTTAAGCGTATGATTTCAGGATACAACTCTTCACGCTTCTTGGGTGACAGGAGCTTTGAGTCTTTCACTCCTAACTCGCTGAGCAAAGGCAAAGTCTCGATTTTCACCGCGATGCCGGCGACTACTAAGGGACCAATAACGCATCCGCGACCAGCTTCGTCTACACCAGCAATCAACATTTTATTCAACTGCACCATTAATTATGAATGGCTTTAGTATACTAAGCTATAATGC